>WTGY01000113.1 GCA_011523365.1 Caldilineaceae bacterium
CGCGCTTGGCGTGCTCCTGGCCGCGAATGTCCTGAAAGTCGACGGCGTGAACGACCTCTTCACCGGGGTCGAAGGTGGTCGCGTTCTGGGGAGGGATCTCCTTTTGCCCTGAGAGATGGGCCACGAGATTGCTGAGATGGCCGACGGGGAAGACGTCGATGCCCTCGACGAGGGCGGCTTCGGAGGCGTTGGGTTGGGGGATGAAGAGGCGCCGGTAACCTGCCTTTTGGGCCATTGCGGCCATAGACAGGGCGCCGTTTACGGGGCGGACGGAGCCGTCCAGGCCGAGCTCGCCGACGACGAGCGCGTCGTCCATTTCGGCCAGCACCTGGCGGGTGGCGGCCATGATGCCGAGGGCGATGGGCAGGTCGTAGGCGGGGCCATCTTTGCGGAGGTCGGCCGGGGCCAGGTTGACTGTGAGGCGGTGGTGGGGGAAGTGGAAACCGCTGTTGGCGATTGCGGAACGAACGCGTTCGCCGCTTTCGCGGACGGCGGCGCTGGGGAGGCCGACGACGGTCAGCCGTTCGAGCCCGTTGGTGATATCGACTTCGACTTCGATCTGTTCGGCATCCAGACCTACAATGGCACAGCTGCGCACTTTGGCGAGCATTCACTCCTCCATTGGGGGATAGCGAGGTGACGGCAGATTGGGCCAGGGGCCCGGCGCTCTTAGTGTAGCCAGATGCAACCGGCAGGGCAACTACAGGGGCGGTCCATCGATCCGCGAAGTCACGCGGAGAACTGCTTTTTGTCCGCGGAGGGCACGGAGAACGGCAACATCTTTTTGATCCGCGGAGGACGCGGAGGGGCGCGGAGAACGGCGAAACCTTTTGATCCACGGAGAGACACGGAGGGACACGGAGAACATCTTTTTGATCCGCGGAGGGCGCGGAGGGGCGCGGAGAACATCCTTTTATCCACGGAAGGACAGGGAGAACAACTGAGGCGAATTGGATTTTCTTTGCGCAGTTGCGCGGACCAGCTGGATTTTGCTCCTGCAGATCGCTGTTCAGGCATATGTCAAGGCTCTCTCTCGTTCCACATGGCGGCGCGGCGCATGAATACGGCAGGGTCTTCTTGCCAATTTGCATAGTCGATGCGCCGGTTGTCGGTGAGCCAGGTGATCATGCGGTCGAGGCAGGAGGCCAGTTCGGCATTTTCGGCGGCGAGCGCAAAGCCGCCATGTTCGACCTTTTGGTCGAGGGCTGTGACCGTGAAGGCGCCGCCACGCGCGTGGGATGCGTCGCGGTTGCCGATTTCGCCTCTGGCCACTGCGTCTATCGTGCCCGCTTCGAGGGCGTCGAGAAGCTCCAGTTCACCGGCCTGGTCCCCGAGATACACCAGTTGCGGCATGGTCTGTGAAGGCGGGTGGAGGCGCCGTCTTCCGGCAAGAATGGGAGATTCGGCGGCTGCGGTGATGAGGTAGTCCGGACTGCCATCGGCGACCACTGCGCCGGCGGGCGTGTCAATGCGTACGCCGGCGGTTAGGACACCATTGGCATCGACAAGCCCCGTCAGCTCCAGAAGACGGCGTTCGCCTGTGGAACCGGCGAGGGCGCCGACGCGGATGTCGCTGGTCAGGTCGTCATGCGAGGCAAGGCGCGCGGCGTCTGCGGCGCGCACGAGAAGTGACTGGCGGAAGACGACGTGCCCCGATGTGAAGGTGACGACTTGATTGCCGGCGGCGTCCCGGGTGCGGGCGTCGAGAATGGTGATGTCGCCGGCGATGATGTCGTATTGCGGCGTCGCCGCCTGCAGCCAGATGTCATCCCAGGCCGCGATCGGGTGGCGGGAAAAGGAGAGGCCGGCGCCGTCGATGGCTTCGAGAGCGGTCAGCAGATCGGCTTCATAGCCACGATGGGTGTGAAATCCCTTGGCATCCGGATTTTCGACGGCGCTGTAACTGATGGGCGCGAAGAAGGCGTAGAAGCCGACGTTGAGAACGCGCTCGTCATCTACGCAGGCCTGCGACGGGGCACGGGCCGGCGGGGCGGCAGGGTCGACGGCGCAGGCGGCATCGATCAGCAGTTTCTCTGTTGTGCGCGCCATGGCAATTTCCCCGTTGGTGATGAGGTGAGGGCATTGTACTACAGATCCGGGGGCCCAAGATGGAGCGCGGGTGGCGGCGGACCGCCCGTTACCGGGCCGAGCAAACCGCATCTGTGCGAATGCGTCTTATCTTTTCCGTCTTGTGATCCAGAGACCGGGGCTCATCATACGGCATAAGACCTGGGGGAGGCAGGAGATGACAGAAAGGATGCTGACCTGGAGAAAGACCCTGCTGGTCGCCTACGAGAAGTTCGGCGGCGAGGCAGACAATGTTTCGATTGCGAACTTCATTGTCGACCTGATCAGTTGGGATGGCGACCGGACCAAGCTACACACCTACCTTTCCAAGTATAGAGCCCAGCTTGCCGAAGCCGGGCACCTTGAAAAGGTCCGGCATCCTTCCACCATACGTCCCGGCGTACATAGACTCACCCCCGCCGGACGGGAGGTCGCTTCCGGCTTGTTAGGCAACGAATGCGGGATTTTTGACTGAGATGAGCTGGTTGCAGGAGACGACTTAGCGCGGGGAGAACTGCCGAGTACGCGGAGACACTTTTTTTGTCCACGGAGGGTCACGGAGAACACCAAGGGCGTACCGGGTTTTCCGTGCGCAGCCGCGCAGCCCTGCGCGGACCGGCCTCATTTTGCCCCCGCGAATCGCCGTTCAGACAGACGGCAACGGGCCCGAGACACCTGCGCGCGCAGAGGTATGGCACCGGCACTGCAGATATGTTCATCTGTAAATATATTCATGTATGAGTTAATGCAACTTTTGGCATCGCTCTTCCAGCCACGCGCGTTGTCCGTTCGCGGCTCGCAACAGCAGGGGTTAGGGAATAAGGGCCGGGGAGTCGTGCCGGGAAAGAGCGAATCTGCGTGAGGGGTTTGAGGCGGGGAGCATCTCCCATTCTGTCTGGATTTGAAACCATCGAATGGGGGATCATAGCACGATTCTGCGGCCTAATTGGAAAGAGCTCAACTTACGAAAAAGGGCGGCCCCAACTTTGGGGCCGCCCTTCCTGGTTCAGTTTAACAGTTGGGCTGCGAAATGGCCTTTCAGCTACTCTGTAGGCCACCCTTCCGGGATCTCATTGGCCGCAAGCGCTTCCTCAATCGCCGCGGCAGCATCCTCGGTCACCCATCCGCTCCAGATGTCCGACTTGCTGTTCAGCCACCACAGCGCCGCGTCATTGCTGCTGGCGTCACTGTTCTGGTCCAGCCAGCGCGCGACCTCCTTGTAGACTTCGATGTTGAAGTCCCACGCCCGCAGCATTTCGACAACGTCCGGCGCGCCGTCAACCATGTCCGGATGGACGGCAATCAGAATGTCCGCGTCTTCGTATGCACAGGCTTTGTCAGCTGCCCAGCATTCGTCGCTGTAGGCCGGTTCTTCCAACCGGACCAGGTCGAGAATGAGGGCCGGATCATTGGTGCCCCACTGATAACCAACCCACGGTTCCCCCTTCTCGTAGGCACCGTAAAGGTCCGCATTCAGCGCCGCACCGTCGCCCGGATTAACAATATGTACATGATCCTCCAGTTCGTAGCCGATCACCTGTGCCGCATTGACCTCTTCACATGCCCAGCCAATAACACACGAAACCAGTCGCACCTTGCCGCCAGTCTCGGCAGACGCAAACAGCTCTTTGAACTGATCGTCCTTCAGATCCTCAACACTATCCAACTCCGGATACTGTTCCTGCAGATACTGGGGAATGACAAATGCCGACTGCCAGTCCTTGCCCAGGCTCGCGCCAATCTCAACTACCTCCTCGTTGCCCAGAGCTTCATACCAGGCCTCATCCTGGTTGGGCAGCCAGATTTCCAGGGTCACATGGGTATCGCCATTGCGCAAGCCCTGGAACAAAGGCAACGTTGAACCAAATACAACTTCAGTGGAATATCCGTAGCCCTTTTCCACAATGTACTGTGCGACGCGGTTCTGAATCTGGGCGCTGGACCAGTTCAGGTCGCTGAATATGATCGTATCGATCGGGGCAGCCGCCTCCTCAGCCGGCGCGCTCTGTTCAACCGGCGCACACGCTCCGGCGACAAAGAGGACGATCAGAGACAGTATAAGCAATCGATATTGGACCCGCATGATTCTCTCCTATGGGTGTATGGTCGAAGAAAGGCCCACATCTGAAGCAAGCAGTCTCACAAGGCGTGCACCCAGTCAGGCCTCTGACTTGGCACGCTCTGTACTTCAGTCCAGTACTAGCCGCGACTGGTCTTCCTATCAGGAACTGTTCCCAAAAAGGGCGGAATGACCCGCTCGCCGTTGCTCTGCCGCCTTCAATCTGGATGAAGTCTTGCCCCGTTAGCCTCTCCTTAAGAATGTGCCCACTCAGGCGCCTCCAAGCGCATTGACAACCGCAAATCCAGGCCTGACAATCTTGTCGAAGAAGGCCATGCCGTTCCTTTACCGGCTCGGATGTCCTGAATGGGGCAGAAACTTTTTTTCCGCGACCCTATGTTATCAGGCTTTGGGCTCATGGTCAAACCGAAGCCTTGAGGAACCTGTGCAGGTTCTGTCCCTGTCCATGATTAAGTACAGAAGGACGAGCTTGCCAATCAAATGGCGCACCCAGGCGACAGCCGTCTACCTGCAACCGCGTGACCGTTTGTCTCAAGATGACACGAGCAGAAAGCTGATATCGTTGATCGGACAGATGGCAACGAGCCCCAGACTCCTGAGCAAGTAGAAGCGGCGCCGGCAATGCAGATATGTTCATCTGTAAATATATTCATGTATGAGTTAATGCAACTTTTGGCATCCGATGCATGCGGTGACCGGCAGGTAGTTGGCCCGGCCGGTAAGTGCATCACACAGGTTACACCGCATTCGGAGCTGCCAAAACTTGACAAGTATACTTTTCTCTGTATAATTTACTTATATAAGGGGATGTGATTTTCCTCGCACAGCCCCTTTATCCTTGGCAGGGAATCCCGAATTTCCGCCAGGGAGGAGCCCGGGCAGCCCAGGGATAGAGGCTGTAAACCCAGGAAGTTGCCCGTCTGCTTTCCTGGTGAATTCGATATTGTCGCCGGCCAAGCGACGCCCAGAAGCCGCCAATAGGCGGCTTTTGTGGTTTTCAAGGGTATGGTATAATGAAATCTATCGAATTCGTGCCGCCTGGCAAGCGGCGCAACACAGACCGACGGGAACCTCGTGAATCTCCTTAAGAGACAATCCCCATATTGTTTGCGTTTTCCTTGCCCCGCGGCCTATTGGCACGGGGGCAGGGATGGACCGCGAGACGGCGGCTGCTGAGCGCGAGCTGCATTATGTCGTTGTGGCCGCGGCGGATAAGCGGCCGCTGGCGAAAGGCTGGCTGCGTTACGGCGCGTCTGCCGAAGAGGTAGACGCGGCGCGGGCTGATCCCGATCAGATGATCGGGCACGTTCCCTATGCGGCGGGCCTGCTGGTGGTGGATATTGACACCGGCAAGGGCCGGCCGGTCTGGTACTGGCGCGAGGCTGTGCGGGACCATTTGGGCGCGCCCTTGTTTGAAGTGCGGACGCGGTCGGGCGGGCTGCACCTGTATTACCGCTGCGATAAGCCGGTGGGGAACCGCTATTGGGAGGGCGGGGAGATTCGCTGCGCGAAGGGATACGCCGTCCTGTGGGATGAAGAGGCGGTGCTGGCGGCGCTCGAGCAGATCGAGCTGGTCGAGCCGGTTGACGTTTCGCAGTGGCCGATCCGTTACAAGACGGGGAAACGGCGGCGACCGGGAAGAGGCTGGCGGGGCCAGACAGCGCGGGCGCGAGCCGCGTTGCGGTTAATCCGGTGCAGCGAGGTCAGTTACGGTGAGTGGCTGATGGTCGGTATGGCGCTCCACTGGGGCGAGACTTACGGCTGCGTCGAGGACGGGTTGGAACTGTGGCGCGCCTGGTCGGCGACGGATCCGGACCGCTACAAGGTTGGGGAATGCGCGGCAAAGTGGCGGGGTTTCGACGCTGAGGGCGGACTTACCCTCGGCAGTCTGTTCCGGCTGGCAAAGCAGTATGGATGGAAGGGACGCCGGCGGCGCGGGCGGCGGACCGGCAAGAAGCAGAGCCGGCCGCACCCGCTTTTGAATGCGCGCCAGGCGGCAATACTCGACATTCTGACCGCCCTTGCCACACCGGGGAAGAGCGGAAGGCTGACCGTATCGGTCCTTCACCGGGTGCTGGCCGATCATTTCGGCCGCTGCCGCGAGACGATAGTGCGGGATTTCAGACAGCTGAAGGCCTGCGGGTATGTGCGGATCGTCGGCCAGAGGATTATTCGGGAGGCTGACGGCGGTTTCGTTGCGCCGGTCTACCGGCCGACCGACCCCGAAATGGAGAGATGGCTGCGACTTGCACGGGCGAACCGGGCGCCTGCCAGACGCGTCGCGGTCGTTGATATGGCCGGGGGGGTCTGTGACATTTTCGCCCCTATACCAGGGGTTGGGTCCGGGTTGCCGCTTTTGCGGTGGCGCTCCGGGGCGGAAATGACGTCGCGCGCGCCTCCCTGAGGCGGCAGTTGGGAGATGGACGGCTATCAATTTTTGAGAACGCCAGCGCCGCGCGGATCGGATGCATTCAAGTTGTGATTCACGGAGAGACGCGAAGAACGCCAAGGGCGCAGCGCGTTGCCTGCGCACGGCTGCGCACAGACCAGCCGCATTTGCTCGCGCACACGCCGTTCGGGCAGACGGCAACGGACCCTGGATCGATCATGCAAGTTGAACCAGGGCTCATTGCCCGCCTCTTTCGCGTTCGGCCAGCCAAGCCCAGGCGATGGACCTCTCCAGGTCGTTCAGCTCACGTGCGAGCCGGTACAGCTGGCTGCCGGCGCCGGATGCCAGCTGCGCCTGCAGACCGACGGTGCGGACGCGCAGGACGGGCAGGTCGCCGGCGCGCGCCGGCTGCACGGTCATGCTGATGAGAATCCTTTCGCCCGCGTCCGCATGGCCTATGGCGACCGCCAGGCTGCCGTCCTTCAGTTCGCATTGTATCCAGTAGCCGTCCAGGACCTGGGCGCGCCGGCCGCTATTGACAGCCTGTTTTACAACCGGTGTCAGCTGCTCGACGGCCCAATCGTCCACCTGGGCGCGCCCGCTGATCATTTCCCGACGGCTTTCCACTGTGATATGCCGCAGTTCGCGTCTGTCCACTGTGAGCTCCTAATCCGACCCGGGCTGGTGAAGCCGCTGACCCAGGTGGCCCGCCGGTTTCACTGGCGAGTCTTCTTTTCCCGTTGTGCGTTGCCGATGATACGCCACATAAGGAGCCCGTACAGGATTCCGACGACAACGAAAGTCAGCGCTTTAGACACGGGCCACATATAGGCGGCGACAAGGAGGACGGTCAGGCAGATCAGGCAGTCAATCAGCTTCGTCATGGCGTGCCCTTTTTGCAATGCACCGAATTGGCGCATTTGGGATTAGCCAGGCGGCGTCCACTTCAGATTCCCGTCTTGTCAACGCCTGCCAGCCCTGCACCACGTCCGCAGTTCGTGACGCGCCGCGCCCGACACATCTATCCAATGCAGATCGATCATGCTTTCGGCCGCCTGCGCGGTCCGCGTCCGCTCGAACTCGAAATGCCGGGGCAGGGTGTTCGCGGCGAGGATGCCATCAAGCAGCAACAGCTGAATGCGGGCAATCATCTGTCCGTCTCCAGGGTTGGCCTGAGGGCGAAGGACTTTGGGAAATGCAGCTGGATGCAGATCCCAAGCGGGACCAGGAGTTCCTGTTTTTCGGGAAGGCAGGAGGAACTTCCTTGTTCCAGTTGCGGGGCGTTCCGCACGTTCGTGGCTTCAAATGGAATCTACATCCGTTAAACAGTTTAGCAGATTTCTTATGCCATTTCAGTGGCACAAGGGACCATTTTATGTCAGTTTCATATCAGTTTTTGAGGCTGCGGAACTGCGGATTCAGGTAGTCGGTTTTTGTGAGTTGCTGAGTCCGCGGGGACGGCTGGTTTTGTCCGCGGAGGGACGCGGAGAAGATCTTCCGGGAGTGACGCAGGTTCTGGTCGTTAGTTATGGGGGTCGGGAGAGAAACGGCCCGATTCTACCGGCAGGCGGCATGTCGGCCCTGCGAGAGCGTCTGCCGCCACTGCGCGAATTCGTCTGCAAAAGCGACAAATTGTCGTTTTTGAGATTGCGGCCGGATGCTCTGACCCAGTTCCCGGTTGCTCTTGGAGGCCGGGTGGACTTTGACCCGTTGGAAGTAACCCCGGCGCAAGGGCACAAATGGAGCGGCGCGAAGGCGTCTACACTAGCAGCAGGTTTGACTGGATAGAGAGGCCAAGTTGATACTGATACAGTGCGCCCCCGTGCAGTTGCGAGGAGATCACCGGGACTCAGCTGGCGTCAATGCCGGCGCTGGAATCAAGGTTGGCTCTGGCGTAATTGTTGACAAGAGTTCAAACGTCGGCGTCGGCGGTACGTCCACCACCCTAACACCGCGGGCGTTGACAGCCTTCTCGAACGGCGCATACAACCATCCATGCGCCTCCTCCCCCTCATTATTCACAAAGACAATCTTCCACCAGTCACCCGCCGGATTCCGGCCCACTATCCTATACTCGCTCCCCATGGGCGCATTCCCGATAATGTCGTAAACAGCCCCGGGACCCGAACTGATGGCTACGCCATAGTTTTTCACCACCACTTTCGGCACGAGTCCATCAGTAGCATTTCGATCA
The DNA here is from genome assembly GCA_011523365.1 of Caldilineaceae bacterium. Lineage (GTDB taxonomy): Bacteria > Chloroflexota > Anaerolineae > Caldilineales > Caldilineaceae > Bin5. Next base: position 8,731 of record WTGY01000113.1, read on the forward strand.
GCCAAAGCAGGCGTCGCCACAACCTCCGGCGTAACCAATACCGTCGCCACCACAGGCGTCACACCCGGATCCTCCTCACGTAACCCCATCACGTAGCCGACAACGCCCCCAACCACAGCGCCCAACAGAATCCAGCCCGCGATTCCCGCAACCTTTTTCACCTTACACACATCCCCTGCCTCAACTCAACCAACGCGCCCACTCGGCACGGTGGCCACACCAAGATGCCAAATGTCTCACCCCACCAGGGGGACCATCATGCCCGCTGAAAACCGGTCGGCACCAAGCGAGCGGCACGATTGTATGCATAAGCGGCTGGCATTGAACAGAACATGAAGGGCCCCCGGTTGGTGTTCGACGGTCGGGCCTTTGATGCGATCATGCGAAGCAGGGCTCCCGTTCGGAAGTAAACACAATCTGAGAGCCGTCGGGCGACCACGGCAGGCCGTAATGGCTGGCGCCGAACGAATAAAGAATGTTCATAAATACCAAGCTCGGAGTTTGAAGTATGTTCAGGAAATGGAGCGCCTAGGTCTGCTGGAAATGGCTCATCACGGCGGCCAGATTAAACTATGCCCCCCACGCGGCTAGGGTGTCAACTTCCAAGCTCCGGCAGCGGTGAAGCAGTTAGGCAGGCGGAAAAGACAGGGCCAGTGAATTGCGTATCAGTGTCCGCGTTTCTCTCTGGTAGAGGTCTCCACCCCAATTACCCCATACCCAAAAAGGGTATGGGGTGGTTGCCCATGCCCCTTGGGGGGGGCGGGCAACCCTGGTATAAGACGCGGCTTGCCCGGTCAGGAGGATAAGGGGTGCTGCTGACAACTCTCTCTCCAGGAAGCAGGGAGCAGGTTGCCGGCGGCCGTTGCGTTTGCCCGGGTGGTCGATGAGGAAGGTGCCGAGGATGCAGGCGCGGATGGGATGACCGGCCAGGTTATGGGGTTAGCGGCGGCTGTTTGCGGGATTTTGGTTGACTTGCCTTTTGGCGGGCGCGCATGTCTTCTGTGCGTTTGTGCCAGAATTCGAGTTGTTCTTCCCGTGACATACCCTCGACGAGGCGCCGGACGCGTTCTGCGCCGCGACGTTTCCAGGTCATAAATCCGGGTTCACGGTTCGGCATGTTGAACCACCTCCAGGGGAGAATGGATTCCTGAGTCACGCCTTGAAGGATTCAGGTCTAGAGTTCAAACACGTCGCGCACGGGACAACTGAAGCCGGGCAACGTCTCGCTGCCGTCGAGCGTGTCATCTTCGGCCAGATGCCGCACAGGTTGATTGGGACGGTGGACTTCGATGGCACGATTCTCCGGGTCCACAACCCATACGAGCGGCGCGCCGAAGCTGATCCACATGCGGGCTTTGTGATAGAGCTCCCGGGGCCTGTCGCTGGGAGAGATAATCTCGATTGCCAGGTCAGGGGCGCCCTCGTAATATCCAGGCAGATCAGCATCCAAAGGGAGTCTATTGGCGGAGATATAGGCGATGTCAGGCGCCCTCACAGTATCAGGGTCGCGTTCGAGCAGGAAACCCACTTCGGAAGCCAAGATCCACCCAAACCGCCGGGGCTTGATGAAGCCACCCAGCAGAATTGTCAGATTCACCACAATGTGGCCGTGTCTTACTCCTGCTGGCATCGTTTCGCAAAGCGTCCCCTGTATCAGTTCGCCACGAATTCGTCCGCTATTTAGGCGGAGAAGGTCGCCGGCGGTCAGCAGTTTCTCTTTTTGGCGTGCCATTGCAGTTCCCCCGTTGGTGATGAGGTGCGGGCATTGTACTACAGGTCGGGCGGGCCAAGAGGGCGTCCCTACAGGTTGTCCGCGGAGGCCGCGGAGGGACGCGGAGAACACCTTTTTGTCCACGGAGGGCACGGAGGATCACGGAGAACACCAAGGGCGTATCGGGTTTTTTGTGCGCAGCTGTGCTACGGGCCCTAGTCGGCCGCGGCAGTGCCAAATGCGACAATTTGTCGTTTTTGCGCGTGTGTTTGGCGCAAATGGATGGTGTGCTGGGCGGTACGAACGGGTATGCCCCGCTCCTTGAGGGCAGGTGGCCAGGTCCTTCACGAGAGCTGCGTTTTGACCCGCGGCAGCGCGTCGTCCTCCAGTCAAACCTTTTCGACGGTGCGCCTGGTGTTTGGCGCTTTTGTCAATGGGGCCAACCATCGTATTGATGGAGGCCAAAAAGGAGTCTGGATTGTGACCAGGAGAGATGTCACCGACAAAATCAGGCAAAAGGTCGTAGAGACGTTCCGCATTTCCGGCGATGACGAATCCGGGAAGGGGACGCCGATCTCTGGCTGTCTCACTTATTGGATTTTTGGCATTCCCTTCTTTCTGTTCTGGTTCTTCGTGATGCTAGTACGTAGAAGAGAACAGATTAGCAAAATAGAGCTCTGGTTTGTTGCGAATATTATTGAAGGGTACGTGGAACCATTCTGTTTCGGTGGGGGCATATTTGTTGTAGCGGCTATTGGACTGGTTGTTGGCTTTGTCTTCGTAGTGCGTGACTGGAAAAGGGAGAGACGCAGGCGAAGACAACTAAGGAAGAAGTGATCGGAAACCCAGGCCTAGCCTGGTTTCCCTCCTGTCAAGAAGTTCAGAGGGTAGCCAAATGCCATGGAAGGGGAAGTAGCCAGGGGACCCTCATGACTGGAAAAACGCTAAGGACGGCTCTGGCGCGGCCAGTTGTATAGGGCTGCCCCTGGGGCGTTGCAATAATGGGGTTCCGGAGGTCCGGAATGTCCGCTCTCATACGGTCGGCGGTTGGGGTCGCAGCCGGAACCCCATAGCGGTAAACAGCCCCTCATCTTTCTCAATCCACTAAGGAATGATTCGACTGCTCGTGTCCGCGGTTACGTGTCGCCGCGCCGACCAAAGTCCTGGATGGAGAAGGACCGTTCAATTACTGGCATAATTTTAACACAAGGAAAAAGCATAATGGCATGGTGATGACATACGAATTTGGTATACTTGGACTCGGGTAATTGGGATCTTGGGTCTTACGTATGCTCCATACAGCCCCAGGGTAAGGAGTTGGGCGCGTATGGAGAAGATAATGGCAGTGACAGTTCTGGAGGCGTTCGTTCTGTCTTTCTGCGTGAGGACCGCCATACTCAACAGCGCATCCCCTGCGGCTCAACAAGCGAATGTTTGGGCCATGCGCCGGTTCGCTAGGCCTCTGGGTCTTTGGTTCGGGCCTCCAGCCAGGATGAGGGAGATCATGAGCTCTGTTCTCAGAATTTCGACCGTCATGGTCGTTGTATTTGCCCTGGTTGCCGGCTTGAGAGGGCCTCGGGTGTTTGCATCGACACGTATCGCTACGGACGCCGGCACGGACAGGGAGGCGCTGGTCGCGCTCTACGAGGCCACGGACGGCGACAACTGGATAAACAACGACAACTGGTTGAGCGACGCGCCGTTCGGTAGCTGGTATGGTGTCACTACCAACGATCGCGGTCGCGTGATTGACCTGTTTCTTTCGTATAACGGCTTGAGTGGAACGATTCCAGCGGGACTGGGCAACCTTATCGACTTGAGAAAGTTGTACCTTCGGGGCAATGAGTTGAGCGGAGAGATTCCGCCAGAACTGGGCAAGCTTGCCAGCCTGAAAGAGATGTCCCTCGCAGACAACGTGTTGCGCGGAGAGATTCCGCCAGAATTGGGTAACCTTTCCAATTTGAGAGAGTTGACTCTCTGGGGAAACCAATTGAGCGGGTCGATTCCGCCGGAACTGGGCAGCCTCGTAAGCCTGGAAGTGCTGGACCTTTCTCTCAGTGGAGACAACAAGCTGAGCGGGTCGATTCCACCAGAGCTAGGCAACCTCGTAAGCCTGAGAGAAATGTCCCTTCCAGACAACGCGTTGAGTGGAGAGATTCCACCAGAACTGGGTAAGCTCACCAACTTGGAATCGCTGCACCTTGGGGGAAACCAGTTGAGCGGGTCGATTCCACCGGAACTGGGCAACCTCACCAACCTGCAAGAGTTATTACTCTGGGACAACGAGTTGAGCGGGTCGATTCCATCGGAACTGGGCGACCTCATCAACCTGCAAGTGCTGTCTCTCCCGAGTAACGAGTTGAGCGGGTCGATTCCGCCGGAACTTGGCAACCTCGCCAAACTGAGATCACTATACCTCTCAAGCAACGCGTTGAGCGGACAGATTCCTTCGGAACTTGGTAAGCTCAGCAGATTGGCTTTCCTGAACATTTCGGACAACCGGTTGAGCCACCCTATCCCGTCAGAATTGGGCAATCTCAATGGCCTGAGACAGCTTAACCTTTCAGGCAATCAATTGAGTGGGTCGATTCCACCAGAACTTGGCAACCTCGCCAACCTGAAAGAGTTGTATCTTTCTGGTAACCGGCTTACCGGCGAAATTCCGTCGGAATTGAGCAACCTCATTCATCTGGAAGGAGTCTCCCTCGCAGGCAACCAGTTACACGGCTGCATGCCAGCCGCCTGGCGCAATCTCAGAAGCTACGGCTTTTCACGGAACGACCTGGACAGAGCCGGGCTGCTCTTTTGCGTGTCCTCCTTTTCGACGCCAGCCCCCGCCGCCGAGATCGCGGCGGACAAAGCCGCGCTGGTCGCGCTCTACCAAGCCACGGACGGCAATAACTGGCTGAACCACCTTAACTGGCTTTCAGATGCGCCGATCGGCACTTGGCTCGGCGTCACCACCGACGACAGCGGCCGCGTAATCAAACTAAGTCTTTCAAGAAACGGATTGCACGGCGCGATTCCACCGGCTTTGGGCGACCTCACGAGTTTGGAAACGCTGGATCTTTCGGACAATCAGTTGCGTGGGGAGATTCCGCCCGAATTGGGCAACCTCACAGACCTTGAAACGCTGGATCTCTGGGACAATCAGTTACGCGGGGAGATTCCGCCCGAATTGGGCAATCTGAACAACCTAAAATCGCTGGACCTTGCGGACAACGAGCTACGCGGAGAGATCCCCGCCGTACTGGGCAAACTCGGCCTCTCTACACTGTACTGGTTGGATCTGCGAGGCAACCGGTTGAGTGGGGAGATTGCGTTTGAACTGAGCAGCCTCGCCAACCTGAGCGGCCTGTTCCTGGAGCAGTACTCAGAGAACAATTTCACTGGCTGTATACCGGCGGCTTGGGAGGAGATCGAAGAGAGCGACGTGTTTGCTATTCCCCTGCCGTTCTGCGCAGCGTCATCTCCTACACGAACGGCCGTCGTGGAGACACTCACCCGCCCCCAAATCTTCGACAAGGTTTCGCCGGCGATTGCTTTCATTCAGACGGAAATCGGCTCCGGCAGCGGCGTGCTGATCGAGAGGGGGTACGTGGTGACGAACGCCCATGTCGTCTGGCCCTTCGACGCAGCGCGCGTCGTCTTCCCGGATGGAACCGAGTTTGGCCAGGTGCCGGTTAAGGGCTGGGATCTATTGGCAGACCTGGCCGTGCTTGGCCCGATTGACGCTCCTGCGCAAGCTGCGACACTGCTTGACGGAGAGAGCATCCCAATTGGCTCCGACATGTATCTGGTCGGCTACCCGGGCGAATACGATCGCTTCCCACAACCAGTGATTGTGCCGGGAATTCTGTCGGGCCTGCGGCAGTGGGAGCCTGTCGGCGTCACCTACTTCCAGACGCCTGTTCCGACTGCGGGCGGGCAGAGCGGCGGCGCGCTCGTTTCTTCTACAGGCTACGTGATCGGCATCAGCGGCTTCACGATCATCGAGGGGAAATTCGTGCTTTCTGCTTCGTCTGCCGACCTCTTGCCGCGCATCCGGCAACTTATCGCCGGCGAGGATCCTTCCGGCCACGGCGAGCGGATGCTGCCCCTGGAAGGAGGCGCCCGCCGTCATGAACTCCCATTGCAAAGCTATGGGGATGTCTACATATTCAACGAGCTGGCCGGCACGGCGATCGAAGTCGAGTTGAGCGGCGCAGACGAAGGCGGGTTCCGCGTCTTTGACTCCTATGGTTACGAAGTCACCGAGGATGAGACCGATTCTCTTTCGTTTGAAACGGAATACAACGGGCCGCACTTTCTGGTCGTATCGAAATCGGGATCAGGCAAGTTAACGCTGATCGCGAACCGCCCGCTTACACGCTTTGACGACCCGGACGACAACCAGCGGATCCAGGTGGGACAGTCCCTTAACGGCAATATCGATTTCCCAAGGGACATCGATTTCTTTTCCCTGCGTTTGGAAAGGAATGAAACGGTCGAGATTGTGGCGCGGTCGGCGCTGGCTGACACTTTTCTCTCTATCTGGGATCCGATCGCGGAGGAGTGGGCCAGCGATGACGACGGCGGCGGCGGTCTGTTCGGGGAGGATGCGAGGATCATTTTCCAGGCGCCACAAACCGGGGACTACGATCTGTTCGTAGCAGACGCCACGTGGTCTGCACCAGGCGGGTATGTCATCTCCGTAAAGCAGGCCGGGGAAACGGAACCGTTGACGTCTCTGGCTTATTCAGATACCCCCACGCGCCGGGTTCCCGTGGTGTCGATCCACAACCCGCTGGTGATCCCGATTGGAGACGCGGCGGCGGTCCCGGCAGGAGACCTTTATGAATGGTTCCCGGCCGGGTATGAGCCCCCAACCGGCCCGACGGTGACGATCAACGGGACCATGAATGTGCGCGGGGGCCCGGGAACCAATTATCCTATCATCGGCGCGGCCACGGCGGGGCAGGAGTACGCCGCGCTCAGCAGAAATGCGGCCGGCGACTGGTGGCAGATCGAGTACGAAGGCAGGTTGGCATGGGTCTACGGCGGGCTTGTGATTGCGTCCGCCGATGCCGCGAACGCGCCGCAGGCGGATCGATCCGGCTGGCTGACGTATGAGGATGAAGCACGCGGTCTGTCGCTGTCTCTTCCGCCAGAATGGCGGTATTTCGACCCCGCGAGGCCTTCCCAGGCCGATTTGGCGCTCTTTTCCGCGGCCAGAAAGGGCGATGAGGAGCAACTCGACATCGCGGAGATGGGCGCAATGGTTTCCGCAATGAGCGCCGGCAGCGAGGATGCCGTAGTCGGACTTGGCCTCCAGGCAGATCAGGCGAATGACGCGTCGAGCAACTTCATGCTTGTCTTCTCTTTTGCGGCAGATGGACTGAGCCTGGAACGCTACGTGCAGGTGGTTGCCGACCGGCTGAAGGACAGCCATGGCGTCGAGGCGGACAGCGTCGGACTGGTTCCGGAACTCAGGCCGCTGGGCGAAGAGGCGGTGTCGATCCGCTATCGCGAGAGCGAGACGAACAGCGAAGTGTGGCAGGTCTGGCTGCTTTCCCCGGATGAAGAGACGCTGCTGGCTCTCGCGTTCAGCGTTCACAGCGATGAGTTCGTTGCATTGGAGCCGTTGCTGCGTGAAATCGTACAGAAGGCGCAATGGGCCAATCAGCCTGCGCCCTCCTTTCCGGTCGTGACCGTCAACGGAAACATGAACGTGCGCGGTGGGCCGGGCACGATTTACCCCGTACTGGGCACGGCCAGCGCCGGTGAACAGTTTGCCATAACCGGCAAGAACTCATCCGGCGCCTGGTGGCGAATCAACTATAACGAACAGCCCGGGTGGGTCTTCAGCCAGCTGGTGACCGCATCCGGCCCGCTGGATGACGTCCCGCTTGTGAAGGCGTATGATTGGGACGCGTTCCATGACGGCGAGCGCCGCTTATGGATCTTCTATCCGCCGGGCTGGTTTTTCTTCGACCCGACACAGCCTTCTGAGGCTGACCGGAGGAGCCTTGCCGACATGATCGGCGCGGAAAATGCGGAAGATTTTTTGCGCGACTTTTCTGCGGATATGGACAGCGAAGATATGGAAACGTTCGTTGGCTATGGCTTCGACACGCGGTGGAAGTTCGGCGGGCACATCGAGTCCACGATTCATCCGTCCGGCGGCTTGGCGTTGCGACAGTTGGTTCCGATTTTGGAGAACGGGTTGAGAGAGGCCGGGCTTGACGTGGAGAGCGCGGGCGCGGTTACAAATCTTCGTTATGACGGCGCTGAGGTGGTTTCTGTCTTCTTCCGCGACAACCGCGCCGGGTTGGATTCGAATGATATTCGCTGGCAGGTTTGGATGTTGTCCCCGGACAGAGCCTCGTTCCTTCGGATTGACTTCACTTTCCGCAGCGAGGGTCTTGCCGAACTGGTTCCGTTGCTGAGTGAAATGGTGCGCCGCATACGCTGGGAATAGTCGCAGGCGAGGTCACCTGCCCGAGTGCCATTTGGCAACCAGTGTGCATGGTCGGGAGGCTTGCCTGGCGGTGCACGGTTGCGGCTTAAGAGGCAGCAGTCCCATCGTCCTTTGACACCGGCTTTCAAGAAGCGGTGCACACCGGTCAGGATAGGCCAGGGGTTCTTCCAATTGCGCCAAGCATATCGGCAAATGCGACAATTTGTCGTTTTTGCGGGGGTATTTGTCGCATATCTCAGGAATAACAGTTGTATCAATTTGCTCGTCAGGCAATTCTGCTCGCTTGAATGTTGTGCTAAACAAAACCAATTGATCCACGGAGAGACACGGAGGAGCACGGAGAACTGCCTTTTTTGTCCGCGGAGGACGCGGAGGGGCGCGGAGAACATCAAGGGCGTATCGGATTTTCTTTGCGCAGCTGCGCCGCCCTTCGATGATGGCGGCAGACCGCCCGCTTTGCGATCAGCCGCAATTTGCACCCGGAAACTGTTCCTACCTTTCCTATTGTTGTAGGGACAGGGCCTCGTTTGGGTGTTTGAGACCGGCGCGTTGACTGGCAGGGAGCATGCGCCAGCACAGATCGCCAGTGTACTGGGCGAGGGTGCGGTAGTCCTGGATGGATCTTTCAGGCGAAAGCAGGTTATCGAGCGAAAACAGTTTATCGATCTGTGCCTCTGCCTGTTTCGGCGTTATGCGGCGCATTGCAAGATTAAACAGCGGAGGGACCAGCTTTAGTGAGGATAGAAGATCGAAAGTTGGCGGCGCCAGATCTCCTCCTGTTTTCAGAATATGCTCAAAGCGGTCGCAAAGCGGTTCCATGTTCTCAGCCCATTGGCTGAGGTCATCCAGCTGTTGCGCGTCTGCCGGCGCCGTTTCGGGCATGAAGTCAGCGAGTACGGCTTCCGGTGGATGGTCGATCAGTGCGGCGGCGATGTTCTGTGTGTCCGTGGCTGTGTTTGTCTTGCGTTTGATCCACTGTGCGATTTCAGTACGGCGGCGGTAGTCGGTCATGGTCAGGTCCCTATCCTGACTGCGGCACAGGTCGTCCAGCTCGGCGTAGAGGCCGCTGTTGTTTTCGATCGGTGCGGTTCGTCGTTCCTGCATATGCCCCGAGTGGTTCAATAATGGTTCTGGTTTACTATTGTGGTTCCCAATAGTGGTTTGTGTCGGGGCCGCTTCGAAGGTGGTGTCGGGACCGCTTAACGGTTTTTGGGTGGATATGTCGGGGCCGCTTAACCGATGTGTCGGGACCGCTTCAGGCGTTTTGGTTACGTTACCTGTCGGGACCGCTTTATTGTTTTGGCGCGCCTGCCGGCAGCGGGCCTGCGCTGCGGCGGTAAACGGCTTGACGGCGGCCGGCGTGTCGATCCGGGTCTGCGCCTGTTTGAACTGGTCTGCGGTGTGGGCCAGCAGGGTGTATGTGTTGCCTTCCTGGGTGATCAGCTGGGCGTTTTTCAGCGTCTCCAGCGCGGTGTAGATCGTCACGTTCGATCTATGCAGGCTCTTTTCGATGGCTGCGACTTTGATGGTGTAGGCGCCGAAGTCGGGGGCGGCGGGGCTGGCCTGCACAAGCCAGGCGAGGAACAGGAGGAGCTCGGCGGCGGCGTCCGGGAGAAATTTGAGGATGCCGGACTTCAGGACGGCGTCCGGCAGATGGAGGATGTTTTCGGCGTTTCTGGGCGCGGGCCGTATGTCGTGGAGATAGGCGCCGTGCTGCTCGGCGATTTCGCAAAGAGAGGCGAACTCGGCGAGCTTCGTGGTCCGGGTTTTGCGCCCGGCAATGGGGTAGCGCAGGACGGCGCCCAGGGCCTTCAGGTCATTCTGGGCGCGATTGACTTCCTGGCGTGAGCGCCCGATCATTGCGGCGATGCTGCTGTCGCTGTGCCAGTGCTCCCGATAGTTGGGCTTGTTTCGGTCCGATCCGCTGACGAGGGCGTTCGCCATCAGGACGAGGCGGTCGGTGGGGTTGGAGACGGCTGAGAAGATGCCGCTGGCGAACAGGTCCCCCAAGCGGTCGATGCGGTCGGGTCTTTGGACCACGGCGCCGGTCCCTGGGCCCGGGCGCCTATTTGCGGTTTCGGCGTTTGGCGCTCGACGCGGGGCGCGTGTATGATGCATCTTGTAGTTTCCTTTCTCCGTGTTTACACGGGGATAGGGGCGCCTTTCATTGAATGCCGAAAGCACTCTCTCTCTGTGGCAATCGTATTCAACGAAGGGCTGGGTTGTGTTGGGGCGCCTGTGGGGGCGCCCTTTCCTTTTGCCTTCTTTTTTCTTTCAGCGGCCTTGTTCCTGGCCACTACCCCCAATTTAAACGCGATCCGGCCTGGGGACAAACTGGCTATTTGAGTAGCAGTGACGAAAGTGTGACGAAAGTGGTGACGAAAGCGGAAGGTTACAGAGGAGATGCAGGGGTGATGGCGGGGCTTATAACGGCTCTGCTACGGCCGGTTGCGTTGCCGCTGGGCCGCTTCGCGGCGGGCGTTCTGTGCGTAAGGGCCGGTGAAAGGCTGGCAAATGCGACAGTTTGTCGTTTTTGCGGGTGTTTCTAGCGCAGAGGGAGAGGCGCTGTGTGGTGCGAACGGCCGGGTCCCTCACGGGAGCTGCTTTTTGATTCACAGTGGCGCGTCGAAAGAGCAAGCTGGGACACGGATTTTCGCCTCCAAATGTTGCTTTGGGCTAAGCTACACAGGACCGCACTTGAAACCAAGCACATGATAGACTGAAAAGCCTTGGTATGTTATCGTTTTTCACAATCCTGAGGGTAAGCAGGTGACGTCTGAGGTGGTCTATTCTAAGGTATACCACGTTGACCGAGGCTGCACGAGCCGGATTCGGGTAGTCAGTTCACCCGGAGAGTTCGGTGCTCGCCATCTCAGCCACTCTTTTTGAGGGCAACGCCAGACTGGACCTTAATCTAACATGGGTTCGTCATCAGGCAGGAGGTTTTGTCCCCAGGGGTCAGAGCTTCCAGGCGGAGGAGCAGCAACAATGGACAAAGCGAATAGACCACACACGGCAATACCGCTGGAGGTAGTCACCAAGGTCCCGGTACGGAGGCTGGCGCTGGACCGCCTGAATCCTCGCTTGTTTCTCAGCGGTGCGGAACCAACTGAGGTGGAAATAATCGCGCGGCTCTATCGTTCTGAAGATTTGAGCGAATTGCTCCAATCGATAGCGGCGAACGGTTATCTTGATATTGAACCTCTTGTCGTCCTCAAAGAGGAGGAGAACCTGACCGTCCTTGAAGGCAATCGCCGTTTAGCGGCCATTCGTCTCTTCGAGGAACCTGACCTCCCGGTGCAGATTCGTCGACAAACGGGTCTTAAAGTCACCATTCCTTCTTTGCCTGAGGAATTCCGCGGCACGCTTCAGGAGGTTTCGGTTTACCGAGTAGAAAGCCGTGAGGATGCCAGGGCCTTTATTGGATTCAAACACATTAACGGCGCCGCCAGATGGGAGTCTTACGCAAAGGCGAAATATGCTGCTGACTGGTACAAGAGGGGGGGTACCTCTCTTGAAGTCATAGCATCCCAAATTGGCGACAGGCATGACACCATTAAGCGGATGGTAAATGCAATCTATGTGCTAGAGCAGGCGGAACGGGCTGGAATCTTTCACCTCTCGGATCGGGTAAGTCCGCGATTCAACTTCTCACATCTTTACACGGCCTTGTCCCGCTCGACATACATGCGTTTTCTCGGTCTGAAGGAGGCATGGACCCGGTTCCATCCCGAACCGGATCCCGTCCCTCAAGAAAAGCTGGAAAGCTTAGGCAAGGTGTTACGGTGGCTGTATGGATCAAAAGAAGAGGGTGTTGATCCGGTAATACACTCTCAGAACCCTGACATCCGGCTCTTGGGAGAAGTCCTTGAGAGCCCCGAGGCGCTCTTGATTCTGAAGGGTTCGGGTTCCCTTACAGAAGCGCATTTGAGCACAGTCCCAGCGAACCAAATGTTTCTTGAATCATTGGTACGAGCAAGAAGGGAAGTACGTGAGGCATCAAATAACCTTCGTGGATTTGACGGTCAGGATCAGGCTCTGATTGGAATCGCGGAGGATATTTCCGAAACGGCTCAAGCAATGCTCGCTCGAATGATCAGGAAGATGAAAGACGTAGAGGCCGACGAAGCGTGAAACCAGTCCTCTATTTTCCCTCCGACGAGTTTGCCGCCGGCAAGTCTATCGATATTGACATTGCGGCCGACTATTTGGAACTGAGCGCTCTTTTTTCCAGGGAAAGTCAGTCATTTAGCGAAGACATCGTCAATGCGCTGGAACTCGCAGCCGACGCGGAATACGATGACGTTGAAGACGAAGTCAAGAATCGGGAGGAAGTTGCAGCGGGAGCGGTTGCCCGCATGGCATCTCGGAAACGAGCCCTGGCGACATCTTATCCATTTGACATCGACGACAACGGAGACGTCATCTTCTATACGGGCGAAAAGACGGATCTGGGTCATACCGCTTATCTTGTGTCGCTGATTTTATCCAATTTGAAAGGGGTATCCCCTCTATTAGTGGGCAGCGACGTGCATCCCACAGAAGAGGAGGTCAGTCGCCTGCGCAGGTACTTTCAATACTTGGCGACCGCCGCTATTGCAGCGGAGGTTGGTGGACCCGCCTGGTCTTTTGGCTTTCCCCGGCCTGACGGAACAGGTTTCTTGCCGAAGCTCTGTGAAATATGGGTATCATTAAGGGACGGATATGTGGGCGCCGACCCTTCTGCGCCTGCCGACCCCAAAGACGATAAGATAGACATTTTTGCTTGGCGCGAGCAAAAGGATGGCCTGCCAGGGTTTCTTTTGCTGGCAGCCCAAGTTGCTACGGGCCGCGACTGGAAGGAAAAATCCCTCAAAAGTCATGTTGGTGGTGTGTTTCAACAGCGCTGGTTCAGCCGCCGCGCTCCTGTTACTGCTATGGTTGCTTATCATGTGATTCCATTTGCGCGACCCGATGAAAAGTTTCGCGATGACGTACTGATGCTGGGCAATGTGTTACATCGCCTTCGGGTTCCATTTAGGGTTAGAGAGGCGACCAGTCTTGTCTCCAACGGCGTAGAGGTGGAAGCGTTCGAATTGCTCGACCATGCCTCCGAGTGGATCCACTCCTACGTGACGAGGACGAGACCAACATGAGACATCGATTTCATTCAATTTGCCCTTATTTTGCTACGTTCCCTGAGACTTTCGTAGAAAAGCACCTTGCTGCGTCCAATCTGAATGGTGTGGTATTTGATCCGTTTTGTGGGCGGGGCACAACGGTTTTCGAAAGCCTTATAAGGGGACGGCGGGGTGCTGGATGCGATATCAACCCAGTGGCTGCTTGTATTGCGGGGGCCAAGTGCGATCCGCCGGCGCTTCCTGAGCTGCTAGAGCGGTTATCGCTCTTGGAAAAGGAGAGCATTCACTATCATTCCAACGCCAGCGCAGGAGACCTCACGGAGTTTTTTTCTCTCTGTTTTGCGCCTGAGACGTATGACCAGATACTCTTTCTGAGAGATTCGCTCAATTGGCACACTGACCGAATTGATCGTTTTGTTGCAGCACTTTCCTTAGGGGCACTGCATGGCGAGTCCCATCGCAGCCCTAACTACTTCAGTAACCGTATGCCGAGAACGATAAGTACCAATCCGGCATACTCGGTTCGATGGTGGCGGGATAACGGTTACACCGCGCCTGTCAGGGATGTGTTTTCGATTCTCAGAAACATGAGCCATTACCGCTTTGTGTCGGCACCGCCTGCGTTTCGAGGGGAGATCGCATTGTCCGACGCTCGCAAGGCCGCTGAGAGTTTTCCACACTTGCTCGGACAGATCACAGATGTGATTACTTCGCCCCCTTACCTAAACACAACGAGCTACCGTGAAGATCAGTGGCTGCGATTATGGTTTCTTGGCGAGGATGTTGAGAATCCTGTACGGGACGATGGACGTCATCATAGCGTCAAGAAATACAAGGAGTTCCTAGAAGAATCCTGGGCAGGTGTGACTCCGCTTCTGGCAGATGAAGTGCGAATTGTTGTGAGAATTGGAGGTCGCAAGCTACCCAAAGAGGAAGCGTTTGAATTCCTCGATTCTGTCCTGAAGCGGGCAACGCAGAGAAGTGTTCAAATTCAGGGTGAGGGGGTATCTTCATTGGTTCGAAACACTCAAGCGAATGCCTTCCTCGGTTCGAAGCCTTCCCCCACCAATGAGCATGACTTTTGCTTTCTTTTGCATTAGATCGTGCAAATATCCCCAGTCTTTTCCTCCATTTAACTAAAAGACAGCGCGAATCCAGGCGACCTGACGCGATTTTACGCGGCAAGACTCGCCTTCAGAGAATTCACAGCCTCCGAAAGACCCTTGTTTAGCGCTGTGAATAGGCGACATGTGCCGGGCCGGCTCAACCGGATAATCTGCAACTGATGAGCGGAGCCTGCAATAGCACGAAGGGCGCGGGCAGCCACGAGGAGTTGAAGGCGAAGTTGAAGCAGCAGGGGATCATCGGTTAAGGAGACAAACAAAATGCGATTATTCCTCGTAAAGATGGTTGAGAGAAAAGAGTACGCTTCCAGTCTTCTGCGAGGCGAACTTTATGCCAATCGATTAGCTTGCTTTAGGAAATTCAGAGGAGACAAAGAGAGAGAGGATGACTTGGAGGGGGTAATTCAGGAACCGCCGGGATCTCGCCTAGAGCTTGAAGGGACCGATCTACGAACTGGGGAAACAGGAAAAGTGATTGTGCCCCTAGAAGATATGGCTGATCGTATAAGGCGCCAAATACGCTCCATAGACAGCATCAATGTTTTTTGCACATTTTCTGTCGATCACAACAATCTAGAGAAAGTTCCAAACGGGAATGCCGATAGGCAGGGTTGGCGAATCGGGCCAGCAGAAGTCTTTTCGGAGTTTGGGGAACATGCTGTCGTCATCTGGAATCCTCCTGAATTTATAGAACGGGTAGAGGCAGCCGCACAGCGCCAAGGGTATGCCGTTTCCCATGGCCATGTACTGTACTACGATCCCGAAACTGGACCACAAAACATAGACCCTGAAGTGGCGGCACTATTCGCAAAGCGCAATACTTATGCCCACCAAAAGGAACATCGGATTGCAATCAACACTGGCACAATTGGGAGCGACCCTTTGAGACTCAGTATCGGCGACATCAGCGACATCGCGCTGTACTTCAATGTCAACAATATGGATCGTGAACTTTCGATAATTACACAAGACCGATAATCTCACGCAACTGGCACAGGTGAGCATCGCAAGCGAAGAGGTCACCGGAAATATGAGCCAACGTAGAGGCCGGAATGAACCGGCGCCAGCCAGGTTGCGGCATATCAATATCTTCTGGAATGTCATAGGCAAAGAGGACGAACGGAAAGAGATCGGCCGCGACGAAGTGGACAGTTCGGCTGTTGAGCTGCTGCAGCCGCTTATCGAGCGTGCAATCGACAGCGGCGCGGCAGTGGACATTCCGGGCGGCTACTGGTTCCAAGGGCAACAGCTGTCCGGCGAACTTTATGCGGGCATAGGCCGTGCGGATCTGGAAGGCGCGTTGAAGAGTTACGGGGATGGAGCGGACACGCTGGTCAGTATGCGCCTGCTGCCGGGGCGGGGCGGGGATATGCCTGAACTGCTTGTTCGCAGAGAAACGCTGGATAAGCTGCTTGTCCGCAATCACTACGATTCTTACGGGGGGCAGTGGGAAGATACCCTATTGCAGGTTGCAAGCGAGATCAACGATCTGGAACGGCGCCTGGCGTGGGCCTGGCTTGACACCGTAAGGAGAGGGTAGAGGTGTAGGATGCCAGAAGTGACGCGGGAGATGATGGATTACGCGATCTTCATGGAGACTTACGTTGAGCCAGTCTTCTATGTTCTTGCCTATCTTGTCATGACTGTGGGTCCCGTGATTTTGCTGTTTGCCAACATCGTGATGAGCATTGCGGCGTGGGCTGCGGGTGGAGAGGTACCGGCCTTTGGAGCTATACCGAACTGGGACTGACGAGGAAATCCCGGCCCGCTTTCTGGCCGGCCGACCTGATCGGTATGCCGCGCTCATAGCAGCCCGCAATAGTCGCTGAACAACTCTTTCGTACTCGAAGGGTTCTTTGACAACCGGCCCCAGCTGCCTGCTTTGCCGCTGTTGAGAAATTCAGGGGGTAGGCTAAATGCGATAGAAGGAGGCGTAGTTGGGGGGACCCTCATGCCTGGGAAAGCGCTTAGGACGGTTCTGGTGCGGCCGGTTGTATGGACCGGCCCCTGGGTCGCTTCGCGGCGGGCTTTCTCTGCGTGAGGGCCGCCGGAACGCTGGCAAATGCGACAATTTGTCGTTTTTGGGTGTGTTTGTTGCAAATGGGTGAGGTGCTAGGCGGTAGGAACGGGGATGCCCCGCTCCTCAGGGGCGGGTGGCAAGGCTTCAGGCGGGGGCTGATTTCGGTGACTACAAAAATACGAAAGTCTTGAACGCGAGTAAAGCAGCGGTAGCCGACCCTGACAGCGCTGGTAAGGGTCTCGTCCCCTTCGTCGAGGAGAACGGCAACTGGTTGGCTCAACTTTGCCGGCACGCCATCGGGCCAGGCTGGATCCCCGTGGTGCGGTTGGTCCAGGGGTGGGTGGCCATGTCATTTTTTGCAGTCATTCACGTTTTGGCATGAAAGCTGTTCTTGAAACCAATCCTGGAAGTGAAACTCCTTGTCTACCTTATTGGTTCTATGGATAAGCCGGCCTCGTTAGATAGCTCGGTCACACTGTGGGAATATAGTTTTAACGCAACCGCTCTTCTTTGTGTCTTGCCTTTGGGCTAGGACTGGTTAGCCATCTGCATTAAGTGAGACAATTGCCCAAACTTCAGCGTCACCGCGCCTCCTTGCCTCAACAAAGATTTCTCCAGAGCCGATAGGCCCTCCTGAGCTCGTCTCCCAGGCGTCAAGGGCCTCTGTTCCTTGTTTGGCCTCCCCCCGTACGTCATGGAACCCAAGATTCACGATACTGGATTCTGGGACCCGCATGTTTGGGTGGAATCTTGTCGCCAGGTCTTTTGCTAAAGGGCTGGATGAGCCCTGTAACACTCTCAGCTTAGCTTCAGGGGTTTCTTCGGGAAAAAAGGACATCTGGGGATTGTTCAGTCTTCGCATTTCGGAGGCATTCAGTCCCATTCCACATTGCAAAAACCAAGCAGGAAAGGGAATGTGCCGCAGGCAAGCGCTTGTTGTGGCTTCGCGGCTAGCGTCCGGTGCGATTCGTTCGCGTACCCTGTCAATTACATCAAATGTGAGTCGTCCCTCTCTTGTATACTCTTCTCTCACGATGGGCTCAAACATATCAGGGTAGAACGCTAAAACAGCCGCCACTCGATCTACCAAGATTTCCGCGGGTTCGGGCCGGTTTTCTTTTGTACGGCGAAAGGCGAAGGCCAATTGTTGACCTTCGAGCAGGAGATGGACGATCTCATGCCACGTGGTGAAGTACCGACGGTAGGCATGCCAGTCCTGGCAGTTAATGATGGCCCAGTACGCACGGTCCCAAGGCTTGGGGTCCAGGCGGCGCATGATAATGGCATCTGTGTCCCCGCCGAATTCGGTCTTCAGCTCGCCAATGGCGGCCTTTTGGACAGGTGCGACCTTGTCTAGAACGGCATCAATTTCGGCTTCAGTGCGCACCTCGGTGATCAGCAGGTCCAATGACGCGGCAAATCCGTTCGCTAGTTCGCTTAGGGTCTCAGGTGTGCCATGCGCAACCACCCAGGCGCGCAGGCGTGCAAGACAATGTTCAATGATCATGCCTTCGACGTTGTCGCTTCGACCTAGGCCCAATTCCTCGGCGACGCGATTAAGCTCTAACTTGTAATCACTGTTCCAATCCCTATTCACTCCGGTTCCTCCAAGAACTGTCTTACTGCCAGATAAAGGGCCCGCCATTCTTCTTTGCCCTTCGTGCCGCGGGGTCCGCCGCCGCGCCGGGCGACAATTGAGTGTTCGATTTCGAGAATGGTCATCATCTGTCGGTATGTCAATCCTTCTTCCTCGGCGAGTTCGCCAAGACTCCGAGGGACCTCAACCGACGGCAGCTCGTATTCCGCTGGTGCTGCCCCTCCCCTGAGGAGAAATTCCACCGACGCATTCAGAGCATCGGCCAATTGGAGTAGCCGCCGGCCGCTGATGTCGGAGCGATCTTGTTCTACTTCCCATAGGAAACTCTTCGACAGCCCCGCGCGCTCTGCCAACGCTTCTAAGGTGAGGCCCATCTGGGTACGTATGTAATTGACCCTCTGGCCCACAGTGTTCAGCGACGGCATGTATAACTCTTTTGTTTCTCGATTTGGCTTTCCTATATATCGGATTTATACTTATATACAGGAAAGTCTAACTGTGCCATTCTGGGTTCTATACTACTGCCCAAATTCGGCAAATGCAAGGCGTTTCGTAGCTCAGGGGTAGGTTTGTGGTCTCAATTTTATCTGGCTGCTTTGGGATTCTATCGCGGGACCTGCGCTTGGCAGACCGAAATTCGCAAACGGTGTAGCAGCCGTAGCAAAGGAGATTTGAAATGAATGTAGGGGAACTGACACAGGCGCGGGAGGAGAAATCTAAATGAACGACCCGTTCATAGCTCACTCCGATATTCGTTCCTTCGCCGAAACACGCGTGAATCTCCCATCGGATTCCGCACGACGGTATCGGGAACAAGTGAACCGCTTACGAGAGAGTCTTGCAAAACACATCGCGGACAACCCTGGTTTCGCGCTGGTCAAAATGCTTCATGCCGGAAGTGTTGCTAAGGGGACTGCTCTTCGTACTATCAACGATCTTGACGCCGCCGTATACGTAAAGAAAGACCAATCCCCTGTTGACGAGAGAGAGTTGGTGCCTTGGGTGGCGGACTGCCTCCGCGAAGCATACCCTCAAAAGGATCCGAGCGATTTCAGTACGGACTCACCGCATTGTGTGACTATTCACTTCAGGGGAAGTGACCTGGATGTCGATGTCGTCCCTGTCCTCTACGAGGGAGATGAGAACGACTATGGATACCTTGTAGATAAATATACAGGCGAAAGGCTTCTAACCAGCGTCCCTCTCCATCTTGAGTTTATTCGCAAGCGCAAAGCTGCCAACCAGACACACTTTGCCCAAGTAGTGCGTTTAGTCAAGTGGTGGGCTAGTCAACGCAAAGCGGAGAACTCTGCATTCAAGTGCAAGTCTTTCCTTTTGGAGCTTCTGATCGCTTACCTGGCGGATAAAGGTACCGGCTTGAAGGATTACCCCCAAGCTCTTGAGGCTTTTTTCAGCTACATAGTGAAGACAGGCCTTGAAGAGCGTGTATCATTCCCCGATTACTATTCGCCTAGTGGTCTACCAGGTCCTACTGGGGCCGCCATCGAAGTCTTCGATCCAGTCAACGCTGAAAACAACGTGACCGACAAATACACATTGTCTGATCGTCAGGCGCTTGTCGAAGTCGCGGAAGAGGCGGCAGACGCCATTCGAGAAGCTTTCTACGCCACAACCAAGGGGCGTGCAGTGGAATTATGGCAGGTTGTTCTTGGACCATCTTTCAGAGGATAACAAAATATGACGAACACGTTCACTACCAGCACCACTTTCACTAGGACAAATGCGGAGTATCTTGCTTCGAAGGTGGTGTCGGATCTCCGAGGCATGAAGGCCTACTATTATCGGCCGGATGAATCCCTGATATGGGACTACTATGAAGAGTTGGCCGAACTCCTCTCTGAAGGCTATGTGGCAAGTGTGGAGTATGGCTTCAAGCGAAATGGGCAGAGAGTCGTTACGCTGTTCTATGAAATTCGAACGGACGGTTCGCTCGCTGATGGGAAGTCTGGAGGTGTTTACGCGAGGGCGGACATATTGGGAACTACGTGGTTCTCCTTCCTAGAGTACAGCAGGAAGTGGAGTTCCTTGACTTCTGACGCTCAACAGGAGATTGAAGCGAACCTTCCAATCCAACGTAGTTATGGTCAGGCACCCCAAGACGGCAGCGGCTACTGGGTTACAGACCGGAGTTACTCCTCACAAGGTGTAGGTACACAGCGCCGTACTTTCCGTCCCTACTAGGTGTTTCTTTATGACCTCATTGGACCTGTTCGACGACGTAAAGGAGCTGCCTGACACGGACGCGGCTCAACAGTTTGCCCGGCTGGTTGGACTAGATCGTTTGAAGGAACTCCTGCTGAAGGAAGTACGCCTCCTGCTCGTTCCAGGACTTCTCGAACAATGGAGTATGGATAGGCACGGCAGTGTGTTGCCATGTATAGAAGACTTCAATCGGAGACCGCCGCTGTTAGTGTTTTCTGGAGATGTGGGCACTGGAAAGACAACCCTTGCTAACAGTTTCGGTGATCCTATTGCACGAGGGGGAGACATAGCAAGGGTTACAGTTCTTCGTTTGAGCCTCATCACTCGTGGCAGAGGAGCTGTCGGCGAGATGACCCGTTTGATTTCGCAAGCATTCGATGAAGTGGGTGCATTGGCTCGGAAGGGGGTCAATGCCAACGGTAAGCCCTCTTCGGCGGTCGTATTCGTGATAGATGAGGCTGACGCGCTTGCAGAGACGCGGGCCACTGAACAAATGCACCACGAGGATCGAGCGGGAGTCAATGCCCTTATCAGGGGCATAGATCAACTCACGCAGGAGCGTTTGCCTGCCCTGGTGGTACTTTGCACAAATCGTCCCGAATCGCTTGATCCGGCAGTCCTGCGTCGGGCGGCAGTACATTATGAATTCAAGCGGCCAAGCAAAGAACAGAGGGAATCGCTCTTACGCGAGGCTTTCGTTAATGTCTTCAGCGACAGCCAATACCGTGAATTGGCAAGACTGACCGGGCCAAATGGAAGAGATTACGGCTACACCTTTTCTGATGTGATCCAGCGCTTCATACCTGGCATTGTCCGCGACGCCTTCCCAGATAAGGAAGTGACCTTTGAACTCGCCCTATCAGTACTTGAGCAAGTAGAGCCCACCCAGCCGTTTGGCATCACAGATGGTGTACGGAAATTATGACAAAACGACTAAGCGCAAGCGGTGCCCGCATCAGAGGCGACGACTATCAGCATCTGTTCGCATGGCTTCAGGTGATCAGGGCAATTCAGGTAGGGAGCGGCATCACCGAAATCGGAATAGAAGATCCCGAAGCAGGCAATGCAGATGACGTTACTGTCTACACGGAAGACCAAGAACACGAATACTATCAAGTAAAGTCTTCAGTCGATGCACGGGAGACCATCGGATTAGAATGGCTCATGAAGCCGAGCAGATCAGGTGGGCCAAGCGTAGTCCAAGGGTTCCACAGACTGTGGGCGGATGGCCCGAAGCAATGTAAACCAAAGTTATTCCTGGTCACTAACCGCCTCGTCACAGATGGAGATCCGATCTTGAAAATGAGAGACGGGCGCGATGGTACCGTCGTACGTTCCTTGAAACGCGCACGCCCTACGTCAAACGCTGGCATTGCGCGCAAGACACTCGCTGAACATCTCCAGGTTTGTGAGAAGGAGGTGCTATTTTTTCTTGAGAACCTTTGTTTTAAACTCGGTAAGACCCATAACGACTGGATAGAGATGGCGATACCATATATGTTCGCAGCAGGTCTCCGCCATGATGAAGATGCGGTTTCTCAAGGCATAGGAATCGTGCGAGGCTGGGTAACCGAAGGCGTGAGGAAACTCACCACCGCCGAATTGCGTCAAGCGGTAGAGCCACTAAATCGCCCTAGCGATCTTCCGGCAGCTTCGCTTCTTGTCCAGGCCATTGACCGGGACCCCATGCCGGAGGCCGCTACGATTGCTCTTGACTGGGCCAGTCTGTTTCCGGGGAGGGAGCCAAGAGAACGCCGTCTGCCAACAGACAGAGCGATGTGGAACGACCGTTTCCGGCCAGAACTCCAACAAGCAGTGAAGGACTTAAGAGCCTTGGGACACAATAACGTTCTCGTCCGAGGGTACATGCGGTTACCTACATGGTTTGCTACAGGAGTAGAGCTGGGCAAAACTGCTGACTTTCAGGTTGCGTCATTTCAGGGTCAGGCACCTTGGTCATCAGAAGGAGCGTTATCTGCCATCGCTATCGAGCGTATCGATAAAGACCTGGGAAGTGGCGATGATCTTGCCATAGGGATTGCGTTGGCATTTGACCTCTCGACAGATGTGCTGGCATACCTTCACGAACAACAAATCAATGTCGGTGAATATGTATGTCTCCGTCCTGCAGGCGGTGCAAATAACCAGGCAATCCGTAACGACGCTGAGGCTAGACAATGGGCTTATGAGGTACGGGACTTGATTCGACGTCTCGTTCAGGAATATAGACCCAGCCGAATTCATCTCTTCTTGGCGGGGCCGCGTGGAGCGATACTCCTACTAGGCCACCTGTGGGACCGTATGCCGACAACTCAGCTATATGAGGACCTAGGGCCCACCAAAGGGTATAGCCCGTCGTACCTGATTCCGAACTGAGGAGCAGTGCGCGAGATAGCATCCTATCGATCTCGTGAACGCACGGTCGGTCTGGAGTTCGCCGATTCGGCGAACTCGGAACTGCTCAAGTGCAGGATTGGATCCGGGCCGCGCCCGCCGCGTCTCGCTAACTGTCTACGGGGCCACGGCTTCCAGTTCAAAGCCAGTCGGTGACGTCCTCTGGACATCTCACGCCCTCGGCTCCGGTCAACACGAGACCTGTGTCGCCTTCTCCTTCCGTCAGGCGACCAAAACCTGGTATCAACCCAACCGGCCCCCATAAAGGACAGCAGGGGAATCTCGATTGCCTCGCGAAACCTCCCGGCGGTCACATCGTCGATCATTTCAGTTAGCCGCTCGATCTCGTCTTCTTCTGACTCATCGCAGGCGTCGCAGCCACAGACCGGGAAAGGCTCGATGTACCACCACCCAAACCGGATCCGAAGACCCGGAAATGCAGTAAACACGACCGAGACAGGCGCGGCGTCAGGGTCTTTCGGGGTAAGTCTCACATCCGCACGAGCAAGGTCCAGACCCCTCGCCAGCTTCTCGTCGAAACCAAATCCTTCTGCACACTCGACTTCGAAGTCACTCTCGAGCCGGTCGATAATTGCCAACATAGCGGTATGCAACGGGCGAAAGCGCTCGGGGTTGGTCACGCGGCTGTATGCTGGGTCCGTAAGGGACGACTCACCAGTTCCGTTTCCAAACCACCCAGGCGTTTCTCTCCGTTTTAAGTGCGCGATGCGTGCCCGTAGACGCGCTTTGAGTTTAATCACCCAGGACATATTCAATCTTCACCGGCAGTCTCGTCATCGAGATAGGCTTCCAAGCCCTCGATGTCCTCAATTTCGTCTGCATACTGATTGTAACCGAGACCCCGGACGTGGGGTTCGTTGCTCAGCAGCTCGCGCAGTTGGGCCAATTGCTCCGGATCCCAACCCATGGCTTCGGCTACGGCCTGGTCCCAAAGGACGCGGACTTCGCACTCGCCGTCACGAAACTGGGGCACTTTCATCTCTCTGGTATTTTCCCAGCAGTCGGTCAGGATGTCGCGGATGCGAATGTCTCTGATGTCTGGGATACGAATAAACTTGTAGGATGCAGGCCTATAAAGGGGGAACTCTAGCGTCCGACCCGCATTACACATGATTTGCAGCCGTCCAGGTGTAGAGTTGAGAAACACTGCGATCGCCTTTGCTTCCTGTGGTGATATTCCTCTTACAGGCATCCAACTTACCCCAACATAACTGCTTTCGCTGGCTACAGCTGTCAATCGTGCTGTGCTGTTTCGTTGCCCGTCAGTAACAAGCAGGAACGCTGCTTTTTGAAGCAATTTTTCGGCCTTAGGATATCTCAATCCGTTTGCCAGCCGATGAGTATCATCCTCTTTTGGGATCCAGTATTCATCCGGTTGGCTTTCAATCCTGGTTTGGCCATCAGCCCCCTTCGACTTAAGTATAGGGAAGCCTTCCATGTTCTTCAGCTTCGGTGGTTTGAAAGCGCTCCGTATTTGTTCGTCAGTTCTTGTCGGAGACAGCCCAAGTTCCTCCATAGTCTGCAGGCCCTCGTTATCGGCGATTCTCGTTACGGCCTCTGCCAATTCAGGCGCCCGCCAGATGGCCGGCGTCCAGTTACCTGCTTCCATTCGTTCTGCGGCCCACTGTGATACCTCTCCCCAGCCGTTCGCCATCTGGCCAAGGGGGGTTTCCAGTAGACATCGATGCAGGTCTTCTACATCGCTCTCATCTACCGGCATCCTGTCCAGGTGGATGAAACGTGTCGGGGGCTTGGGTCCGTCGCTGTGGCGGCTCATAACTATAATGCTCTCGTAGATGCTGGTCTGCTGGCTCATGTTGATGTTGCCTGGCTGGTGACAGGTCAGCACGGTGTGAATGTGGAATCGCTCCGCGAGTAGCTGGCGCTCCTTCAATCCCGACGTGGATGACAGGGCAATGGTCGGATTGATCATCGTCATCACGCCATCGGGCCACTTTTGTATGTGGTCCGCCAGGGCCACAAAAAGTGGCCTGATGGAATTCTTGTCTGAGAATTCCATCAGGCCGGGGTCCGCTCCCACCAGGATTCCCTCCATTGCGTCTGCCCGGGAGCGCATCTTCTTCTGTGTCTCCTGCGGGAACTTTTTTCCCATATTGGCCCGGTTTGTGAAGGGCGGGTTCATAATGACGATGCGGGCGTCCTTGACGGCGGACACAGCGTCCTCCATCTCGGTGTCATCGGACGGACTCCAGGTTAGCTGCGACCCTATCTTGTCGTCGGCGAGGCCCAACTCGCCGTCTCTCGGTATGATTGCTTTCTGCCCCAGCAGTTCAAGAGTGCCAACGGAGACGCGCTTGGCGTCATCGGGGTGTGGCCCATAGGGCATGAGGTGAAGACCCATGGAGCGGTACCGGATCTCCTGGTTTCCCGTGGTCAGCTGGGAGGCGGCCAGTTGCAAAGAGACCGGGTTGATGTCCAGGCCCTTGATGGTCTCCTCGACTCCGAGCTTCTGAAGCTCTACGAGGCGGTCTGTACCGGCCCCCAGATCCTGGGCTCTTCTTTTCATGTCGGTGAACATGGCCGCCAGCAGGGTGCCGCTGCCGCAGGCCAAGTCCACCGTCTTGAATTCCTTCCATACGGCGGGGTCGCTCCAATCCTGTTCGCCGCAGGCGTCCAAGGTCAGGCGCGCGGCGATGGAGGCCGCCACCGGTCTCGTGAAATAGGCCCCGTCGCTGGCTTGATTGCCCATAACACGGTTGAACAGCGGGCCTGCGTGGTCCGCGCCCATGTCAGCATAGGATTCGGCGATACGCTCGGCTTCGGCGGCAATGTGGCGCAGGGCGCGCTCCAGACCGGCCAGTTTGCCCGTGTCCTCGACGGCCTGGATGGCGTTGACCGCCGGTTCCAGGACGGGACGAAAGTCATGGCGCATGATCTGGTTCCATTCCCTGTTGACCCGTCGCACCACGTTCACGTCGTTCTTGACCGTCTCCAGGTCGTTCACCCCGCTGAGCCACCGGCCATTGGCGATGCGCTGGTGCAACATGGCGGCGTTCATCATCAAAAGTGCCGCGATGGTGCAACCATCGGCTTGTTTGTTGAGTTCGCTCTCCTTCAGGTTGTCCAGCCCGAAGTGGCGGTCGAGGTCTGGGCGCAGTTCGTCGGCGTTCAGATGGTGGGCAGCCTCCCTGACGCTGTCCTCCAGGATATTCAAGTCACGGAGAACGCGGTCACTGGTCAGGCCGGACTTCTCCAACAGGTTCATGCAAATGGCTTCTCCGAACTCCTCCATTTCCTGCAGCAGCCTCATTTGCCGTTGGATGACCTTCTGCTCGCCTTTCTCTCGTTTTCTCTTCTTCTCCGCCAAGGACGGCAAGGGATTACCTTCACCCTTGTTTATCATGTCCTTGGCCCTTTTCTTGGTCCTCCTGACGTTCAATTTGCCGGGATTGCCGGCTGCATCCGGTTTGTCTCTGACGACGGTGTCCGTGCGCATATCGAAGCTGCCATCATCGTTCACTTTGCCCGTGATGATCAACGTTGGTGGGGCCGCGACATAGGACGTGTTCTGTTCCTGGAGAGACGTGTTCTGTTCCTGGGGAAGGGTGGAACCATTGGGGTCCTTGGTGTCCGGCACTGGTGGCTCGAACGCCTCCGGGACCGGCAAGGGAACGAATTTGCTGGCTCGCGGGCTGGCGCCCTTGAGCACGCTCTCGACGTCCTCTTGTGCGTCCCCCGGAGCGCCCTCGTGCATCCAGTACCGGACACGTTTGCTTTCACCCTTGGCGATGCCTATGAAGGTATGGACCTTTTCGGGAACCTTGGGAAGGTACAGCTGCAACAACCCGGACAGGTTCTCTTCGATACGCTGGTCGTGAGCGCGTAAGGCCAAGAGTATCTGTCCCAGCTCCTGCCATCCTTCCTCTGGGGAGCTGTTGCTGAGCCAGGCCTCGGCGTCGCCGTTTGCAGGAAAGACGATGGGACAGATGATGTATCCCATGTCTTTGCCCTTGGCCGTACGCATGGCGCGACCAACGGCCTGGATAACGTCGATGGGGCTCTTCCGGGGTTCGAGAAAGGCGACGGCGCTGAGGGAGGGCGAATCTGTGCCTTCGCCAAAAATGCCGACATTGATGATGCCATGGGGCTGCGTATCAGTGGCCGCCGCCAGACGGCGCTTGGCGTTCTCTCTGCTGGAGACGTTGCTGGTGGCGTCAAGATGTTCCAATGCGTAGTCGGCAGCCTTCCTCCCACTACTGAATTCAGTAAGCCAGTCCTGGAGCCACTTCTTGACAAAGGGCTCCTGCAGGTCCTTCGCCATGTTCTTGGACTTGTCCACGGTGTTCATGAAGGCGATGCATGATTTGATGGGAACAGTGCCGCTTTCCTCGCTCTGTGTTGCTCCGCCCATTGCGAGAACAAAAGCCAGACCGCGGAGGAAGTGGGGCGTCGTCAATCGACTGCGCCCCTTGCTCTCGGTGGCTTGGGCAAGCTGGTATGCAACGTCGTAGACATCGGCCCCATTGACACCGACGGCGATGATGCGGTAGTCGGCAAGCCAGCCGTTGTTAACGGCCTCCATATAGCTCTTGCGGTACAACTCGACTCCGAAGATTTCTTCGTCATCCATGGACCGGACAACCCAGTCGCTGTTTCGGTCGAGTCTGACCTGGGTGGTGTCATAGACTCGCGGTGTGGCAGTCTGATAGACGCGGTAGGTTGCAGGCATCGCGTCATTGTCGTGACAGAGTGTGAAGTCGCGAACGCGTTGCTCGTCGGGGGAGAGCATGGCGCTCTTTGCGGCCTTCTTGCGGCGCAGGCCGGCGGTGCGGTGCGCTTCGTCGGCGACGAGGACTCGCGCGGTGACCCCGGCCTCTTGCAGGGCGTCGGCGATAGGACGGCCGCTTTGGTAGGTGCCGAAGATGACGTTGATGCGCTTGGCGTTCTTGCCATCTCGTATCCATTCAGCGATTTTTTGCGGATCCGTGGTGACCATTCCCTTCACCACAGAGGCGCTTACGTTGCTGTTGTCCAGGGTCGGATCGGAGGTTGTGTCGCGAGACCCTTCCTTCTTGGGGTCATAACCCGCAGTGACGTCGGAGCACACGGCGAGCGCGCGCAGCCCGGTGGTCGCGTACTGGAGGTATTCACGCCTGATCTGCGCCACAAGCGCGATGGAGGGGCAAAGGACGATGGACAACTCCCCCGGCTGCGTTAACTGCTCAATGATGCGTAAGGAGATGCGGGTCTTGCCGGTGCCGCAGGGCAGAATGATCTTGCCGCGGGCTTGGCCGACGGGCGATCCACCGCTCGCCGACTGTTCATGTTCCCTGAGGATGCGAATGCTCTCGGCGATAGCCCCGGCCTGCATGCACGACTTGGTTTGTCGCCGCGGTTCGCTTTCGGGATTGGGGGCGCAGTGCAGGCACTCTTCCTCGATGGGGGCAGTCTGCTGCTCCAGCAGGTCATTGGTGATGTTCACCGGCTTGACTGGCTTGCTGGTCATCGAGAGGACATGCAGTGCGTTGTTGCTCAACGGATTGTTGCCGTTGGTTACAATCCAGCGTTCCGCCCAGAAGTCATCTACGGAGGCACTGGCGAACTTGTCGATTTCACCCTTCTCGATGGGAGCGCCGTTGCCGTGCCCGTCCAGTTGCCGGGCCTTGCATTGGATCGCAATGAACTGGTTGTCTTCGAGGCGAATTGCAACCGCGTCGATCCCCACGTCCTGCTTGGTGGTCTTGGGGAATTGATCTTCCCGCTCCGGCCATTCATCCCAGGGGTAGCACTGGTCGATGTCCCACTCTTTGAGGTATGGGCCTACCTGAACAGTGAGGTCCTCAAGCCATGTGCCGTCCGTGGCCTGAGGATTCATCTCATTCGTGATATCAAGTGCCTCCGAGATAATATCTCGTGTGTTGGTGGCCTGCATTTCTTCTCCTTACGCTGTTGGTTGGCGCTCCCTTTCAGCCTGACTGTTCAACTTCCAGCCTTCGTCTCTGGGGGGTAGAAGAAACGTATTCGGCGTTAAATTCATCCGAGCCGAATTCCGGTTAGATGAAAAAAACTCTGCTCGCTACGTCATTGCGGTAGCTTTGAAGTCCTCAACCTCGATTTCCTGGGCCCGTTCTCCGGCCTGCCAGTAGCTGCAGTCGAAGTCCCGACGAACTGGCGAAGGAGCTGGTGAAGAGTTGGCCGGGCATTGGTCGTGGACTGTGGGGGGGGCGGCGTTTGTGGCGTAGTGTACCCGCGGGGCGGTTGTTGTGCCAGTTTCGGGGGATGGGCACCCACAAGGGGTGCCCCTACGGGTTGGCTACGGTGCATACCTGAACACGACCGGCAGCTGCGTGATATCGTTTACGGTGGGGTCGGTGTAATGCGATATGAGGATCAGGCCGGTGCCGCAGTCTCCGAAGGTGTCACAGGAGATGGTGCCGATGATACCATTAAAGCCGGTCGTATTGGTCAGCGCCTCGCGCAGCCTGGCCCTGTCGATGAAAAGGGTATCGCCGTCCGCCACCGCAACCTCCTCGATCGCGCGCAGCAGAATGGTGGCGGCGTCGTACGCCAGGGCTAGGTAGGCGTGGTTGGCGCCCTCATTGTACTTCTGCTGGTAGGCCGCGAAGAGTTCATCGCCGCTCCTGCCGGTCGCCTCGTTGACGTTGGCGCCGAAGTTGAACTCCGGGCCCGCCAGATAGGCGTCCACCGACTCCAGCTCGATGAACAGAAGCGACTCGCTGTTGATGAGCGCCAACTCTTCAAGCCCCTCTACCTCCTCGATCTGCCGCACAACATAACCGGCCTCATCGGGGAAAAGGGGAAAGAAGATCCCCTCCGGGTTGCCGGCGGCGATGCGCGTCAGCACGGGGATCATGTCGGTGTCCCCCCTGCTCACCTCCTCAACCGCGGTCACCGCGCCGCCCAAGGCTTCGAACGCGACCGCGAACGCGGCCGTAAGGCCGGTTGTGTAGGGATCGCCGTCATGGATCGTGGCCATTCTGCGCAAGCCCAGCTCGGTATGCACAAATTCCGCGACGGCCTGTGCCTGGTAGAGGTCGTTGCTCGATACCCGGTAATAGCCGGCATGGTAGTTGGCCCCGGCCTTGCCCCGCAGGTCCGACGTCAGGGAGGGCGAGGTATTCGAAGAGGAGATCATGACCATGCCGGCCTCGCTCAGGATGGGAGAGGCCGCGGCCGCGGCCACTGAGCACGAAGTCCCGAGCACGCCGACGACGCGGGGATCGCCGACGGCCGTCTCGGCCGCGGCCTTGCCCCCTTCCGCGGTACACAGCGAATCCAGGCCGGCGCCCATGGAGACATTGTGGCCCTTGATCGGGCCGTAATCGGCCAGCGCCATCGCCAGCGCCCGCTGTCTCGGAATCCCCAATTCCCCGATGCTGCCGGTAATCACCTCGAGGGAACGAATCTGGATATCCTCACCGGGTCCCACCACCACCGTTCCCAGCGGGCTGACGATCATGTTCTGCGGCACACACGCGCCGCTCAGCAGCAGTGTTAACGTCAGTGCCAGACAGCACAGCAGCGCCGGGCGCGGCGTGTCAAGTGTTTTCATGGGTCTTTTCTCCTTGGTCGGGCTGGCTGTTACCCGGGCACAGAACGCGGCTTGCGGGGGCGGCCGGAGATTCGGGTGTAGTGTACCCGCGGGGCGGTTGTTGTGCCAGTTTCGGGGTTGTGGGCACCCACAAGGGGCGCCCCTACGGACTGGCTAAGGAGTTGGTGAAAATCTGGCCGGGCATTGGCAGCGGATGGTGGGGGCGGGCGGCGTATGAGGGGTCGTGTACCCGCGGGGCGGCGGTTGTGCCAGTTCAGAGGTTGTGGGCACCCACAAGGGGTGCCCCTACGGAATTACGGCAGCGTTGAAGTCCTCAACCTCGATTTCCTGGGCCCGTTCTCTGGCCTGCCACAGGTCATAGGCGGTCTGCATACCGAGCCATGTCTCTGGTGTGGAGCCAAATGCCCGGGAGAGGCGAATCGACATTTCTACCGATATGCCAGCCTTCCCGTTGACGAGGTCCGACAGTGCCTGACGCGTTACGCCCAGCCCTTGCGCGGCGCGCGTGACCGTCAAGCCCAGTGGTTCCAGGCACTCGTACCTTATAATCTCGCCCGGATGGGGCGGGTTGCGCATACCCATTGGTCCCACCTCCTCAGTGGTAGTCTGTGTAGTCGACTTCGACCGCGTGTCCGTTCTCGAACCTGAAAGTCACCCGCCAATTCCCCGACATGGAGGACGGCTTAACTGCTCTTGATCCACGGAGGGACACGGAGGGGCACGGAGAACATCTTTTGTCCGCGGAGGACGCGGAGGGGCGCGGAGGAACGGCAAGAGCATTTTTTGTGTCCTGGCAGGGTCGCTTAGCATCCGTAATTGTCACATTTTGAGTGGCTTTCGCCAATTGGCAACGAAATCTGATCAGGTTCACTTTTGTTTAGGGCGGCAGAATGGCGCCTGATGGGCACCCACAAGGGGCGCCTCTACGATATGGCGGATGGGTGGCGGTGGGATCGTGAGCAACCTGTTCCAGCGGTATTGATGCAATGATGAGAAGGTGTTATGCTAGTGCATCATGAGAACCACTATTTCTCTTGACGACCAGCTTGCAAAGCAGGTGCGGCGTGCAGCCGAAGCCCGCGGCATCAGCGTCAGCGCGTTTATCGCCAAGACGTTGGATGACGCTCTGAAGCGTCGCGAGCGGTCGGAGCCGCCGCCGTTCCGGCTGGTGACGGTGCGGGGGGTTCACGCCCGCGCGGGCGTCGATCTCGACCGGCCGAGGGCGCTCGACGCGCAGGATGACGAGGCCCGGTTTGGGCACGGGAGCCGGTGACTCGGGATGCTGCTCCCCGACGTAAATGTTCTGATCTATGCCCACGTCGAGGACTCCGTTCCCGAACATCCCGAGTATGCGACGTGGATCACGCGTCTGGCGACGGGGCCGGAACCGTTCGCCCTCTCGGTCCTGATCCTGGCCGGCTTCGTGCGCGTGGTAACCAACCCGCGAATTTTTGACCCCCCATCCACGCTCGACCAGTCCTTCGCATTCATTTCCGCGCTCGTGGAACGTCCGACCGCGCGCATCGTGGGTCCGGGCCCCGATCATCTGGAGATATTCGAGCGGCTGTGCCGTGAGTCCGGCGCTACGGGGAAGCTGGTGGCCGACGCGCAGCACGCGGCGGTTGCGGTCGAGCACGGTTGCACGATGGTATCGACGGACTCCGATTTCAGCCGGTTTCCAGGCCTTCGATGGCAGCATCCACTGCGTCCTGGCGGGTTGTAGCGCCGCTGCGTGCAGCGACAATGCATCATTCTACTGCTGGCAGCGCAGGGTGGGCGCTACGCATTGCAAGGTAGTAGAAGTACCCTAAGGCGATTTTAGACGCTCTACGGACTTCCTGTGCGGGAAGGTTTGTTCTGATCGGGATGAGAGCAGGTAGAAGCGCCGGATTCGGGCATTGCGGCCTGGTCCGGCGCTTGTCGATCAAGGGGCGAACGGATGCGAGTGGTGACGGCCGGTTCTTCGATTTGGATTGTGTTGACGCAGGGGTTTGGCGGCGGGGCTGTACGCACGCTGCCGCCGGCGTCGTGTCCGATACGTGTCCGTTTTACATTCGATCCGGATTCAACCCCGATCGGGGCCGCAATCCGAGCCAAATCAGGCTGATTCACACTGCCTGCGACGCGGTCAGTTTTGTGGAGCGTGCTCGATTGGCAGGGCCTTGCGCGGTCCTATGCGGAAGAAGTCGCCCTGATTTGCAACCCAGTCAAGGTGGCTGCCAAAGAAGGCTTTGTACCGACGCTCCGTTTCGTTCATCGCGTCAGCGTCCTTTTCCAGCGGCCCGATGTCTACGATGCAACTCAGGGCCAACCGGAACCATCCCAGGGCCTCGCGGCATTTCTCGTCTTCTTCGTAATAGTCGAAGTGCTGCCGGATGACGTCCGTCACCGCGCCGCTGAAAACTGTCAGCTCTTCCTCGTCCAGCAGGCGACGGGCCAGGGCCGTGACTTCCATCAGCTGCCAGTCCCACAGGTCGTCGGCCGATATAACGTATATGGGCCTGCTCTCAGGCGGCTTCTCGGCTGGTTTGCTCTTTGTCAGCGCGGCCGAAACGCTGGCAAATGCGACAATTTGTCGTTTTTGGGGGTAGTTTTGGCGCAAGCGGAGAAAGCGCTGGGCAGTGCGGACGGGTATGCCGCGCTCTCTGAGGGCCGGAGTCCATGCGCCATGCGGGAGCTGTTCTTTGATGCGCAGGAGGGCATCACCCGCCAGCCAGGCCTCTTCGACCGTGCGCCGCGCCAGCTGCTCGAATGCGCGTATGTGCTGTTCGGCTTCCTGCCAGAGCGCCGGCAGATCCGTTATCTGCTGGGTCATATTCACTTTCCTCTTCATGCCGCTTTGCGCCCCTCGTGCGTGTCCGCATCCTGGTAGATGTTGGGATCTTTTATGGTGCAACACTACGCTTCCAGGCGCAACATGGGTTGCTTAAGGTTAGCAACGCTTTGGCTACGCGGGCCGTATCCGGCGCTGTCTTTGCGAGGTCTTTCTGGAGGTCGATTTTTGAGGTTTTTCCTGCGCTGCAGGTCGCTTTTTGTTGGAAAAAACCGTCTCTATTCCGTTATTTCCGGCTGTTTTTCGCCTTTTTTTGTGTCCGGACGAGGGTGTAGGGTTTATCCTTGCGTCGTTTATTGGGATTTCAATACTGCGGCATAGCAGCGGCAGTTTTGTGGTATAGGGCGGTGGATTATGCGGCATAGAGCGACGGTCTGGCGTCAATTATGAGGTGGTCGTCGACAAGGGGGCGGTGTGTGTGCGGCGCGAAAAGTTTTTTTGAGGGTGAATTTACTCTGGTGGCGCGGGCCTGAATTGCGGCATTGGGGAAAGTCCATAAGCGCTCCAGAGGCAGTGGCAACCTGCGCGTTTGGGCGGCCCAAGCGGAGGCCGAGGTCGAGTGAAGCGAGGGCGAGGGTGAAGCGCAGGGCCGCCCGGTGTTGGGCTGGGCGATCTGCCGGCGTCTTGGCGTGACTGCAGTTGGCCGTCCGTGGGTTCTGTTGGTAACACGGAGTCGCGTTCGTACTGTTGGATGGTATGGCGGCGCCGGAGCGTGCGAGGGACGAGCCGTGGAGGCGCCGGCTGTAGTTCCGTCGGAGTGCAGGACCTCGGAAGGGTTCAAGCGAGAGTGAGAGCGCTGTCGGGGTAAGGGGCGGGTTGTGTTTCGCAAAGCTCGAGCTTTGCACCTTCGCAATTTCGCCGGCGCGTGCTGGCCGGCCTGAATGGTCGGTCGGGGCGCCGGCCCCTGGCTAGCGTCAATCGTGGGCCTGGGCGCAGGTGCAGGAAGGAGACACGAGCAGGTGCAGCTGCCGGCACACTCCAGAAACAAGACACGGGGTGGGCTGCGCCGCGTTCGCCTTGGCGTCGCGGTGGTAACGGGTGGGACAGACGCGGTCACAGAAACAGACACATGCGCCGGCACCGGCTTGTCCGGGAATTCTGTCGGCAACACGGCGTAGCGTCCGTTTTGCCGAATGGTAGGCGGCGCCGGAGCGTGCGAGGAACGAGCCGTGGAGGCGCCGGCAGGGGTAGCGCGAAGGCTGTCTGGCGTTTCGGCGTGAGGTGGTTTTGTCATGGTGGTCCGGGCGTCTTGCTGGTTCTGCGGCGTCATGGAGGTTGAGGAGGGGGGGTGCGGGGGGCTTGCCCCCTGCGAGGGGGAGAGTTTGAGAGGGGGGTACCCCTCTCATGTTGCCGGCCCGGAAGAGCGCTTTTTATTCCGTATAATTCCGTCTTATACAAAAAGGGGCGGCCGCACCGCCCAGTGACAAACACTGGCGGTCGCCCCGGTGCAAACCGGCCAGGGTTCAGCCGGTTTGCATTTTGTATAAGATCCAGTTATACGGTCGGGGCGCCGGCGGCGATCAGCCGACGGAATGCGCCCCGAGTAATAAAAAGCGCCCGGGCCGGCAATGCCGTTGACGTTCGGCCGGCGACGCTGTGCGCCCTGATCGCTCCTGGCGTGCGCTCCGTTGGATGGGCGTATAACAGACACCGGCCAGGACAGACCCAGGCACCGGTCCGGAGATCTGCACAAGACCGGGACTGGAACTGGGTACATGGCCGGCGCCAGCCCGGGGTGTGTACTGCCGGCTCTGTACGAATGCCGGCTGCTTTTTCTGATGGAGGCGCGTGGGGGGTTGCGGCGGTCTGCCGCCGCCCGGTAAAGGACCCTCCCCGGCAGTTTGGGGAGAGGGCCTTTACCGGCCTTTCCTGGGCGCCGGCGTTCAAGTCCGCAGGCCTGCAACCTGGGCCCAGGCAGGCTGCTTGCAGCTGGATTGCAAGGTCCTGCAGGAGCTGAAGGCTCAAGAGGATCGCTCTGCAGGCCTCCTGTGCCTTTTTATGTCGCCGGCCCGGGCGGAGATCGCAGTGGCGGCTTGTGCGGCGACACCTGGGGTTGTGTATGTCCCAGCGCCCACGGCGCTACCGGTAGCAAGCAAAGCGCAGCCTTGCCGGCCATATCCTGCGCCCCAAGGGTAAGGTGGGCCGCCGGCGAGTTACTTCGCGTTCGCAGAGCACTTTTCCGCCAAACCCCTTCCGAATCGGACATGCGGTTTTCACCGCATCCGGCTCTCCTGTGTCGTTGCAAAGCAGCCGTGTTTGGTCGGTGTTGGCATTCCAGAGATCAGCCGATTTTTGGAATGCGGTCCACAGGAGGAAGGTTTGAAGGGGTGCCGGGAGGGTGATGGCCACGGTCTGACCCGGATCCAGGTCAACCGGTTTGGTCAGGTCTAACTTCGTCCCGATTGAGAGGTGGACTTCAACGTCGTATTGGAATTGGTCTGGAGGGATCAGCGCGCTGTGTCCTTTGCCAGTCTTGCTTACTGACTGTCTTTGCGGAGAAGGGGCGGCCCAAACAGAGGCCGAGGTCGA
Organism: Caldilineaceae bacterium; assembly: GCA_011523365.1. Classification (GTDB taxonomy): domain Bacteria; phylum Chloroflexota; class Anaerolineae; order Caldilineales; family Caldilineaceae; genus Bin5. Next base: position 44,297 of record WTGY01000113.1, read on the forward strand.
GCGAAGCGAGGGCGAGGGTGAAGCGCAGGGCCGCCTGGTGGTAAGCGGGGCGTTGCGATTCTGAGGTGTTGGAGTGGTTTTGCCCCTGATTGAGCCTGAGCGTGATTCTGAGAGGCTCTGTATGCGAATTTGCGCTCGGCGGCGCCGGCCCACGGCCGAAAAGTGGTACTGGCGATGTCTTAGGCGTCTGACGGGAGTAGGAACGGGGCCAGCGCAGGCCCAGACGCCGATCCGGGAACCTGCACAAAACCGGGACTGGAACTGGGCACATGGCCGGTACCAATGCCGGCGCCATCCGGGGTGTGCACTGCTGGCCGCAAGCGTGTCAGTCTTTCGCAGTTGTGTGGTGGTCGAGTTCCTGCTGGCTGTGTAGGAATGCCGGCTGCTCTCCCTGATGGTGGCGCGTGAGGTGTTGCGGCGGTCTGCCGCCGCCCGGTAAAGGACCCTCCCCGGCAGTTTGGGGAGAGGGCCTTTACCGGCTTTCCCTGGATGCCGACGTGGTTATGCGGCTTGGTTGGTCAGATGTCGGTCTATGCGGCGACATCCGGGGTTGTGTATGCCCCAGCGCCCGCGGCGCTGTCGGCAGCAAGCAAAGCGCAACCTCGCCGGCCGAGCTTGCGGCCCAAGGCGCTCTCGCTTCGAAGACTGTTGCGCCTACTGCTGTAATGTCATCCTCGGCTATACGGCACCGATTTCGCATTCGGCGGCCTTGAGCAAGCCAATGGCGCAGCCTCGCCGGCCATGTCGTCGCTGTTGTTGCCTGCTCCTCCTGGCAGTGCCGCGACGACCGCTTTGAATTGAGGTGTATAGGGCGGTGGATCCTCTACCAAAGAGGACTGCAGGCTCGCTGGGCAGGCTGAACGGTACGGAAATGCTAGGTTCTCTGGGACCTAGGCAGTCGATTCAGGGTCTTACAACGGCTGATGGATGAAGGCTGCTATGCGCCCTGTTCATCCGTCTTCGACAGTCGAGCTGTGAGCAGGCAGGGCGGATAGCCGCTAGCCGTAGCCACTTGTGCGTTTGCGATGCGTTCGCGTGTATCCATGTAGTCCCCCTGTGAACGTGTGGGCCCGTGAATCCCCTGTGAATGAGCGTCTTGCTCCGCTGAAGAGATTGGTCCGATCTTGACGGTTTACTCGATATCGGTTCATGTGTCGGCGGGATTTCAAAATTTTTTGAAGGGCATTTTTTCAGGTTGAGCCAGATGGAACTCGAAGTGTTGAGACGTTATGCGTTGTGTGCGTGATAGGGAAAGCCCACGAAGTCCCCAGTCCTTTCGCTCGCGCGCCCAGCTTGTTCTCTTCAAGAGAGACAGGCCATGACTGGTAAGGCTGTCGCCTCTGTCGTTTTCCAATCTGCACTGATTGTAACCCGGGTGTTTCCATATTCGGATGTCATTGTTATGTCAATTCCGCCTCTTTTCGTGCCAGTATTGTGCAAAGGGGAAACAAAGGCCGCGCGGGCAGCGTCACCTATTTGAACACGCAAATCATTTTATGTGTGCAAGCGGGGAAGACAAGGAGACATTACAATGACAAAGTTTCGAGTTTTGGCCGTTTTCGCAGTCCTGATCGCCGCGTTCGCGGTTCCGGCTTCAGTGTTTGCTCATCCGTCCAGTGAGGGTGAAGGCTACTGCAAGTTCCCGGACGGCACCCTTACACCCGGCCATTGCAGCGCTGCGGACCACGCCAATGGCGGCCACGACACCCATATTCCTTCCGTGCCAAGTGGTAACCCTGGTGGCAACGCTCCAGGCGGCAATCCTCCGGGAGGTAATCCTGGTGGTAATCCCCCAGGCGGCAATCCTCCGGGAGGTAACCCTGGTAGCAATCCTCCGGGCGGCTCAGGCGGCGGCGGCTCGACTACGACGCCGGTTTACACGGGGATCGACTGCCACATAACACACGCAGCCAGGCCCGCCCAGATCTGCTCTGTCGAAGGCGGTCTGCAGTACTGGTTCATTGGCGCGGACGGTAGCGCGCAGCCCGGCCCCTTCTTGCCCGATTCGCCCAGGATCACGCGTTATGAGGGTACCAACCCCATGACCGGCAAGCCGGTTGTGATCGACTATGTTGTCGAAGGGGAGAAGACGCTGCTGCGGGTGAGCACGTACTATCCCGACAACGAGTATGACACGAACAAGCCCTATGTGTTTACGCTTGATCCGGGTCACACGGTGAGATATATCAGCTGGTAGGAAAGTAGAGGCGAAGTGAGAGTGCGGTCTGTTCCTGTACAGGGGCGGGCCGCATCTTTTTTGGTGGCGTCCTTGCCGGCGCCACCGGTGCATTCGTGAAGCTTGCCAAGGTGAGATGATGAAATTTATCAAGAAGCATCGTGTGGGACCGGCAGGCGTTGCCGGGTATGTCCTGGCTATCGGATTTCTTCTTTACGTGGACAGGACCTGGGGATGGGATCCTGAAGTGTTTCCAGCTGTGTTCCTGGTCAATATCGGGTTGCTCATCCTCGGTTATGAGTTGGACCGACGCTACGACACTCGAAGCTGGCTCTACAAACTGATTGATGACTCGATGGATTTGTGGTCGCGGCCCTGAAACGGCCTTTCACCCGGTAAGCTGGTGTTCCCTACATGTTTGGAATGCTTGACCGGAACTGCTCTTTCAGCCCCCTTAGTTTGAGCACAAGAGAACGGTTACAACAAGGAGGTTTTCAGATCAGCTTGGGTTGGTTTCGGGTTATGGATGCGGCACACAATTGGAATGGTACGCCCTTCCTTTCGTGTAGCCATCCAAAACCAAAATAACGGATCTCTTTAGCTCTACGTACTCAATTATCAAGAGCCAAGAAAAGGCTCATATCATGACTACCAAGACTCGAAATATCGTAATCATCGTCGCCCTTCTGCTCATCATATTTGCTCTCATTCTCAGTAACCTTCTTAGCGAAATGGAATGAGCCCTGCCAGGCCAGCCTCCTGTGCGTCTTCGGACGTTAACTCGAAATGATCCTCCCAGATCAGCACACCGGGAACGGGAGGCGGCCTGGTTTTGGGATAGACATTCAGGTTTTGTCCAGATCGGGTGGCGGCGAGTGAGGGCAACTACGCGTATGTTCCGCGATGTGGGTGGGGAATCAGGTGGATGATGGCTTGCCCATGCGGTAGCCGACGCGTGGTTCGGTGAGGATATATTTTGGGTCGTGCGCATCGTCACCCAGTTTGCGGCGGAGTCTCTGCACCACGGTGCGGGCCAACCCTGCGTCACCGGAGTTCTCCGGCCCCCAGACCCGCTGCAGCAGCTGGCCGTGAGTCAACACCATACCGGCGTTGGTCGACAGCTCGAAGAGCAGAGCGTACTCGGTCGCGGTCAGCACGACAGGTTGTCCGGCCACGGCCACGCGGCGCTCCGCATAGTTGATCACCAGGTCCTTAAGGACGTAGTTTTCGGGTTGTCCGAGATAGCCGGTGCCGGAGCGCTGGCGCAAGACCGACCTGATGCGCGCGGCCAGCTCGGTGGGCGAGAAGGGTTTGACCACGTAGTCGGCGGCCCCCATGTCGAAGGCCTTGGCGATGACGTTCTCCTGGCCGTAGGCGGACAGGAAGATGACGGGTAGAGCCGTTTTTCCCAGGATATTCCTCATCAGATCGATCCCGTCGAACCCCGGCAGCATCATATCCAACAGGACGAGATGGGGCCCTTCCTGCGCAATCAGACGGTCGACATCCTCCGGGTCTCCAGTCACAATCGGGTCATAGCCTGATTTGGAGAGGACGTCGCGGATATATCTGAGGGCCTGGGGATCGTCGTCCACGACGAGGATGCGCGTCCGTTCTTGTGTCTCATTGCCGGGGTCGCTGGCGAACGGCGCGGGTTCGCCGGCGCCTGCAGTTTCTTTTTTCTCGACTATTGGCACTGTAAAGATGAAGCGTGCGCCCTGGCCGGGTCCGTCACTTTCGGCCCAGATACGGCCCCCGTGCGCCTCGACGATGCCTTTGCAGATGGCGAGACCCAGCCCCGACCCGGTGAGGTCTCCCTGCCGGTCCTCGCCGTTGACGCGGGAGAACTTTCTGAATAGGAGCGGCAGTCGCTCGGCGGGTATGCCTCTGCCCTCGTCGGCGATCGAGACGACAACCTGAAACTGTTTCAGCACAGCGCGCACGGTGATGGTGGACAGCTCGTTGGAATACTTGGCCGCATTGGAGAGCAGGTTGCTGAGGACCTGGACGATGCGGCGTCTGTCGGTCATGATCTGTGGCAGATCCAGGTCGACGTCGATGTCGATCCTGTGCCTGCGGCCTGAGCTCATGAACATGATGCGGGCCTCGTCCACCAGGGTGGCGGTATCGGACGGCTCCGGGGCGACGGAGAGTGTGCCGGTTTCGATGCGGGCCACGTCGAGCAGGTCGCGTATGAGGCTGCGCATGCGATCGGCCTGATCGGAGATGATGCGGTGGAACTGTCGCATTTCGGCGGGGTCGAGGGAGGCTGCTTCGTCCAGGAGGGTGTTTGCGGAGCCTCTGATTGAGGTCAGCGGGGTCTGCAGCTCGTGGCTCACCATCCCCATGAATTCAGCGCGCAGCCGTTCCAGCTCCTCGAGCGGCGTCATATCCTGCATGGTCACGACAAACGATTCGACCACGCCCTCCTGTGAGTGGATGGGCGTGGCGTTGATCAGTGTCTTGACGCTGCGGCCGTCGGGGACCTCCATGACGATCTCTTCAAGGCGTACGGTCTCGCCGGTACTGAGCGCCTGGGTCAAGGGGAATTCGTCGAGGGCGATCTTGCGTCCGTCGGCGCGCCGGAAGGTTATCAAATCGAGGAGCTCCTCCAGAGGGCGGCCGGGCATCTGCAGGCTGCTGACGATCCTTCTGGCCTCTTGATTCAACGACACCGGGACACCGGCTTCTACGTCGAATACCACTACACCGACCGGCGAGGTGTTGATCAGGGTTTCCAGGTCGTTCCGAGCCCGCTGTTCGTCGCGGTAGCGGCGGGCGTTGGCGATGACGAGCGCGGCCTGGCAAGCAAACATGACCAGGGTCTCTTCATCTTCGGAGGTGAATTCCTGACCGGTTTCTGTCACGGCGAGAAAGATGTTGCCAACGCGTTCTCCTCTGTGGAGGATGGGCGCGGCCAGGAAGGAGAGCGGAACAGTCGCGCCCCCGGGCAAGGGCGGTTCGGGAAGGTTGAAGGACCTGATGTGGCCGATGAGGTCGGGAAGGCGGAGCGGGTCCGCGATATTGCCGAGGTGTTCGAAGAGTTTCAAGGCATCGGGCAGATCCCACAGGGCTTGGGCATCCTGGGGAGTCAGGCCGGAGGAGAGAAAGTCAGCGGCCTGGCCCGTTTTATCAAGGAGGGTGAGTATGCCGTAGCGGGCACCGGCGAGAGAGCGGGCGGAGTCGAGGACGCTTTGGAGGACGTCGTCGAAGTCGAGGCTTTCGTTGATGCGCAGGCTGGCCTTGCTCAACCGGGAAAGGCGCTCCCGCAGCGCTTCATTCTCTTGTATGAGCTCGTCGGCGGGCTTCATTTTGTCTCCTTACCTGATATGACGGTGCGCCGCTGGATCCGGGTCCTGATTTGGGCCGCTATGACCCAGATGATTCCCCATTCTACCATCTGGCGGAAAACTGACACAATATTGATACAAAAAAAGTAGAGATTCACATATGAATGACATTTCGGCGCGGTATAATATAGAATTCGCGGTCTGTGATTGGAGACGGACGCGCTTGCGGATCATGTTTACGGCAACGTCATCGACAACGTTAGCGCCGTCAGGGCAGGGCGGCCCGGAACAGGGAAAGGGCTGTGTCGTGGTCGAAGGGGCAGATGCAGCTTGCTACTGATGTGGTGGGGAAGGCCATGAGTGAACGCAGATTGAGGTTTCCGCCCAAATCGAGGCGGCGCATGTACACCGACAGACAGAAGGCGGAAGCCTTACAGCTTTTGAGTGAGATAAACGATAACCAACGGGTGTCGGAGGGGACGGGCGTGCCTCGCCGCACCCTGAGCCAGTGGCGGATCCGGTACCAGGCCGATGAGGAGTTTGCACAACGCATCGATCTGTTTCTGGCTGAGGGTTAGGGTCTGCCGTCTCCATTTTTTGTTGCGGGCCACTTGAGTAAGTGTAGTCCGATGTGGTTGCCAGCTATCGGTCTGCGGGTGCATATCTGGCAGGCTGTGCGACCGGCCCGTCACCGGTTGAGCGGGGGAAATAGTTACGAAATACGCTCCTTACCGATAGAGGAGATGAGATGTTGGGCATTCCGGTGGAATGCCTCCCGTGGAACGGCGGGCAGACGGGTACAGGAAGAATCAGACAGGTATCAGGCTTGCGGCGTCAGTGACGGAGAACTCAGTTGGATTTCAGGACACCTTGTCACTGCCCGATCACGAGATATGAAAACAGCCTGCGGTGTTTTACTCGAAATGGGGTTTTACCCGGCCCTGCTGGAGACCCAGAAGCAGAACACTTTGGCTCAGTGAAGGATGCCGTCGTGAACGACCTACCCAAATGAATCTCCGAATCATTTGCCGCAACTGTAAGGGCGCGGCCCGGTTTGATGAAATGGACGGACTTTACGTGCGTATCTGGTGCTCCAGTTGCGGGGTCGATGTTCGAGGAAAGCGTGCCGACCGAATGATGCGGTATGAGATTTTTTGTCATGACCAAGGTCCAGGCATGGACCATGCCCCAACTCATCTGGAACTCATCCCGCCGGTCTGGGAGTTTTATCTGTCCAGACTGCAGGAATAGCCGGCTGCCCGGGGATCGTTGACGTCTGTCAGAATAGCGAATCGGGGGAATAAAGAGCGGCTAGTCTGCAAAGGGCAGCGCAGTCATGCGAAGCAAATCCGATACGCCCTTGGTGTTCTTCGCGACACCATTCACCACTCAAAACCTAGCGAAACAAGGACACTCCAACCGTGAAGCGCACCAACCTCTACGCCCTGATCATCGTCACAATTGCATTGATCCTCTTCTGCCTCGCCGCCGCCAACGCCAACGCCCAGGAAGCCGACAACGACGAAAGTCTCATCACTCACCTCGGTGAACTTATTGACGAGTTGTTTGCCCGTGTTGACGAGCATGACGGACGCATAACCGACATTGAAGACGCAGACCAGCAGGATGAACTGTGGGATACGATAAATGCTCTTGATCTCCTCGTCGGAGACCTCGAGCGGGAAGTGAAATCTTTCGGGGATATGTCAGATCGGCTAGACGATCTCGAAGCCATCTGGGACGGGCCTGGACCTGTCTATGGCGAAAACGGGCACTGCATCCTCGCCACAGCCGGCGCTGGCGGCCCCCTCCTCACCCTGCAGCACCAGACCATTGTCCGCTACATGGCCCAGTTCGATTCCTTGCCCACCGAATACAGCATGTATTCCGTCCAGGGCGACCCTGAAAGCAGGGAAATTCTGATCTTCTACAAGACCCACGATGAAAGGCCGCTCTATGTGATCGAACGCTGGCAAGGCTGCGAATTTCGCGGCAGCAGCGACTGGATGGCGGCCGAGGGATAAAGCATATGCCAAAGAGGGAGGCCAGGCCCGCCGCGGCCGCCACCGAGGATATATATATTCGCCACGAAGTCGCAGCCTTGCTCGTTTTCCAGCTGTAGGCAGTCGACAACAGGCCGACTCCAATACCTTTACAAGGAGTACCCAGGGATGTCAGAGAGATGAAAGTACGAGACCGCAGTCGCAGACACAGCTGGGAGGTTTTACGAACGGACCGTCACGAATCGGGCGGCTACAGCGAGGTTGAATACTGCAGCAAGTGCAACGCCAGGCGGGAGGTGCTTTATCCGCCCGGAATCATCACCAGTTCGGACCCGATACCCGTACCCGAGTATTGTCCCGTGCATGTGGGGAGAGAGGGAATGTCTTACGATGAAACGCGCTCTGATTCTTATCGCGTTGCTGGCCCTCATCGCGCCGACCCTGTTATTCGCTCAGGAGGAGGTTACGATTGAGGGCCTGAACGACAAGGTGCAAGCCCTGTCCACAGACCTGATTATTCTCGCCAAGGAGCTTCGGGGGCTGGGTGACCGGGTGACGGCCTTGGAGGCAGATCAGATCATACCTGCCGGCGAGTTCTGCGTTGTGTCGGCGAACACGGGGATGGACGGTCCGACCGGTTTCCAGTTGCGTCCGGAGACGATCGACAGGTATCTGAACAGTTATGGGAAGCTGCCTGAAGGCATAAGCCTGCAGGACGCCAGAATCTTTCCTGAAAGCGGGATATTGGAGATGCGCTACGTTGTGCTGGACTCGATGTATGACATTGAGATCGTCGAGAGCTGGCGCGGCTGCGAATTCAAAGGCGTGGAGTTAGAGGATGTGGCGGCACCATAGATGAGAAAGCTCAGCTTAACCCGCAGGGGCAGAAGAAGGGTCTACAGCGACGCCCGTATCGCCCAAGTTCTACTTTTTCTGGACAGGAGCGACAAGGGGATGAATCGCATTGCAGAGGAGCTAGATATTCCGCGCGGCACGATTGCACAATGGAAGCAGCGCTACCTGGACGAGGAGGAGTTCGCGGAACGGATAGACAAGTTCATCGACTTGGAAGAGGAGGGCGACGAAGATTAGGAAACGCGTGCGCATAGCGCCCGTGATGTTCCTTACCGTATGTATGACTTAAGGGTAGCTTTTTGCAAAATAGAAGTAATGGAACTCTGGTCACAGCTATGACCTACCGCGACGCCGAAATCACCGCAGACAGCGTCGGCCAAGCCTTGCTAACCGAATCGGGCGCCGAACCTATCCGCTTTGAATGGGCCTGGGAAGGCTGTGAATTGTGGGAAGCCGCGCGCGGCACAACTGCATCCAATCACGGGCAGCATGGGGAGATGGTTCTACTTTCGTCCGGAGAGGATGGTGTGATTGTGAATATGTGGCGTCATCTACAACGATTTGATCTCAGATGGGGTGTACGAGTAGTCCGTTTGTATAGGCATTTTCGACTGATTCTGCCTTGATTAGAGAACCCCCTTAAGCTGTCTTCTGGGTCCCCGCACCGGAAGACAGCTGTTTTCAGTGCATGTAACGTTTATGAGTCAGCGGGGACCTTGGCCAGCTCTCTGTGCGCCCAAAGGCGTAAACTCGACGCAGAGGTTCTCATATAGGGAGTTATGGAACGTAGTCAGACGTCGTGGAACGGAGGGCGGCCAGGTATCGCTAGGCAAATGCCAGAGACAAGTCTCCTTGACTCGATCACAAAGCTGAAAGCGGCGAAGTTTACCTGGCGTGGTCAGTTTTCAGCCGATTAGGTTTGGTTGACATTCAGGGAAGGCCGTTCAAAGGCGTGTTTACTCGTGGGGGTCGAGAAAGAAACCCCAGTCGGGTTTATTCAGCGCCGGCCCGGGTTCCTCTGTCATCGTTACGAAATCGCTTCTGAATGGCATAAATTCACCGATGATTGCGTCATGCGCCGTATTCCGCGCCAAGTAGCGGACCTCCTCCCGATACAGTTCAATGGCTTGAGCTCCGGAGATTTCATTCTTGCAGGCGGGGCAGCGGATGGAGTTATCGTTTCATCCGCCGGCGCGGAAAATCGCAGTCCGGCCTCACCGCATGCCGGTCATCGCGGCGACTGCAGTCGATTTGCGGCCGCATGACCGGAGGCGGGTACGCCCTCGTCGTCGAGCCACTGGTTGATCAACTCACGCAGTGGCGCGGGCAGCCGGTAGGAGAACTCATCGCTCTCAGCCAGCCGCCGGCCGTCGAGGATATGGTAGATCTTGTCCTTCTTCTTGGACCGGCACAGGCTGCATGCGCAGGCGGCGTAGAATTTTTTCCACAGCAGGCCCCAGGCGTTGAAGAAGTGGCCGTGGGACAGGCCGCTGACGTCGTTGGTTACGGAGGAACTTGCGGTGAAAGGTAGAAGGCGCCGGTTGACCGTGAAGGCCCGGAACGTTCTGCTTCTTGTCGCCGCCGTCGCGGCGCTCACACCTCTTTCCCGCCACAGTTATTTTGCAACACAGGCGCAGACGAAGACGGCAGAGAGTTTGGCCGCGCCGGTGCTGTCCGCGTCGTCGACAGGCGCGAACACGGTGGCCCTGCGAAGGAACGCGGTTTCGGGCGCGGCGCGGCACAAGTTGTGGGCGTGGTGGAAGAGCGTCACAACGGCTGGCAGCAACTTGACGGCGGCGACCACGGAAAGGGCAGTGCTCACTGCCCTTTCCGTGGCAACGAACGGCGCCAGATGGTCGCGCAGCGACAACTGGCTGACCGAACTGCCGGTCTCCACCTGGTACGGTGTCTCTACGGACGCGAGCGGACGTGTGACCGGATTGGACCTGTAAAGTAACGGGCTGCGCGGCCCAATTCCGGATCTGAGCGCCCTCACTAAACTGACAGTGCTGGAGCTCGGATACAACCGGTTGACTGGGCCCAATCCCGGACCTGCATGCTCTCACTCAATTACCTATTGCTACACGCTTGGCTGTTATAAACTCAGGCTGACCATCACTCACCCGGGAGACAACGCCATGTTCAAGAAACTTCTGATTGTCGGACTCGCAGTTCTTACCGCCGCCTGTGTGCCGATCCAGCCATTGCCACAAGAAGCAGGCATGGAGACAGAAGCAGTTGCGGAGATGCCTGGGCAATTCGCAAGTTGTGATCCAACGTATTCGATCCTGAAGGTTGGTTACAGCGCGGATGATCTGCCGACCAGCGATGTGCCAGATTACGTTGACATTGTCAGGGTAGAATCCAGTCTGGATGGCGAAACCCTTACGGTCGTGTTCTATCTGGAGAGCCTGTCTCAGGAAGTGACAGTTAATCGGGAAGGCCTTTCTGATTTAGCTATAGATTCGGGCGGATCCGGAATTCCTTTCGAATACTATTGGAATGTCAATATCGATGTACAGGGCGCGGCGAAAAGCCCTAACAACAACACGCTCTTCGACTACATGTTCAGTGCTGTTATCGACCCGGGGTCGCTTAGCTTGGAATCACCGCCCACAGCTCTCGACTTCGAAGACGCACTGGACCTCAGCTTCTTTAGATTCGAGCATCCTGCTGACAGACAACGTCTTTCACGCTTGCACCATGCCGGGGCCGCCCAACTCCACATTTCCTACGAGGACAATTCCCTCACGTTCAGCAGTAAGGTGCCGGGGATAACGGACAACGCAACCCTTTTCTTCTATTCCGATGACGTTCTGCTCGGACACGACGGCATTTCATGCCGCTCGGGTTAGTGCAAGCCGTTCCGCGGCGGACTAGAAAGCGATACTCGAAATAGAACGGATGTCGGTTGGAACGCTGTCCCAAATCTGTTCGTTGGACACCAAGCAGTGCTTTCTTGTCTTGCGTGCCATCCCAGTAGAGTGGGACGAAGGTATAGCTTCGCGCGCCTTCCGGTTTGGGAGGCCTTTGGTGTCTGGTGTGGTGTCCCCTTTTTATTTCAGGAGAAGGAACGATGAAGATCAAGAACATTCCAAGCGCGCAAAAGGACGCTGTGCTGCCCGACTGAGGTAGCCGGGACCTTAAAACAGGGACCCTACGCGCGGCAATCAGGCAGTTGAACATAGACTGGGGGGCGTTCCGGGAGATGTAACGTCGGACGTTTGACGGTGTTGATATTTGTTGGACCTGTGCGTGGGCAATCCGCGAAGAACACTTTCTTTTGATCCTCGGAGGAACGCGGAGAACAGCAAGGGCGTTTGAGGTTTTCTTTACGCAAATGGGCGGCCCTGCGCGGATCAGTTGCACTATTGGGTCAGTTTGTCGTCGGTATGATGGGAAAGAGGGGCGCTTCGTGTAGTCAATTCAAGAGCCCATCTAACCACCCAGTTCAACATTTTGACCTATCTTCAACCCAAACTTCCAAATTGAAACGCCGCAGGAGGCCCGTAGAGCGCCTGGAATCGCATGTGGGTACCTGGGATACCTCTCGATTCGCGGTGTTTGGCTTGCTTTGCCGGCGGCGACCCGGTTTCGGACTGCGGCCGCCGCCGGCCGGCCGCAGTTGCAGGAGACAGTGGTTGCGGCGCTTGCCGGCTGGTGGAGCGTACACCTGTATTGATGCGCGTCTGCCTGGCGCAGCCCCCTCCTTTGTCGCAATTTGGCATCTTCGCGCCCTTGCTTTGGTGGTGTATACTGGGCAGTATAAATCGACGTTAAACGAATTTATCGCGTGTTTATGATGATGGACCTTTCTATGGGCTTTTCCATGGACCTTCCGGCGGGGATCTGCAGGCAGAGGACAACACGATGAGCGAGGCGCCATCCGCACCAACGAGCGCAGGCGAGGGCGTCCTGGCCGCCATCCAGGACGCGGCGCTCGGGCTGGTCAGACCGTACGATTCCGAACAGGCGACGCGCTTCGAGGCCGCGCTCGAGGCGCTGGCGCCCAACACGCGCCGCGCCTACGGCAGCGCGCTGGCAACCTGGGGACGCTGGGCCGCCTTGCTGGGCGTGCATGCGCTGACGCCGTCGCCGTTTGTGCTGCGCGCCTATCTGCGCGAACGGGCCGACAACGGCGCCGGTATCTCGTCGCTGCGGCTGACAGTGGCCGCGCTGCGCAAGGTGCAGGCGCTCGTCGGTGTGGAGCCGACCGCGAACGACCAGATCGTGACCGACACGATCTCCGGCCTGGCGCGGCAGGCCTCGACGCCGCGGCAGGCGTACGCGCTGACCGCAGAGGCGCTGGCGGTTGTCACCGCGACCGCGTGCCAGCCGCGCGTGGGCCGGGGCGGCAAGATGGAGCGGCCCGAGCAGGCGCGTCGGCGGGGTCTGGTCGACATCGCGCTGTGCCGTGTGCTGTCGGACGCGGGCCTGCGCCGCTCGGAGGCGGCTGCGCTTACGTGGGATGACGTTGTGCGCTGGGACGACGGCTCGGGCCGGCTGACCGTGGGGCGCTCGAAGACGGATGCGGAGGCGCGCACGGTCTATTTGACGCCGGCGTCGGTGGAGGCCCTGGGTGCGATACGGCCGGCGGGCGCGCACGGGGCGGCTTCTGTGTTCGGGCTGTCCGCGGCTTCGATCTCGCGTCGCATCCGGGCCGCGGCCGCGGTGGCTGGGCTGGGGCAGGGTTTTTCCGGGCATTCGGGGCGGGTGGGGATGGCAAGGCGCATGGCCGCGGCCGGCGCGCCGACGCATGAGATTATGGCGCAGGGAAGATGGAAGACGGCGAGGATGGTCGAGGTCTATACACGCTCGGAGGAGGCCGGACGCGCGGCAAAGTGGCTGGCGTGATGCTGGGGGCAACGCAGGCTAAGATGCATGCCGCGCGCCCGCGAGTTGGCCTGTCGCATCTGCGCACAGAAAAGCCGTGCCCAAGCTGCTTTGCGCTATAATGCCCTGGTACTCGAGGGAATCGATCTTCCTTTCACCCATGACCTGAACGCGCTGCGCAATCTGCTGCCGGACAGCTGGCCCGTCCGGGCTGACCTGGCTGATCTGACCGGATGGGCTGTACAGGCCAGGTATCCCGGCGAGTGGCCGGATCCTTCGGCTGCTGAGTCGGAGGCCTGTGCTGTGTATAACGTTGTTGTGGTTTGTAAGTGTGAAGTGAGTGTTGGGTCTGATGGGGATTGAGGTTTTGATTGACTACACGAAAACCGCATGTTGTCGACTTCGATTCCAAGGCTATCGATCCTCGATATTGAGTACGCCTCCAGCACTCCGCCAGAAGAAGCATTCACTCATCGGAGCCGACCGCATCTGTCTCGATGCACTTCACTTTCCCCCTTACCTGGTCTAGCCATTGGGGCCAACCATGCTCAGCGCAGTGGATTCAGGTCTGGCCGCGGTAAGGTTAATCTCTGATTGAAAGTAAAGCATGTTTAACTACCTTCTACTGTATGGAAGACGGCTCAATGTGATCAACCACGTTGACGCCGGGCTTTCATTCGCCTTGTTTCTTATCGGCCTTGCTGTTTACTTGCTGCAATGGCTCGCTCTGCCACCGGACATTGGTAGAGATGCGTCCGAGTTGGGGCTGAACGCATATGATTTCTTGCAAGAAAACATCTTCCCTTTCTACGTCTATCATCAGTTTGCGCCCAGTCCTTTCATAATCTATATACAGTCCCTTGCAGTTGCCCTCTTTGGTTACAGCATTGCCAGTCTACAGGTCGTCACAATCGTGGTGGGAGCCTTAGCTGCACCGGCAATCTATTGGGCATCTCGTTGGCTCTTTGCGGATTGGGGCGCGGTTCTTGCCCGCAGGACAGGAGTGATAGCCGCGTTGGGATTAGCGCTTTCCTCATTCTTTGCTTCGCAATCTCGCCGCGGGGATGAACCCATTCTATTTCCTGTCGTGGCAGCAGTGGCAGTTGCGTTCCTGTGGCGCGGCTTTCGGCGCGGGCGTGAGTCAGACTTTGTTCTGGCCGGTCTTTTTGTTGGAATGAGTCAATATGCCTATATCGTAGCGCGTTTCTTTCCTATGGCGTTGGTCGTAGCGAGCGCAGGCGCTCTATTGGCGAATCGCCAACTATTGACACACTGGCGTGGTTTGATATGGGCAGCAGCCTCTTCCGCCCTCGTCGCGCTACCTCAGTGGATTCTGTTTGTCGCTTTTCCTTACACGTTCGTCGCACGCGTCACTGTTCAACACAACAGACCTTCAGGGGGAAGTTGGATTTTTGAGCTGCCGGATCCTGTTACCGTCTTTGCTGCCAAACTATCAAATCAGCTGCTGACCTTATGCTGTTACAACGACGCCAGAGCGGTCCCTCTCACAGAAGGATCGCTTCTAACCCCCATCCTCTTCGCGGGTCTGGTGGTTGGCGTTGTGGTCGTCATTACGCAGAGAGGGGACGGGCACATCTTTGCGTCCCTGATGATGGTATTGATGCTAGTGCCGGATCTCCTGACGTACGATGGACGAACTCCTCTGGCAGCTATAGATCATTCACGGTGGGTTGGGGGGGTTCCTTTCATCTTTGTTATAGCTGGCTTGGGTGCCGCTACCCTTTGGGCATGGATAGAAAAGATACGTCGACTTCCTTTTTGGACCGGTTATCTTGTCCTGGCTCTGGCATTGTTGTCCGGCTTGCTTCGACAGTGGGACTTTGCCACCCAAGTAAGGCCACAGCTCCTGGCCAGGCATGGCAGCACTTTGATAACCACCCAGGTTGTCGAATACATCGGTAACCATCTCGACAGACCCCTGCTGTTGCCCACCAGCCAGTATCTCCCACCAGCAATCGCTTTCTTGCTGGCAGAGTACTTCCCGCATCGGAAGGCCGGATTGGAAGACACGCTGAAACAAGGTGAGATTGTCACGGCAGTCGTGGTGGACCCTGCGCGGTCAATGGAGAACGGCTTCCCCGAGGAATGGGTCTTGCTCAGAGACGAAACAGTCTATTTCCTTCCGCCCATGTCTGAAAGCATCAGGCCGCTGCGCGGGGAGGGAACGGCAATCGCAGAGCGTGAAGGTGTGATCGTAGCCAAAGCGTTCAAGGCGCGCTGGCAAGGCGAGTTCCCAACATACATGCCTTTGGACGCCTCCTTTACAAATCATCTCAACTTGGTCGGCTATCAGAGCAGCAGTTTTAAAGCTGGATCACCACTTGCGTTAACCTTCTTTTGGCAGCCGGCACAGCGGATCAAGCGAGATGTCAAGCTATTCGTGAAACTCTACGACCCAAACCGGGACACGGTAGTTGTAAACGATCATAACTGGCCCCTGTCCGGGGTCTTTCGAGTACGCGCCTGGCATCCTGAAGAGACGATGCCTCTGAGCTATTCCCTTCCGATCCCTGACGATCTCCCTCCCGGCCCGTATCATTTGAATGTAGGCGCCACTGACGTGATTGCGAACAAACGAATTCCCCTGGTGACAGGTCGCGACACGTATCTTGTCAAAACATTCAAGATCCCTCTTCCAAAAGACGATCGTGCGCCGGAGATTTCTACGGGCATCAATTTTGGGAACATCATAGAACTTAGCGGTTATTCGCTGACTCCAATCAGCGATGGCCTGAAGATCACATTTTTCTGGCGGGCTTTAGCGTCCCCCGGGATTGACTATACCTCTTTCGTCCACATCGTTGATTCGAATGACAAGATTGTGGCCCAGACTGATGTTGAACCGCTCGATGGTCGGTATCCAACATCGATCTGGTCCCCGGAAGAGGTGATCGTAGATGAGCGGATTGTGTCCTCAATCCCTGATGGGGAATATCGAATCTACATAGGGTGGTACTGGCATCTGGAGGATGGCTGGAAGCGGTTGTCGACGGTTGCGCAGGGAGGTATACCCGCGACCGATCATGTCTTGTTGGACACGATTATACTGCCGTAGAGTCGCTTGCAGGAGGCAGTTGACTACACGATAAAATCAAGCGCTGTCGACTTCGCTTCTGTGGCTGTCGACCTCTTTCCTCTCGCACCGCGGCGGCATCTGCACACAGACACAGTTTTCCGGAGAAAAGCAGGAGCAGAATAGGCGAGCACGGTCCGGCATGGCTGGCGCGGCGCGTTTTGGTCGCGCCAGGCAGGTGTCGGTGCGCGCCGGCGCGAAGCGCCACATGCCCAGCCTGCACACTGCCCGGCCACACCTGCAATCACAAAGTTGCGGCATCGCAATCAGTTTGGCGGCTAAGACCTCACCCACAAAAAACACTGCCTACATTACTGGTCCGGAATGCCTCCGTCGACCATGGTTGCTAATAGGCCATCTTTTGTGTAGAAGCAGGGTGGCACCGACTTGAACTCGCTGCAACCCAAGAAAGGGCCGAATTTGGAACGTTTCTGTTCCAGGATGCCGACATGACATTCGGGGCAGACTATCAGATGAAAACTACATGCCGAGTTTGTACACAAAGACGTTAACCGATCCTTTACCACTGCATATCCGACCCCACACCCGGGACAGCGCGGCGCGAGATGCCGACAATAAGGATCATTGGTGCAGCGAAGATTCTTGCGGCTCTTGGAGGGAACTAAATGTCCACTGAGACAACACGGGCAGGAAGGACCTGTTGGAGGAAACTCACCTATTGTCTGCAGATCGCCGGACTCGCGGAGCAACTCAAGGACAAACGCCGATGACCTCTCGGGATCTGTGACCAGATAGGTACCCCGCCGCGCGCGCGTCATCGCTACGTAGAAAAGGCGCCTCTCTTCTGCGAATAGGTAGGCACCTTCACTTACAGAGGGCAGTACGAGCTCCAGAACCGGATCGTCTTCAATCTGTGAAGGGAACCCTCTACGATCATCCTTGAGATCCAGCACCACGACGTAGTCTTCTTCCAATCCCTTTGCTTGATGGACGGTTCTGAAAAGGTGTCGCCATTCCCGGGAGAGACCCTCCGTGCTGTCGCGATAGCGTCCTAGCACGAGAACCGAGGGTGTCTTACCCCCTGCCTTCGACTTGATGTCGTGCAGCGCTCGCAGAGGGTCGCCATCGGTGACAACGCAGATCCCATCATCTTTGACACGGTTAACAGGCTTAGGTAGCAACATCCTTTGCGTCTGTTCCGGATTGCGCCGCACGAACGCCGTAGATGGACCACCGACGCGGTCTCCGAAACGAAAGGTCTGGCTCAGTGGTCGCCTCTCTACGTGACCGAGGTAGTTGCCGCAGTCTTGCAACAGGCCGACGTCGCTTCCTGCGAATCGGTAGATCGACTGCCAGTCGTCCCCGACGAGAAAGTAGGCCACGTTCCGGCGTCTAAGACTCTGAAGCAACGCCATCCGCCCAGCCGAGATATCCTGGAACTCGTCGACCAGCACATATCGATATGAATGTTCCCATCTGCCCTCACGGATGTGACAGGCGGCATTGTTGATGAGGTCATGGAAGTCAAGCGCCTTCTCGTCGGCAAGCAACCGTTCGTAGCGTTCATGCACCAGTTCGAATACGTCGAGGAAACGCTGGTTACGCCGCCAGTCGCCAAGTACGCGATTGCGTAGTTCATTGAGTGTCAGGCTGTTAGTTTTGAAGTGATTCAAGAACGTTTTCAAGAGATAGGCCAGCTTTGTAATCCGCGACTTCTGCCGTGCCAGTTTCTTGACCAATTCTTCATGTGGGATTGGGTCGAACTTGACTCCCACTTTTTCGAGTTCCGCACGCAACGTCTCGAGTAGCTCTCCTCTTTCGTGTTGCCAGCTAAAAGTTTGGATGAGATGCGTACGATGTTTCCTGTGCTGGTTCCTCTTCCAATCGACACCTTCACGGTACCTGTACCAGTTCCGTGGCGGCTGCCCCGACTTATTTAGTGCGAAGTGTTCAATGTAGATATTATGATCTGGGAGAAAGAAGTCTGGCCGATACTGACTGCGTTCCTGTGTGGCAGTCGGTACCTTGTATGGCCTTTCGTACTCGTACTTGATGCCGTTTTCGGTCAGTAAGTTCGCGATTGCTACTTCCTCAAGACTCTTGACCAAATCACCATTGAGCGTTCTTAACTCGGTGTTGTAGATATACTTCTTATATTCAGCGGGCGTACTGAAGTCGTAAGGTGGTCGATATGGTGAAAGTAGGTTAGCGATGAAATCGATCAAGGCGCGTGATTTCTGGGGATCTTGCAGGATGTCTCGGATAATGTCATCAATCGCCTTAGTCAGCGCCATTTCATCTCTTGCCAGCTTTGAGATGGTTGGCGCACTTTCTTCAGCCGATGCGATGACGCTGCGGCCAAAAGCGTGAAATGTCTTAACTTCTGTTGTGTCGAAGTCGCCCTTCAGCCGCTCGCGGATGTTCTCAGCCGCCTTATTGTTGAATGCCAGCACAAGAATTTCTTGCGGCTGGACAGCCTCGTTCTGAACGAGATGGGCGACTTTGCCAGCGATGACTCTTGTCTTGCCCGTCCCCGCGCCGGCAAGCACTAGCGTTACATTCTCATCCGTGGCGATTGCTTCAGCCTGTTCGTCAGACATGGGATCAGGGAGTCCCGCGCTCTTCACAGCCGGGATATTGGCCTTGACGAAGAGACCGTTCTCTCGTTCTCGCGCCGCCTCTAATTTCTCGACGGACTCGTAAGGCGCCAGCCGACTTAACGCCTCTCTTTCTCTTCTTGCAAGATGTTCCTGAACCAGTCTGCGACTCTTGTTCAGCACTGATTTGAGCTCGGTGTGGAACACATTGGCCTCGGAGCGCCGAGTGTAGCGGGAGTCTCCAAGGAGCTGGCTCAGCTGTCCGTCAAGCCGCAAGAGACGTTTACCAAGCGCTGATGTCAGGCGGAGAATCTCCACGTGTACTGCATCGCGGACCCGGCCGGCTTCCGTCTTTTCAAGCCCCCCTATCCAGCGCACTTGACCATCCCCGAAACGGATGATCAGCTGACTTCGCGACCATTCATTCCGGACCGTAATTTCGTCGATAGTGTCGACGTGAATCTCGGTAACGGTGTTGCCGTGTTCAGCGATTTCAACTTTTTCGGGGAGAACTGAGATCTGTGTTGGACCCCTCTTCGCAAGGCGGTACACGCCGGAACTCTTCGCGACGATCCTCTCACCGGGGCGGAGTCCACGCGTTCCCGATCGCCGGTCGAAGTCAGGGCTCTTTGCGACGGTTTTGCCGGATGATGTATTCATGAGTCATTCCTGTAAGGTTGGCCCCAATCGCTAGACCGCGAAACGGAAAAAATAAGGTGCATTCCGATGAATTGAGCCAGCCTTGATCAGAGCACGAAGTGCTCTTCAGCCGGCATGCGAAAAGTGAGAACTTTGACGCGTTCTTTCATGGTTGTAGAAGTCGAAGGAGGCGTTCAAACCGGTTTGCAGCTGACGCACCGCGTCATACTGGTTGGGGGATGTCAAAAAGAGCTAGACTCCTCCATATAGGCGCAGGTAGTGGGCGAAGCAGATGAGGATGCCCTGAAGGTAACGGCGCGTGTCGTAGTAGGGGACCTTGTAGATGAAAAGAGCATCGTCCGGCTCGGTTCGGCTGAGCCAGTATCTGGCCTTGCGGGGGCCGGCGTTATAGCCGGCGAGGGCGGCTGTGTCGTTGCCGCCGGCATAGTCGCGCGCCCAGCGCAGGTAGTATGCGCCGAAACGGATGCTGACGATGGGAAGGTCGAGCAGTTCGTTGGAATAGTTGGGGTAGCTGAGACTTCGGGCGATCTCCCAGCCTGTGACCGGAAGGATCTGCATGAGGCCCCGGGCGCCGGCATAGGAACGCGCGGCAGGCTCGAAGCGGCTCTCCTGAAAGATGAGGCCGTACAGAAGCTGAGGGGCAATATCGAACTCTGCGGCCTGCGTCTCGACCAGGCGGGCGTAGTGTCTGGGATAGGCGAAACGCTGGATAAAGAGCGGCACTCCGGCAATACGCTCCGCCGGGCTGAGCTGGATGAGACGATGGGCAGCCGTAATGGAGAGCTTGTTGGCGCCCAACTTATGGAACCGCAGCATGAGGGGATAGAGGGCGGCCGGATCGTTGTGATAACGCCAGTAGATCTGTTCCAGCAGCTGCAATCCCTCGGCGCGACGACCCAGCGCCAGCAGCAGCTCGCCTTTGACGAGGTCCGGGTCGCCGATCATGGTCAGGGGCAGCTCCCATGGCTCGACGCTGTCTGCGGCCGTTGCCGCAGCGGTGCTTTGGGCGCGTGCGAAACCCTGCGGTCCACTCAGCCACGCTTCGGCGAACGCGCGGCTGCCGTCGTCGCCGGGCAAGGCAGGCACGTTCATCTCCATGCCGGCCAGGCGGGGAATAAGATTCTGCCCGGGCTGCGCGGCGTCAACGTCGAGGCCGGCGAGAACCCCGTAAAATGTGTCGGGCGCGCGGGCGGCGAGCGCATGCCAGAGGGCGCGCGCCGCCTTGACTTCGCCCTGGGCATGGCGGGCGCGGCCGAGCCAGTAGGTTGCAAAGTCCGGCTGCGCATGGGGATGCTCGGAGAGCAGCCGTTCGAACAGGTTGGCGGCTTGCTGGTAGCGGCCGCGTTCGAAGGCGCCGATTGCGGCGACAGCCAGCCCATCGGCGGCGCGCGGGCTGCCTGGAAAGACGTCCGCCAGCCTGAGCAGATCGGCCGCAGCTTCGTCAAAAGGATCGACGGCGCCGCGGGCATCCTGTATGGCGGCGGCGTCAAGGGCAGACAGCGCGCTCCGCCACAGCGCTTCCGGCGCCAGCGGGTCGTCGGGATGCGCTCCGGCGAATGTTCGGTAGATGCGGCGTCCCTCCGCGGGCGCGCCCTCTTCTAGCGCGATGCGCGCCCGCGCCAACCAGGCCTCACCGAAGCAGACACAGTTCGGAAAGTCAGCCAGCACGCGGTCGACGGCGAGACGGGCCGCTGCCCACCGTTCCAACCCCAACAGGGACCGGGCGATTCCCAGCCAGGCTTCGCCGGCGCGGGCGGCATGCGGCGACTTCTCGAGAACACGTTCAAAGGCGGAGATGGCCGGCAGGTAAGCTTTGGCGGCGAGACTGATCTCCCCGCGCAGGAACGGGTCGACGGGCACGTCCCTGTTCTCCAGTTGAATGAGAGACAGGTAGGCGGCATCGCTGGCCGGGTTTTCGGTCAGCGCCGTACGCCAGCGGTCGATGGCGGCTTCTTCGTCGCCGGCCGCGGCGTAGGCCATGCCGGCGCGATAGAGATAACCGGCGCGGTAGATGGAGGACTCTCTGTAGCCGAGAATGTTGTCAAACGCGAGGGCGGCCTGCTCCGGGCCCGGTCCGGCGCGTTCGGGATCCGGGCGGGCGAGGATCTCGTCGTAGATGGAGGCGGCCTCGTCCCAACGGCCGATACCTTCGAGGACGGAAGCCAGCCGCTCGAGAAGGCGCACTTCCTCGACTGCGGTTATGGCTGCGCCGGCGGCACGGCGCAGCGCGGCAGCGGCCTGCGACCGTTCGTCCAGCGCGAGCAATGCATCGGCGATGCGCTCCTCTACGACACCGGAGATCTGGGGACGCTGCGCCAGGAATGAGCGGTAGGCGGCCGCGGCTTCGGTGAAGCGGTCCACGCCGGCCAGTGCCTCCCCGTGCAGGAAGAGGCTGTTGATCAGGATCTGCGCCACCGCTTCACCGTTCGCGGGCGGCAGGCTGATCTCACCCGCGGCCAGGGAGTCGCCCATGCGGCGGAGCCGCGCGAGCGCGTCCAGCGCCAGTTCCGGACTGTCATCGGCCAGATAGGCTAAGGCCAGCCGGTAGAGAATTGCCGCGCGCTCCTGTGTACGGGAGGCGGCAGGTGTACGCCTCCCCTGGGCAGGCTCCGTCCGCAGATCGGCCAGCAGCGTTTGCAGCAACCTTTGCTCCTGGCTGTAGTCGCCGATTTGGTGGAGATAGGCGGCCTCATCGAGCAGGGATGCCGGCGTTACGGGTTCTGCGGCCGGCGGCGGGGTCGCAGTTGCGGGGAGGACGGAAGCGGGCGCGGCGCGTCTATCGCGACATCCGGACAGAAAGAGGGCGAGCAGGAGCAGAATCGAGAGGGAGGCCGGCAGATGAAATCGTCCTCTGCGCCTGAAACAAAAGGGGATAGGCACGCTAATCAATGGGGCGCCCCGAATACGTTATTGTGCCCCGCCCGCCTGTTTGCGCGAACGCGGATTGTCCGCGGAGAACTGCTTTTTTGTCCGCGAAGGACACCTATGGCGTAACAGATTTTCTTTGCGCAGCTGCGCGGGCCTACACGGGTCAGCCACACTTTGCTCCCGCAAATCGCTATTCAGACAACCATCAATGATCCCTCGTAACTGCCACGCTTCCTTGCCCTGCCGGTCAGACCCGGACTGTCGCTGGTCATGACTTGCGTTCTTCTTTTCGTATCCTGTGCATCGCCAGGTTGAACCGGTCATCGAACAGCTGCCGGCGCGTCCGACTCGACCGCAGATAGGAGAATTCAAGCTCGTCCCAGTACGGGTCATCCTTCTCCGGCGGCAGATCCAGCAGATCGATTATGCGCTGTTTCAGCACCTTTCGCTTGGCGTTCGGGTCTTCCTCCTGCAGCCTCCTGATTAACCGCATAAACGTGTGGTATGTACCGGGAATCGTTGGTTCTTCCATCTTTCCGCTCCTGAACACGGATTGCTTCGTGTCATCTCCGTTCTCATTCTCTTCCCAGGCCGCCCGCCGTTCCACAGGTCAGCGTTGATCTCGATTAATATCCTGGGTACACGCTTGCGCGCACAGCGGGCTGGCCGGGCGCGGCATCTAAGCGGAATCAGGTGGTGCTTTGCGTTGCAAGGGGTGTCTCCTCTAACGGAAGTCGTTGATATCTTCGATCTCTTTCCAGGGTGTATGGCCTGCATAGTCGCAGCCGTCCCACAGTTCGGACACGCTGCGGTAGTTCCCTTCGCGTCCCGACGCGTAATAGATCTGCACGCGTCCATCCGGGTGCCAGACGACCTTGATAATCCCCATGAACAGGGGTGGCTCTCTGCCGTACTGCGTGCGATGGGCGGACCTGGTCTCTTCGTTGAGCTGTACAGGATCGACAGGCAGATTGGGCGTCAGATCGCACGCCGCCATGGGCGGGGTGGGCGCAACTGCGGGCGTTGCCTCCAGAGCGGTCACCCGATCATCCAGGCTTCTGAGCTCCCTGGCGAGAATAACCAGGTCGGTGGACAGGGCTTTCAGCCTGTCATTCAGTCCGGCAAGCGTAACGTCGTCCTGCGCGAACAGCAGGGCGGGCGTGAGCATAGTCAGCAGCGCGATAAGGATCAGAGTGCGTTTCATGGCAGGGTTTCCTCTCTCCCCGTACCCCCGGGGCAATACTTGGATCCTCCATTCCTGATCGTTAAGAGATGGGCGGAACGACGGCCTCGCAGCGTACCGGTCTCACCCTGGCGGCGGCGGCCTCGGGCCCGGCCGCCATCCAGTCGCTGCTACCGCGGAACTCGCAACCGTTCCAGCGTTCGATCACGTAGAGCGGCCTTTCATCGCGGGTCTCGCAGCAGATCAGAGTTTCGCCGCTTTCGGGGTCGACCTGGACGGAATGCACGCTCTATGCGGCAGGCAAGGCGTCGAACCGGGCCATGAGCGGACAATGGTCTCGTGCTGCAGGGTGAGGCGGCCGCCGCCAGCGCCGGATGCGGCGATCTCACAAGCCAGAACAGCCCGTCCAGCAAGCAGAACGCTACTGCCAGACTCAACGTCGCGACCAAGCACTCCATCACCGCGCCCCAATCAACCATCATCCCCCCAGCCGCCCGCCGTTCCTCGCGGGCCAAGATGCGCATTCCACATTCGATTGGACAGTCTCCCCCGGGTTAACGCGTTGCCGCGCACAGTGGGCTGGCCGGGCATCAATGTCGTTCTCTCTCCTGATTGTGTTGTGGTTTACTCCATACCGAAACCGGAGACCTGGACGAAAACGCCGTCGGTGACCTGGAAGATCTGTACGCCGCCGGCACCGCATTCGCCGATGCTGTCGCACTTGATGGTGCCGGTGAGGCCGTCGAAGGCACCGACGGAGCGGATGGCGGAGATCAGCTCCTCACGGTCGATTACGAGGTTGCCGTCATCGTCGACCGCGGCGACGGCCGCCAGGGCGGCCGCGATCAGCTTGACGGAGTCGTAGCTCTGGCTGTGGAAGGGGCCGAGGTCGTCGGGGCTGACGCCGTATTTCTCCAGGTAGCTGGCGTCGAATTCAGCGTTCATTTCTTCGGAGTCGGCGCCGGCTACGAAGGAGACGTAGGATCCTTCGGCGGCGTCGCCAGCGGTTTGGAGATACTGCTGGGTATAGGCGCCGTCAGCGCTCATGAAGGCGGTGTCCTCGAGGCCGGGGGTTTCGGTCATCTGCTGGGCGATGAGGCCGGCCTCGGTGGACAGTCCGCCGAAGAAGACGGCCTGGGGCCCAGCTGCGCCGACCCTGGCCAGCATGGCACGGAAGTCGGTGTCACCCACCTGGACGCCTTCGAAGCCGGTCACTTCGGCTCCCAGATCGATAATGTTGTTCCGGAAGATTTCGGCCAGGCCCTTGCCGTAGTCGGAGTTGTCGTGGACGACGGCTACCTTGGTGAATCCCAGTTCATCGAATACAAAGCCGGCAGCGGTGGCGCCCTGGAGGGCGTCGCTGAGGGCGACGCGGTTGCAGACGTCGCAGCCGGCGGAGGTGATGCCGGGGTTGGTGGCACTGGGGCTGACGAAGGGGATGCGCGCCTCCTGCAGGATCGGCATGAGGCCGAAGGTCTCGCCGGAGCAGGTGCCGCCGGTGACGGCGACGATGGTCTCGTCGGCGGCGAACTTGTTGCCGACGTTCGTTCCCTGCGTGCCGTCGCAGGCGCCGTCTTCGGCTACGAGCTCGAACATGAAGCCTTCGAGTCCGCCGGCCGCGTTGAGGTCATCGACGGCCAGTTCGGCGCCGTGGCGGATGTCGAGGCCGGGATCGGGGATGGGACCGGTGAGGGCGAAGGAGCCGCCGATGCGGACCGTTCCGCCCGCTGCGACGACAACCTTGCCGCTGATGCCGGCAGGCGCCTCTTCCATCGGAGCCTCCGCGGGGGGCGCTTCTGCGGCCGGCGGCGCGGCGACGCAGGCGGCCAGCATCAGGGCTGCGACGAGGAAGAGACTAAGGACAGCAGATTGCTTTGGCATTTGGACCTCCCTGGTCAGATCGTGTGCTGCTTGAATGGTCTTTGCTACTTTGCAGGTTCTCCCGGCGTCATTGCTATCGGGAGGGTCTCGAAACGGGGAGACTCTCAGGGCCTTTCGGTCGCTACCGGAGGCCGCTTTCCTGGCCATTGCGGTCAGAAGTCCGGGGCGGAACGGGGCGATGCGCCCGCTATCGTTCATGGACCAGTACCAGCGTGCCCGGGTTGGCGTCGGTGCTGTATATCCGGCCGTCATCGTCATCATGCATCGAGGGGGACGCCCAGCCGAAGAGCCACTTGGCATCTTCGTCGGTCATGTTTATGCAGCCGCGGCTCATGGGCGTGCCGAAGTTGCTGTGCCAGTAGGCGCCATGGAAGGCGTAGTTTTTGTAAAAATACTGTACGTTCTTGACATCCTTCAGATGGTAGTCAGTGCCCGCGGTGCGGTTACCGCCGCGCATGTCCTGCATGGCGACTTTGGACCAGATGCGGAAGGTCCCGGTGACGGTGGGCGTATCGCTTACTCCAGACGAGATGACGAAAGCTTTAACCGGTGTGGCGCCTTCATAGGCGATTGCCATCTGTTCTTTGAGGTCGACTTCGACCCAACGTTCGGTGCGCGTAGGGTAACGGGCCTGGTCAAGCCGCCGCTCGATTCCTTCCAAGAGTTCGAGCGCGTTTGCGGATGGAATGCGCAGGGCCTGGCCAGACTCGAGAATGCTGTTGTTTTGCAGGTTATTCAGCCTGGCCAAGGCGGCGGGGTTGACACCGTACCATTGCGCGATATCTGAAAGTAACTCTCCAGTCTGCACCATATGAACAGCGGGATAGTTCCGTCCCGGTTGCATCTCGGCAACGGGCGGCGCGGGCTGCATGGCAGAGACCGGATGCTCAGGTTGCGGCGCGGGCGCGCGGGGCACCAGCAGTTCCTGACCCACCTGGAGCCACTCCGCGGAGGAGAATCCGTTGATGGCCATGAGCCTGGACAGGCTGACGCCGTGCTTTGCGGCCAGAAGGAACAGGGTGTCGCCCGGCCGGCCGTTGAGCCACTGCAGGTTTGCGACGGTTGTTCGATATTGTTTGGCGATCTGGCTCAGCGTTTCACCCGGCTGGACGGTGTGCAGTTCGGAGGCGGATGCGCTGCCGGCAGTTGAGATGACGGCGACAGCGGCGAAGAGGAGAGCCAGTGTCCCGCGGGCTAACGGTTGCATGTGCTGTCTCATAAGGTTGTCCCCAATAATTGGATGATAAGACGGGATAAATGGGGTGTATCCGGACGGATGCGGCCGGATTCGATCAGGGGGCGTTACGCCGCTGGCGGCGCACTCGAATGAAACTATTATTATACACTATTGATGTGTATTTTTTATGGAATTCCCGGGAAAATCCGCGTCAATTTTATGCCAGTTTTCAAGATTGGCGCCATGGTGCTCACACTTGAGGGGGAACGGATAGCGGTCATCTTGGGGCGGCTATTTGATCCGCGAAGTCACGCGAAGGGACGTGGAGAACTGCTTTTGTCCACGGAGGGACACGGAGAACACCTTTTTGTCCGCGGAGGACGCGGAGGGGCGCGGAGAACTGCAGAACTGCTTTTTTATCCACGAAGGGCCGCGAAGGGACACTAAGGACACCTTTTTGTCGGTGGAGAACTGCTTTTTTCCACGGAGGAACACGGAGGGGCACGGAGAACTGCTTTTTTGTCCGCGGAGGGGCGCGGAGAACGTCAAGGGGGCGGAGGCTGGGCCGGCTCAGCCGCCGTCTTTCCCCCGCAGATCGCCGTCAGACAAACGTCAACGGGCCCTAATATCTTTTGTTGAGCCAGGGATACCGTTCCCCATTTTCGGGCTGGTTGCGGCGCTGACCATGATCGGTTAAATTGGTGTCGTTTCAGTTGGGCGCGCATACAGCGCGGTTGTAGAGCAGGGTTGCAAAAAAGAAGCGCCCCGTCAGCGGGCGGCGCTGGACGGGGCGATAGGGGTTGTTCCCAATCTTTGGCGGAGCGGGAACAACGTCACTATACCAGATTCGGGATCGACCTGCAAATGACGATTTGCGGGTTTCCACAGCAAGGCCGTTCGAGGGATATGCCGCCCGCTGTCCTCCGGCGGCTTTGCGCATTTCTGGAAAGGGGCGGTTATGAGTTTGGAAGAGCGATTCGACATGGAACGGCAAGGGGGGTTGACATACCTGCGCGAGCACTATGGGTTGAATCCGTCGGAGATCTATGTGGTGAACATGCTGGTGCGCTTCAACCAAGGGGGCGCCTGTTTTCCCACGCAGGACAAGATCGCGTGGGAGACCGGGCTGCCCATTCGCAATGTCAAGCGCGCGCTCGATTCACTGACGACGAAAGGGGTAATCAGCCGAGCGAAGCAGCCCTACTACGACAAACGGGGCCGTTTTCGCGCCGGCAAAATCTACCATTACTTCCTCTCCGGCGCGATCAGCTTTGCCGTGCAGGTGGGGCATCCACAAGAGACCGCGCGCGCGCGCAACGACACAGCGCCCAGCCGGGCCCAGCAAAGCCAGGCCGCGGCGGAGCAGGCGTCTGACAGCCCCGAAGCGATCCACAGCGGGCTAACCAACGGCGAACTGACCAATGGCGAGTTCCCGAAAGGCGGGTTTGCGCACGGGATTTTGCCCGACAGAGGTCAAAATGGCACTGAACGGGCAGAAAAAGCAGGGGTTGCGGGGATCCAGATGCCCGATGGGTGCCAAAATGGCACCATGAAACATGTCAAAGTGGCACCTACCGAGTGCCAGAATGGCACCAATGAGGGTGCCGATCCGGCACCTCATAAGGAAGTAAGAGAAGGATCAATAGAAGGCGAAGAAGAAACAGGGACGAGTCCAGCAACAGCGGCTGGCGGCGACGGCGGCGCGGTTGTTTCGCCCAAGGAGCTCTTTAACCGGTTGCTGCGCGACAAATCGCTTGTCCCTCCGCGGCGTTACGACTATATCCTCGGCCAGGTGCGCGCCGAGATCGAACCGCTGCCGACGCGCGAGTCAAAGGACGCGCAGGTCATGGCCTGGTCAGACCGCATCCTCGCCGGCGAGTTCTCCGAAGCCGACAACGGCACGCTCGCCGCCGACTGAGGGCAGTGGTCAAACTGCAGTGATCAGTGGTCGGTAAGGGCGCGATCTGGCCGCGGCGAACCTGGCTGCAAAACCGATTGCAAGGTTAGGGTACGCGATAGAGAGAACAGGATAGGGCATGCACAGAAAGGCAACGGCGGCGCAGCGCCTATGCCCGTTGCCCGCTATGCCCAGCAGCGACATAGGATATAGGCGCATACGCAGTTGGGCGAAGCCTTATATCGTGTTTGCGGCTCCTAGTCACGACTCCAAACCTTGTCGGCCCTTATTGTTTCCTGGCCCGCTCTTGTAGTAGCATGGGTTCACCACAGCGAATTAGCTTCTAGCAGTTGTCGATAATAGATGCGTGGGCGCATTGCGCCCCCTTGATGGCTGCTAGATTATGGTTCGCTGTGGTGGCTACCATTCATCTATTACCACCGAGGGGGCACCGCAATGGACCTCATGCATATCGCTATCGGCGCGGATATGATTGTTGTTCCCCTCTCCGTGCCGGCATATGAAGCCCTTTAGCCCAGACTACAAACACGTTTGAAGGCCCTGCTGAACTGACGACGGCCTTGATAGAGCGCGTCAACCAGTTCCTCACGCCGAGGGCCCGCGTTGGAAGAAAGTGGCAGGCGTCATCGGGCAGTACGCGCATGACAATGGCACAGAGCTGCCAAATGTGCCACATCAGCCGATCCCATCTCCAGACCAGACCACAGGAGATCAGGAATGTCCGAAGAAGCCGCCCCCAAAAACGACGTCTACAGTGGAAACTATCCCAGAGCCAAAAAACAGGCGATAGCTCGATCTAGCGGCAAATGCCAGTTTTGCGGCATACGACAAGCCAGGGAAGGACACCATTGGGCCTGACCTGACTACCCTTCAGGTCAGGAAGTTCAAGGCCACCATATTACCGCCTTGTGCGTACCCTGCCATGAACTGGCTACCACCCTTCGAGACTGGGTTGGGAGAAAAAACGCAAATTTTGACGAGCTTGCTGGGCAAATAGAAGATTCCAACAACTTTTTTCAAAAGAGACAAGTGTTCAGCCAGTGGTTTTTTCCAGAGGAAGAAGAGAAAGAAAAAAATCGTGTCAGAATCTACAACCTCGACACTTACGTTCCCCCCAAGAAGACCACAAACTATCCATCCAGCCATGGTCATTCCAGTAAAAAAACGACAAGAAAGCCCAACTATCGTAATTGGTTATTCTGGGGTGCTGTTGGAGTGGTTGTCTTATTGACTCTCCTCAACTCCTGAACAGGAGATAAGCCATGGGATTGAAAAACTGAACATTCAGTTCATTTCCATTAATGCTGGTATTCAGAGGAAAAGAGGGATCATCAGGGCAATTCAACGCCAGTTGAATCGTAGAGATGGCAAGATTGTGTCCCTGTACGACGAGAGTCGGGACGCTGAATATTTGGGGACCTATGCAGGTATTTCGCCTGATGATGCAGCACGAATTCAACATCCGTGAAAGTAGACAAGCGGGCGCATCGCGCCCCCCTGTTGGCTGTTGGATTCGTGGCGCTGTGGTAGCTACCCACCTGTTTACTTCCACCAAGAGGGCACCCCACATGTCTTTCTACTCGCAACTCGCCCACGCCGAAGAAGAACGAAACGCCCAAAAGGAAGCAACAGATGCCTACGGAGGAAACTACCCCTCCGCCAAGAAAGACGCTCTCGAACGCTCCAACCACATTTGCCAGTTCTGCGGCCTGGACAAAGCCACACACGCTCACCACTGGGCTTACTTTGAATACCCATCAGGTGAAGAAGTAACCCAAGACGACCTCACGGCTCTGTGCGAACCATGTCATGACCTCGCCACTGGCCTTCGAAGCGCAATTATGAGAAGGGGGAAAAATAGTAAGAAAATCTACAAGCAACTTACAGAGGCTTTGTATGGGCCAACTTTCGATACGGGCTCATGCTTGGGTCTTATCTTTTTCGTCGCGGTGGGCTATATAATCCTAGCTCTCTTCAATATAATCTGATCTTCTGATTATTAATCGCTTACCATCGCGATCACTGTCCCCGTGCTTGTCGGACTAACATAACGGGTGGTACAAACAGTGCGCCGTGTCACGGCACAATTTCCAGCTTGGATACCAGGCTTAGGAGCAGGATATCCTAAAGGTCAACTGTCTTACCCTGACCCTGGCAACAGGGGAAGTTCTCGAAAGGGTAAGGGGACAATAGCATGACAGTAAAGCCGGAGAGTAGGGCAGTCACGAGAATACTGGACCGGCAAGACCTGCGATCTATGACTATGAAAGGAACCCCAGCGTCTATCTGGAGCAAACCACATCCAAGGGAAAAGTGACTGATACCCGAACCCCATAGAAATCCGAATGATGTTTGTTCGGACTCCCACCACACTCACGGAGATACACTACGTCCGTGGGAACCTGCCAATGGGGAGAATCTGCTAACGAAGCAGGGTGAGGATGCACTGAGGGGGATCTAAGGGTCGCTACTACGGAGATTGTGAACCGGAACACGGGATGCCCTAAGTGATGTGAATCATACGGGTACGGAGTCTCCATAGTACTCGTCGGAGTAACGACCGACCAGAGAGAGTGGGAAAGCCACTCACAGGGGGAAGGGAGACAGGTGAAGCTATGACTGCTAGTACGATGAGGGGGCGCGTGATGCGAACAACTGAAACTGTACTCAATGTCCTGAGTGAAAGGAACAAATCACTCAGCGTAGCTGATCTGAGAAAGCCGGATGATGGGAAACTATCACGTCCGGTTTGACCGGGGGCTTAGGGGAAAAGTGTCGAAAGATAACTCGCCCCTTTGCCTACCGAACTCGGGGACAGCTCACTCTATTCTCAGACCAAATAGCTCATATCCAATATGCCCGTCATTTCTGAGGCCATCTCCTCATCTCTGTCAAATGCCGTTTCGAGCGACCATCGTAGGACTTCAGGCTCGTCTAGTCCGTGTAAACAAGCCAGTTCACGAAAATACGTGTCTGAGGATTCGAATAATTCTGACACTCCTCTTCCCCCTTGACAAAAAGTAACCATTTGGCTTTCCAATGGCTCGCCAGAAACTTCAAGTGGAACCCCATATAAGAGAAGAGTCGCATATGCTTGAGAAGCTGCTTCCGTATTACTGGAAACGGAACAACGAACAGGACGGGAATCCATCTTAAGGGACGGAGCTACAGACTGTGCTGCAACCGATCCAAACTTCAAGAGATCAGACACATCGCGGCTTGCAAGGGCTCTTAGAACTGTGGCAAAGATTGCCAACTCTTCAAATTCACCTATTGAACCTGAAATAGTTAAGAGTTGCTCTGGTGTAGCAAGATATGCAAGGCGGGACAAGAGATAGCGAAGTCGCGACGTACTCATTTTTCGACCAATCGAATCATCACCGTCCATATACTCAAGCGTATCCCAAAGCATTCTCATATAACGGGATCGTAACTGAATCCCCTCATACAAAACTCGATCCGGACTCAGGTGAAACATCTTGAGTCTAAACCAGCCGCTCTCCAAGAGTATTCTCATCCTATTTAGAAAATTGTAATCCTGTCGGACATCTGAATAGTCAGTTGGCCTCACGCGAATCTCTGCATCAAGAAACTTGCGTTCTATCTCTCCTTTCAAGTCAGGCTTAAACAGCATCAACTGTTTCAATCCGCCGATGAAAGACTTCCATGAAACTGGTGACATTTCGCTTTCGAAGACATTGGCGGCGCTAAGCCACCTTGCAGCAGGAACGGGTTCTCTCTTTTCTGGATGCAACTCCAGTTCTTTTGCGGACAACAGGAGCTTGAGATTTTCCTCAAGCTCCCCAGCCTTTTCCTCAGTTGCGACAAAGACAAAATCGTCAACATACCGGAAGTACCTGTTCGGCGCAATCTCCTCCATTCTTAGATCAACCTCGCGGAGGACAAGGTTGCCTATGAGATGACTAAACATCGGTCCTATAGGCAATCCAGAACCGCCATTGCTAGTGGTACGCTCATAGTTTTCAAGTAGCTTTAGCCCTATTTCTCGACTCCTATCGGAAAGGTTAGCGTCATCGCAAGCTGAATTCCACACATTTCTTGCTCGGCCTAGTGAGATTGAAGGATAAAACCTTTTGATGTCATTGTATAAGACCAGAGTGTCGGAGCGTTCTCGGCATGCTTCCGCAATGGCTCGATGCCGGTCATGAAATCCATAGAAATAATACTTGTATACACCTCTCGTTTCATTCCCAGATGAAAGCCTATAGCTATACACACTGGAAGCAGGTTGGAAAACTTCAGCATGTTTCGCGCACTCTCCCAAAAGAGCTGTTTCCACAAGAATCTCGTTTGGGCCTGGGATATATAGGTCACGAAATTCGCAATTGCCTTCCTTATCTATCCGTTTGAAGTACAAAACGTGATTGTAGCCGGGTTGGGTTTGATTGAGAACAAGCTCACTGGCAATTTCGTGGACCCACCTTTCTCGCAATGCGCATTGATTTTTCAAATACAACCGGAGGCTGGCGTACGCAAGAATATCCCTAACTCGATATTGATTTGTCGCCCTTTTGGCAACAATTCCTGGTTTATTGCTCATCGCCTGGGACTCTCCATACGATAAAGCAACAGTCTTACGGTGGGTGTTTTGTCCTTGCAGACTGGGTGAGCGTATTTTGATTCTGAAGTCAATTCTTCGCCGAATCTTTTGGGCTCGTAGGACCAAATTCTCAGCCACTCAAAGACTCGCCCCAATACGGCGTTGCGCGACATCCGGTTGGCCTTCTTCGTTTGGGGCTCGATCCATGCAATTGCAGCCTTTCTTGCGCCCGTCCACCGCATCACCTCTCCCAGTGGTACATTAGCTTTTTTAATTTTCCCTGTATTGCTAAGGACTCCGGAAAAGTTTGCAATGAGTAGAAAGAACCTATCGCAGTCTTGATTGCTAAGCCACTGATCCAACAAAGGTGTCGTGCTCGCCTCATCCATCACATCCCAAGAGTGAAATGAGGCACTTACGAATATCCCTTGGTTGCGAAGCGACTCCTTTAATTCTCCGAATACAAGCTCAGCGTAGTTTCTTGCCGGGTCCGACTTATCTCCCCCTGTGACAATGACATCGAGTGGCTCGCGGGGCAATACGTTTTGTCGTCTGAGTTCAGAAACAGTTGCTAGAAGGGCCGCGCTAGAGGCCCCGCAACCACACGGGATATCCAAAAGTCTCACTCGCCCTCCCGAAAACGCCTGCAAGAAGAAATCGGAAGCTTTCTCGAGTTCGTCTTTGGGATCTAACATTGCCAACTCTACCCGGGCACACGAGCCGTCGAAACTATGTACAAAATGTAGATTCGTCTCCTCTTGTGTGTCGCCACCTATAGATCCTCCCGGGGTGTCCCTACACGCTTCCTCGAGCTTACCTATAGAATCTAGAGTCTTCCGATACACATCTCTTAGTGCCCGAGGAAGATACAGGAAGTTGTCGCCATTCCATAGCGATTTTGGGACGTCTTCAGGACTGAGGATTCTATCTGCCATGTCTCCCCTTTCTACGGCCCAATTCTAACATAGTAACTGGACCAGCTTTTGGGGGGCAGGTCACCCCCTCTTGAGTATGACCAGAGAGACATAGAGTTGCCATGTCTAAGGTCGCTTCTCTGCCTTGTCAATAACGTCCTTTGCCTCCAAATCATACTTATCGGCTATTCCCCTGATGGTGGCTGCGAGACGCCACAATCCTTCGCGTTCAACCTCATTTGCTCTTTGTCTATATTTGTCCGCCAATTCCTGTTCTGGGTTTCCTGTTGGGTCGACCCAATGCGCCCCCCTTGCATTTCGCACTCCCAAAAAGAATCCATCGCGCATTGCCTCCATATCCTCTTTGTCCAGCTCTTCTGCAACTTCTCGGGGAATCCATAGTTCATCTGAGTCCGCCAGACAATGCACTAACACTCGCCCTACCTGTTCAAGTGCGAAATCTAGAACCCCTGGTTCACTACAAACACTCTTGACTCGATTCAGCCACCTTCTAAACACATCAGCGGAGAAGGTGCCATCCATCTGTATCCCCGGGGGCGTTTCCCATTTCCAAAGGAGTGTTCGTGCGGCCAGCTTGATACCCTGATCTGGTTGTGCTTCCGCTTCACTTGGAGAAAGAATGTCTTTGATAAAAGTACAATAGAAGTCTGGATCAGAAGCTAGTCTGCTTTCGAGCACTACCGGAGTGGCACCTGAAAAACCATCCAGAAGCCCCAAGTATGTCCACTCAATGTACCACAGAGCCTCACTGTTTTGCTCTAAGTCTGTCTGAAGTTCCTTTATGATCTCGATTAAATCGCGCCTAAGGTCTCGATCAAAAGGTTCTTCTGCTTGCGATATGGACATTAAGGCCAAAATCGCGTGCTCCCGATAAAATACCCCCCGTGACAACATTGTTCGTATGCATCTGACAGCATCTCTCGCCCGCCCATACACTATCAGTTTTTCAATAGCGTTACCGACCCTTCCTGATGTACCTACATGCAGGAGAGCACTTGCTTTTCGCCAGTACAGCCCCTCTTGGCTCCCAAGCAGCTTCTCAGCCCTAATCCAGGCTTCTTCTTTGAATGGGAGCCGACTTAGCAGTAGGGATTTCTCAGCATCAGTCCAACTTTCATCTATCAAGTGGTCTACCCACTCCCACCCTTTCGCCTCAAGACGACGTGACAGATAACCCCTTGTAAATCGTATCCACTTATCATCTTCGTCGTTAAGGAGGGATGGGAGTACCTTTAAGTCGGTATCTTTGTCAGCATGGACGGCTAAGGCCCAGGCAACCTGATTGGGGTTTTCCACAGCTTCGGCTAGTTGCAACACCTCATTAATACCACCAGAGACCAACAGTTCGGCCACGGCGTCTTGACACAAGCCTTCGTGAACCCTCTCAGATTCAGAAGAGTTTTCAACTTCATCAAACAGGAGTTGGGCATCCCTGCTAAACAATACTGAATTGATGGTAGATTGTTCTGTGGGGGCTATTCTTTCTATTGCTGCTTCGAGCGCTTCGATTCTATCGCGACCCATGGATCGAGATTGTCCATTCTGTAGTTTAAACAGCCTCACGAGTCTTGACAGTTCTGCCCAGATTCTGACGCGTTTTGGTTCGTGAATATCGCGAAATTCGTGGGAGGAAATGTGGTCAATGGTGCGCTGGAAGAGTTCACTCGGCAATGCAGGCAAGTGAAAGACGAATTCTTGTTCTTCGAGCTTCGAGAGATCGTTGCACGCCATTTCGACAAGCATTTGGTCATATGTATCAAGTTGCTCCTGGCACTTGGGCAAGTAATGGGGGTTCGAAATGTTTTCGTTCCAAGTATCGGGGATTACGTTTCTCCAGGCGGGCCGTCTTGAGGGAATAACGAAGGTTTGCCCGGTGCGCGTCAATGACAATAAAAGGTTCCAGCCGACATAGGGGATGTTCTGTGTCAGCAGTCGGACAGCCGCTATGCGTTTTTCGATAGGTGCTGTAGTGGAGGGAATCTGTGGCAAGAGGATTCTTGCGAGTGAGTTAGATGGCCTATTGGACCATGGTCCTCCGGGGTCTCGTGCGATCAGTCTTCCTAGAATATCACAAGATCTAAACAGGAATTGCTCTTCCCAAGCCAAAGTTTCCAGTGCCCAGAGCAATCCTGACATATGGAGTGAGCCGCTGGGGAATTCTCCTTCTTGGGCGAACAGTTGGTCGAATGGGCAGGGGTCTTGGTTCAGGGCGTGTTCGACCGCGCCCATAAATTCGCTTGGTGCGGCTTCTGCCAGCAACGGTAAAAGTTGATCTAAACTTGCCCACAATTTCCAATTTGCATTGAAGAGTATGTCATAAATGGTGCGGTTTGCGATACTGATTGCTTTCCCTGTGGAACATGAAGTTAGAGTATCAGGCTGGCTGCCCAGCAAGGCAAGTGTCTCAGCAACCCCATTGCGCAATCTTAGAGAATGCGACAACACCATTCCTCTAATACCCGCCATCATTCGTTCAGATCGTGGAAGTTCATATTGGGGGTCTTGTTCTCGAAGGATTGATACGGCCGTTAGGTGAAATCTGTCCAAGTGTTCATCATACAGTTTGTTGCCAATCGCGAACCATCCTTCGTATCTTGCAATAAATTTCCAGTCACCACTTTGGTCAACAATCGGGGGATTCGGAACAGTAGATATCTCCCGCATGGATTGAATCCACTTCGAGTATTCAATCCCCGTCATTTCGTGAATTACATTTTGATCTGAGCCAGAATTATGCGTCCAGGAGCCAACTAAGAGGGCAAGATGCAGAGGAGTCTGAGACGAAATCTCAATTAAGGCTGAATTTGCGGTATGTCCCCGCAAAAGACGAAGTAGGAAGCTTAGGTTTCGGTCACATCGAGACGAGAGGGTGCGGGCCTGTTGTTCTGGAAAACCAGAATTCAACAGGGCTTCCTCAATCTGGTGACCCTGTGGAGATTTCAGAACAATGCTATTAGGATCATTTTGGCCGCCGGGCGGGGCGTTGAAAATAACGGCATGCCCAGAATTTCTTGCTTTCTGTATGGCTGCGCTACCCAAGTGTCCGCTCATATCCAAGACTGGCGCTGCAATCAGGACGAACCCACCTCCGGGGAATTGTTCACAAATCGTATTCCATGCAACCGGGTCGGAAACTATAAGGCTGCGACCATAGACTCTTATGCGGTCATCTAGTTCGAGTGAGGCGGCATATGCGCAAACAGTATTGATAACTTGGTCAGGAAAACGTGTAATCAACGTCAAATGGGTGGTAATGCCATTGAAAATCTGTTCTAGTTCGTGGCAAGCTTCTTCTTGGTTGACAAGAAATATGTCTGGCTTCAAAGAAGGAGAGGGTGTGAACGTGCTAATATCATCCCAGTGCTGTTTGAGGGTTTGGATGTTGTTTCTTGTGTCTGGTAGAAGGATGCTTGCCAGCCAACTCCCTACTGCTGGAAACCTGCTCACCCAACTGACCAGACTTGTTGCATCGATGATGCGGACATCTTTCCACTCACTCCTTTTCTTACGTTCTTCTATCCAGGCGGCCTGATGATCGTTGTTCCACGTGTATTCCCAAACACGCAAAGCCGATCTGGGTGCAACGAACACAAAGGTAGACTGCTTTCTCTTGTTTTCCGGGATGTCTTGGGTAAGCCTATTGTAATCATCAGTTGCCTTTCGTTTGGCGTCTCGACCGGAGCCAAATTCCCAAAAAGAGCACCCTTCGGCAACAAATGGTTCGAATCCAGATTCGACATGAAGGACTCCATCTGGCCCATGTTGCCAAATGCTGTCTGACATAGGAAATCTCATCTGCAAAGGGTTGGGACAAGATGCAAATATGAGCCAGTAGATGAGGTCTGCAACTAACCCTGGTGCTTTATCCTGGTGACTATCTACCCAGTTTTCCAGTTCTGACTCTGAGATTGTTGCCAGCAAGGAAACCTCCTCAACCTGCTGTTGGCCGTATCGACAACGAAACCTAAAACCCTTGCTTCGTAGAATTGTCCCGAGTTGTTGAAAGCTGCCTTACGTAGGCAGAATAGTCGCGGCTTAACAGGGCGACGTGCGAGATGTTACCCTCTGGACCTGTCGATTGTGAACGCGTCTACTTTAAGAATCCTCCGCTGCAGGCAGGAATTTTCGAAGCCGCGTATGGGCAACCATCTGATCCAGCGTGGCCAGGGTGAAGACCTTCCCTTCTGTCCTCGTGATTAAACTGCGCATATCCTCTCTACGCACGCCGAATCCCCGGCCATCAATGCAGGCGACCACCTCAAAGGCCAGCTGACCATTGCGACGGCGTTCATCGCGCATACGGGTAAGGCGTTCAATGCGTGCCACTTTGTCACGAGCCGTGCCGTCATCACCGGTAATCTTGGCCTCGATGATAACGGAGGGGCAGTACTCATCGGGAACGAAGAAGTCAGGTGCCTGCTCGTAGCCGGGGATGCGCTCGGCCCGCTTCGTCTTGCGGAAGGGAATACGGGAACGCGCAAGATGCTCCTCAATCGCTGTTTCCATCACATCTCCGACCAGTTCAGAGACGGCGTCTCGATGGGTTGCAAACGGCCTGCCAAGATACCTTTCGTACAGCAGCATGGCGTAGGGGACATGTTGCGAGGCGACATGCCGGAGGGATTCTAAGCCTTGGGATGTATCAACTTTGTCGAGACGGTGAACTGTGTCGCCCACCCCTGGAGGCGAACCTCGCGCGATGTATTCGACGGCAACAGAAACCAAGTCACCCATCCGATCCAATGCCGTTGCATTGCGTGGACGGACCAGACCTCTGATGTGGGTGCGGTCAGAGCGACATTGCACATCGAGCGATCGGGCGTATCCCTGGCTGATGTCGCTGTCGCGGCCACTCCGCGCCAGGTCTGCCCATTCGGGCGGAGACATGCCCAGCATAGTCCTGATCACGCCAAAGCACAGACTGTTCTCCCGAAGCGCGCTCCAAACCCTGTCTTCTGTGAAATCGGTGAAGGCGTTTGTTCGTCGCCTGAGGACCTCAAAGGCAGCTTGAAATTCGGGGTACTCGACAAAGTTAGCACCCCTTGGAAGAACTAGAAATTGAGACCGGATATCGGAAAAGGTCGAATCGACCAACTCCTCAAGTTGGTTTTGCAGATCCGCCGGGGCAACTTCAAACGGTCGTGACATCCTTCCTCCTGGCTAGCTCCGCTCTTTGGTCAAAGTTTCGAGGACACGGCGTGGGATGGATTCCATGTCCAAGTCGTGGGCCAGCCCAACAAGCCGATCTTCAGCTTGCCGCATGCGGTTCGAGAGCGGAGCGTTTTTATCCCAGCCGTCACGCAGTCCGTTAACAGCCATCCGGGCGATATGGCCGGATGCCAGGCACTTAATGTCTCCCTGGCGCACTTTGACTCCGGCAGCTGCCATTCGTGCCGCGTCCTGATCCAATGTCTTTTGCACATCGGTACTGGCCTGATGTGTTGCATCGGCGTGCCGGCAGACAAAGATCGAGTCGAGGATTGAGGAATTCGTCCCCAGAATGTGAAGCGAAGCGCTCATTTCTGCTGCCGCCGGCAGGGTGGCCGTGCAGTCCAACCCGGCATCCAGAATGGCGACGACCACGGCAACGTAGGCGGCCGGATCGTTGTGATGGTAGGTGAAGACGAAGGGAGCGCCGGGCTTGAGCGCTGCTGCGTAGTGTCGGAACACCGCCGACAATCCCTCCGTGAAATGTTCGATCCCCCTCCCAAGCGTCACGTTACCCGTCAGTTCATCCGGCGATCGGGTCGTCGGGGGCATAAACTCTGCAAACTCGTCTTGAAGCACCTGCCGGAGCCACACGTAGTTGAAGTCGATGAGTTCGGCGTACTGAACGTTGGCAAAGTAGGGAGGGTCGGTAAACACGCCGTCAAGAGACCCTGGCGTTAAGGGTATCCCGGTCGCCGGGGACGCTGCAATGTGTGCCTGCTTCTCATCCCCGATCGGAAAATGACGGACAAATTCAGCGGCGATCCGCTCGCCGGGAATGGGTACGAGCTCCTTTCGCTTTCCATTCATACGAGTCTCGAACGGAGCCTCACAGTACTTTTTGGCCCGAACATATTTCTCTACGAAATGACGGAAGGAGCCAGAACCTACTTTGGGTATGCCCAGAAGATTGTTCTCGCATTGGACCAGGCCGACGGGGAAACCATGGACGCTGAAGATGTCCTGGCACTTGAGCGCATAAGTGTCGTACCGGCACAGCATGTTCTGGTAGCGCAGGAAATCCGAGAAGACGGTAAGCAGGGCGTGTCGCACAGGCGGGTTGTCGACCTGGCTTATCCGGCGCAGCAACAGCCCCAGCCCCAACAGCTGGCGCTCGGTAAACATCTCCCTATAGTGTCGATAGCCCCATCGATGGAGGCGGTCGGTTTCGTCTCCCCGAGGAATTTCGTCTTCGGGGATTGGCAGCCCCGATTCGTTCCGGAGCTGCTTCTGAGCCTGCTCATACCGGTTCAGGTCGTCCGCGTCAGGGCGTTTGAAGAACCGTCCCGTGTGAGTCGGTTTGCACGCCTTGCAGTGGTACTCCATCGCCCACATCCGGTGGGCGGGCGGATGGCCGGAGTCTTTTGAGGGGTACGCGTACTCGGCTCCGCATCGTCTGCAAGGGACCCGTTGCCGGCGCGCAGGCCCTTCCGTGTACACAGGCCCGCTGCATTCCGCGCATGATAACGGTGTATCCCTGGAGGGCTT
The DNA here is from genome assembly GCA_011523365.1 of Caldilineaceae bacterium. Taxonomy (GTDB): domain Bacteria; phylum Chloroflexota; class Anaerolineae; order Caldilineales; family Caldilineaceae; genus Bin5. Next base: position 84,985 of record WTGY01000113.1, read on the forward strand.
TCCGTCGTATTCATTCAGGCATCCGCATTGACTGCACGCCACAACGTGCTTTGGGTGTCTGCTGTCCTGGGCCAGCAGGTATCCGGGAAACAGATCGTTGACAGTTTGGCACGAGGGACACAGCTCGGTCTTCACCCAGATGAAGTACTTTACCTGTGCAGTCTGCCCACACTTCACACATTTGGTTTCATAGAGCTCGCCTACGATGTCTTCAACAGAAGACGCTACTTCCGCTGCTGCTGAGACGAGTCTGTCAATGTCGAGATGTCCCAGGGCCTGACGGACGACCCAGAACGCCATTGGGTTTGTGTCCGCACCTAGGACACTGAATCCAAGTCGGTTGGCCTCGTAGATCGGCGTGCCGCCTCCCATGAACGGGTCTGCTATCACGCCTTTCAGATTGTGGTCACGCCAGTAGCCGGTCTCCAGCGGTTCGGGGCTGTTGTATTCCGCAAGAAGGAGGCTGCGGAACACCGTGCCCGGACGGCGGGCGAACCACTTGTGTATGCCGATGATTGGACGATAGTTCTGCTGTATCTGCTTTTCCCTGAGCGCGAGTCGCGTGACGAAGGTCGGATCAAAGTTCTGTTCGATCCCTGAACACGACTCAGCGACCTGAGCCTGCCGTTGTCCGGGTGGGACATCCTCAGTGGACGATGTCCCTTCAAGAACGGCGCCGCAAGCGGCTTGTTGTGCGCCGTGGATTCCAAGACGGTCAGCCACTGTCCCTCACTATTCTCATGAGCTGGATCACTCTAGTCTCCTCACCCTTCTTTGACTTTTGTCGTAGCCGTTGGCAAACACCTGGAGCCGATCCCGCTCCATTGCTATACGCGTTCAAAGAATTCCCGACGACGAAATTGAAGGTATTCCGGTTTCCGCTTTGCCCTTGGAATCATCCATCGATCTCGTACCAATGCCGAAATTTCTTCAACTGATCGATGGTCAAAGACCAATTCCATATCATTGCCCGCAAGGAAATCTTGAGCATTCCTTGCTATCGGCATCACATACACCTCTCTTTTGATTCCATGCCTGAGAATCCTATCAGGGTCTAATCCTATTGTTTCGAGACCGGCTCTTACAACCCTGATACGCCAGTTTGGGCCGTCTCCCATCTGATGTCCATTAGTGTATCTGTGTCCCTCTTCCCGGAGGACTTGACGTAATTGCGTGAACAAGTCTTCGGTGAATTGGAAATGCCCATACCCTGCGGTCTCTCCGATCCTTCGTAACTCGACCACTGGCGTATCTCCCTGTTCAGGTGTGCTCGGCATTAGTTTCAGTTTGTTGTACATCGAGGACCGGCCGAGAGCCGATGTGACCGTAACAAGGGCTAACCGCGCCCGTTTCTTTTCCCCGCTTATCTTGCCTATACTATTCGAATAACGCTCTTCGAAGGTTCTTGCGACTTCGTCTGAGGCGATAATCGACGTTACCAGTTTACCCCCCAGAAGATTAGCATAGGGCGGTACTGCACCGACAACGTAGGCGTCCATGACGTTTACGAGTCTCTCTCTCCGATCAGCTTGATTCCAGCCGATCCATTCATCTCTGACCCGGAGATTGAATACCGGATCGCCCAACGCAAAAAGACCTATAAGTTTGTCGTTGGTTCGATCTTTGACTAAGAAACGCAGCCTTCGACCGTATCCTTGCGAAACGGGTATCGACCACAGGAGAGTAGCGAATCTGAATAGATCTCCGGTGCGAGTCCCGGAACGTGCCTCGACCAATTCGGGTTGGACATTCTCCGGATAAACCTCATCACCATTGGCGATCTCCTCCAAGAATCTCTCGACTTTGTTGCCCAATGCGCGGCGGATACGATCCTGGGCAGTTTTCCTATGAAATCGATGTATGTGACGAACAGTATCCTTGCAAAGGATACCGCCAGGATGGTCTCTGTTCAGGCCAATCATTGAGAGGTGATTCTGAATATCTCTGCGCAACAGGTCGCGGTCTATGGGCACTGTATCAACAGCCTCAGGATCGGCAAACGCGCCGTTCTGATTGCTATTCGACACAAAATCATCCACCCTGGCTTTTTCGGAACTGTCGACTGTCTCTTGCAGCGTCACTGTGGTATGTCGCCCTTGTTAGCGTCTGGAAGAGCTGAACAGGTCGTTTGCTACCCAGAACGGTCTACGCAGCAGATCAAAGCTGGTATAGACTCTCGGAAAGATATTTGTCTCCTTTCGCAAGCTGTTCAGTTCCGCCAATGAGGGGCGGGCTGAAAGAGGATGGATGACCTGTATCCCTGTCTGAGAGTCATTGTTCGTTTCGAATACTGCATCGAACTGTTCAGGACAATTCGGGGCATCCATGATGTTCCAATTGGAACGCGTATACTCTTCAAGCCCGGATGCCATGCTAACCCTCCGTTGTTTGTTCAACCTGGGACGTCGATCGTCCAAAAGGTACTCAAGTAAAGAAGTCGCGAGAGTGCGATCCAGCAGATTATGGATTTGTTGATTTCTATACCCAAGCAGACAGTGGTAACAGGCCCCGTCGCAATCCGAATTCGGACAACTTCGTCCCATGGTTAATGCCAATTGGGTGATCTCACTCAGACTGTGGCGGATTGCCCTTGCGTAACCGGCACCGCCGGGCACGTTGTCGTAGATGAATACCTCACCTTGGATGCGGCCGCGCGAGTCGCGCATCGGCCGGACGCCCACCTGTACCTCATCAGGGCTGATTTGAAGATACCTTGCCGCCGCCTCCGCCATCAATGTTCCAAACGAAAACCACACAGCCATTCCAGACGGCTCTGTCATAGGAGCATCTAGAAAGTCTGGCATATCGACAGCCAACAGGATCACTTCGGAACTGAATCTGTGCCCCAGGACAACTCTGTTGTCAAACACCGTCTTGTTCGGACACCGTTGGCCAGCCCTCGGCCCTTTTTGGAATCCCCTATGAGGGGGTACGTCGGCTGGATAGGTATGCTCCCCCGGGTCATTTGGGTCCAAATGCCTTCCGCAGACTGGACATATAGTGAATCCGGGTTTTGCGCGATCAGGACCCGTGTTGCGCATGAAAAGATCACCGACACGGACGGCAGAGTACAAGATCGGGGCAAACGATGGGTTATTTCTTCCAAGAGTGATGGCGTTTGCGCCAACAAGGAGCTGGGCGGATGGTGTGAATCCGGCGCGTTCGCGGCCTCCTGACTGATATTTTTTCCGACCTCCGTCTGGGATAGCAGCATCTACGGTAAATCCACGAGGCCTTAGATATGGCATGGTCAGCAGGTCATTACTGCCGCATTCCGGACATTCGGAACTAGATTTCACTTCAAGTGGAGTCAAGGTGACCGCGCGGCAGCGCCTGCACTCATTCAGGGTTTCTTTTGGCGTATAGTCGGGGAAGGGAGCTGAGGGATCGTAGACTGCGGCACTACGATAGATATACGTTTCCGGGAATCGTCCCAGAATGATATCCGCTCCCGGAGCATACTCAGCCAGTGCGATACGTAGGTCTCTTGAGATGCCGGAATAAAAATCCTGTGATTCGTACCGATCTTCCTCTTCTGCGCTCTCTGGGATCGCCAGTTTAACGACATCAACGGGGAAGGCGTACTTGGGGAGTAGACCAGCCAGCATTAACGATTCGAGCACATCATCACTTGCATTGGCCCCGCGGGCGACCTCCTCCACCTCATTGGGCAAAACCGACAACCATTCTCCGAGCCATTTCCTGATAGACTCATCGACGATGACACCAGTTCGTTCCAGCAGAGCATCTCTGTTTTCACTTATATATCTTTCGAGTTCGGTACGTCCATTACTTTTCAGAAAATGCTCTGCTTTTCCCCACGCTTCGAACAATCCGACAGAAGCACCCCTGTTCAGCCATCTTGGAAAGAATCCGCCGAGAACAAGAGAGCGCACGTGCCTTCGGGCGATCACCTCGTTCTCCAGGTAGAGGACAGGTACTCTAGGAGGCTCAGAGACGATTTCTTTAGGACGATGGAAGTAATATTGGTCGTGGCTGCGGCCAAGAGCGTAGGTCACAACCGTTGCCACGGCACTGCCTCTGCGCCCCGCGCGTCCGGACCGTTGCTGATAGTTGGCGACGGTCGGGGCGACATTACGCAGGCCCACACTCAGCAGGCTACCAATATCAATGCCCATCTCCATCGTAGTGGTCACCGACAGAATATCAACTCGATGGTCTTCCCGATACTCGGTCGGCCGGTACAAATTTTGGAACCATCTCTCAATGTTCCGGGCCTCGCGCCTTCCGATTGCAGCCGTGTGTTCCGCTGCTTGAAGAGGATAGGGGTCGGGGTGTCCCGATCCCGGTCTGGCGAAAACAGCTGCTCTGCGGAAAAAATTTTGGATGGAGGTCGCCTCGACTTGCTCGACAGTTTGCCCACATCTGTAGCACACGCCGAGTAGAACTTCCCCCATGACGTACCGACAAGCGCTGCACCGGAACACCGTCTCTCCAATGGGCCGCAATTCGAACGCATCGATACGAATGCCGTAAGGCGTTTTTCCATCGATCTTCTTCCCCGCCGGCACAATGATCTTGAAGCCTTTCAAAGCATTCCACAAGGGCCAGTGTATCTCCTTTAACCACTTGTCCGCGTCCGGGATTCGGCCCTCGGTGACAAGCTGGCGAGCTACTGCGATAATGTACCTACCTAACTTCCTGTAAGGCCCCAAGTTGTAGAGGACTATGTTGTCACCCTTGCGTCGCCATGCAGGAATGAGTCGCTTCCGCTCATACGGTTGTATCCTGTCATCAAAAGGCCACTCCCAAGGCTTCAAAGGTTCCGGAGGCAGTAGAATGTCCTCTGTAGCCAGAATCCGAGCGACCGTTCGCAAGAGCGTACGCGTCTCGTTCTGGCTTAATGGCGCTAGCTGCCCAGTCCGCTCAGGCAGGGCAATTGACCATATTGCAAGGCCTAACGGTTCCAGACCGAAATCGTCTTGGGAGACCTCGCGCCTGGTCGAAATGTCGAAGGCCACCTGTGCTTCTTTGTAAACAGCACTGTGGTCGTTGTCGAGCTTTTCGAATACATCTCTTACATGGCCATCAGTTGGATCGATCTCCCGCTCGATTTGGAGATCAATCACGCTGCTCCGTAACTCCTTGTAGGGGATCGGACCTGAAATCTTCAAGTCCCCATTGCCTCCACACTCTTCACAAACTGTCGTGACAGGAGTAGCCTCGCGTCCGATTTGATAAGGCACTTCCTCTCTGACAAGACCGGTTCCATCGCATTTCCAGCACGTATATAAAACCCTGTAAAGCAGCTGGCGAAATACATCATTCCTATGATCTCTCCTCAAGTCACCGGCTAGCTGGGCAGCGTCTTGTCGTGAGTCCGAGAAGACAAGGGCCTTACGACCGCCGGAACCATCTGGCCCAATGGTATCCGGCTGGACACGCAACGTATCCTCCATCACCACGGAAATGGATCGGGGCCCTCTGGTTCTCAGCGGTTCAATTATCTCTCGTCCCCCGTCACGACTACGGTAGTTCTGACAGCGGGGACACTGAGTCGGAAATGGACTGCCGTTTTCTCCATCATTTTCGTCTTCGGAAGAGGCGACTTCGTATGCAGGCCGAGCGTAGCGGTTTTGTGACTCGCAGCAAAGGGTGGTCCTGATCGAACGATAATGTCTTGTATATTCACTATGCGGGCGCTCTACTCCGAATATTCGATAGTCGTTGAGAGTTTTGACCTCTCCGCTGAAGTCGTCACTCCAAGGCCAGAGGCTGCCGGTTCCGCTGTCGGGTATGCCACCAACAAAGAGTAGTCCGCACTTGCGGCATGAAAACAGTTCCAAGACCCTAGCACCGCAACGTTCCGAACACCAAGGTCGAGGATCCGTATATACCTTGCCTACTGGCCGTTCTCCCTGAAACTGTTCCGGAACTTCTGGGCAGTTTGGGTTGAGGCACGCCCAAAAACCGGGAACTCCTCTAAAAAAGGCGTGTATCCGCATCGAAAGGATGGGCGGTGTGTCCGGCAGCGCCATTGGGCGAGCAAAACTTCCTGCGGCGATAAGTCCGGATATAGCACGCTCCAGCACTTTCTGCTCAGACCGTGTCGGCCAACATTCTTTCGCAAGTTCCGATAATCGGGTAGCGTTTCGGGCTGTTCTCGTTCTAACCCACCGCAGGTCTTCGTTGTCAGATAGGAGCTGATATAAGGCAACCTGTGGATCTTCTTCCTCATCAGGTTGTGCAAGTTTCAAAGTCTGTGACAGGGTGCGTATCGCAGGCCATGGTTCACTGTGCGAGAATGCATCGTGAAACTGTGCGAATGCCTCCAAAGATTGAGGGGCGCCATTCCGTCTCTCCCTCTCCTTGTCGCTTACTCCTGCATGAATCAGCGTAAAAGTGTCTTGCGGTTCTCCGAATAACTCCGATGTAAAGCTGATCAAATCATCTTCAGCTCCCGTTGCACTCGGAACGGAAGCACTGGTGGCAATAGCACGGAACTGTTGGGAGTGAGGGCGTATGCCCAGCCTTTCCTTCAGTCGACGCACGAGGTGCGCGACTTCGGTGCCTTTGGCTCCTGTGTACGTATGTGCCTCGTCCAACACAAGAGTAATGGCTCGATCGTCTCCCCCTTTGAGCCAAGTTTTTGTCAATTCGAAGATAGAGCTTTCTATAGGTCGGATCAGCATATACTCCAACATGGAGTAGTTCGTAACGAGGATGTCCGGTGGAGCCGCTTGCATGTCCCACCGGCAAAGCATCTCCGGACCCCCTGTGACGGGCCAATTCCCGGTGCTCTGCAACTCCTCTGTCAGACTCTCCCATTCTTCCACCAACTGCTGCATGTAGGCCTCGAAGTCCTTGCGTTTGAAACTCTGTTCCGGCCCTCTGGTTGGCTGTGTCAGGCTAGTGTACATTCCAAAGTGAATCAGATTTCCGCCCAGGCGTTCCCGCTGCCAGGCAGGCGATCCGTTCAAAGACAACACTCGGCGAAGCCTGGACATTTGGTCGTTCACCAGAGCATTCATTGGGTATAGGATGATGGCTCGGAGACCGGCCTCCCTAGTCTCATGACGCCGTGAGTGCTCCCATGTACCGCTCTCTTGATCGTAGTATCCCTCAGCGCTCTGCGCCCGGGGGGAAGTCCATTCAGAGGCCTCTCTGAGGATTCTTGCGAGGATGGGCAGGACAAATGCCTCAGTCTTACCTGAGCCGGTCCCGGTTGCGACTAATAGGTTGGGAGCGTTGCTAAAGCTGGCCAGGAGCGCTTCTTCTTGGTGGGTGTACAGGGGAAACCTGTCTACGGGGACGCCGTGCTCTACTAACCGGGAAAGACCTGGACGGATGATGTCAGGGTACTGCTGTTCTAGTTCCCTCAGGAACCGGGCCGAGGCAAAGGCAGGCGTTGCCTCAATGAAGGGGTCTTGAGCTATCACTCCGCGTTCTCTAAGGAGAGCCGCCCTTTCTGAGAATACCAATGGGTGAGCGATTCTGTATTGGGATTCGATATAACTGGCAATGGATTCCTTAAGATGTGCAGCAGCACCGCTGGGCGTGAATTGCATCAGTAGTCACCTAATGAATGAACTGTGGATAGAGTCCCCAGAGTATAGTCTCCCATCAATGCAGCCTCAAACTATAATTAAGGAATTGCAACCTTGACCCAAAAGACATCGAACATCCATGGAGATTTCTTTCTAAACATACATCGTCCCGCACACGGCCACCCCTGCCCATGTCTGCCGCAACCACAGGACCTGTGCGCTGCACTTCCTCGTCGTCGGGCATAAGCACGTGTTCAGCGGCCCCTTGTTTCCCTCGATCACTAAACTGGCCTCACCGCCGAGGTGCGCGCCGCCCGCGACCCCTCCACACCGAACCCCGACAACAACAACCACGAGGAGGAGAACGAGGAGCGCGCCCCGGGCCTGGGATAACCCTAATTGACAGCTGTTCGGCCTGAGAAACCGCAACAAGCGTGACGGCTGGATTCTGGGCGGAAACAGTGCATAAGCGCGCGCAACACCGGGCCGAAGACATCCGCGACGACATAATCCCACCAGCGATTGAAAACTGGCTTATCTATTGTGGATCCCATCTGAAACTACGCTTTTTCGCGATGGCACCGTGACTGCAACACACGACTCTCCAGCACTGTTTCGAAATGTCATTACTCCTGGTCTTTTTTGGGATCTACATTAGGAAGGGATGCTCTCCGCGACTCGACCGCCTTTCTCGACACGTCTAATTGAAGTGCTCTTCAAGCGCGTCTTCGATCCAAGTGCGGCACAGGTCGGACATGGTTGTTTCGCGGGCTGCGGCCAGCTGCTTGAACCGGCGGTGCGTGCTGTTGGGCAAAAGGACGACAAGACGGCGTATCTTCTCAGGCGTTTCCTCGATGCCCGTCTCCTTTTCTGACGGCAAGGCAGCGGTGCCATGGTCGATGTAGGATTCGACGTCTGCAGCCGGGTCCGTGTTGGGTCGTCTCAGGTTGAAGCGGGTTTCAGACATTGCGCAACTCCTTGATTAGATCGGAGATTTCATGGGCGGCCGGGCTGTTCGGCGCGTACTCCTGGATGCTCTGGGCCTGGAGCATGGACTCGGCAAAGGCAACCCGCTGCGTAATTTCGGTTTTGAGGGCCGGCAGGGGCAGGTCGAGCATGCGCATCTCCCGCCCCAGGATGGTGCCGGCGATTTTGCGGGAGATGACGAAGTAGGCGCGCAGGTCGGGACGGTATATGCGCGCCTCTTCTACCTGTCCGACGGTGCGGTCGGATGCCCAGGCCGACAGGGCGGAGGGCTCGATGGGGATGACGGCCAGGTCGGCGGCGATGAGGCAGGAGCGGGTGACGGCGTCGTCGCGGGGTGTCCCGTCGATGACGATCCAGTCGTAGATGTCCCTTTGCCGGTCCACCTCTTTGTGCAGGTTTTTGCGCGGCACGGCGAAGACGGAGAAGGGTTGATCCTCACGCAGGGAGGACCAGGCGTTGGCGGAGGCCTGCTGGTCGGCGTCGATGAGCAGGACGCGTTCGCCGGCCTGGGCGAGGCCGTAGGCCACGTTGAGCGACAGGGTGGTCTTGCCCGTGCCGCCTTTCTGGTTGAGGAATGCCAGTACGGTCATTGCCGGATGCCTGCGGGGATGTCAATGTTATCATTGTAGCAGTAGTTGATATATGTGCATATACATCGATGTTAACATTGCCAGTGACCGTTTGAGGCTCTGCTCGCGGTGAGGCGGGCCGTCCGGTTGCGGCAACCATCTTGGCGGTTCTTGTGTAATATAGAAGACGGAGCCCAGAACGCCTCAGAGCGGCCCGGCGGAGCCGAATTCAGGTTGAAAACGGCGATGTTGGCAGCTTTTGGGGCTGGGATTGGGGTTTGCCAAGGCGGGGCGCCAAAACATGCCGCTGGCGAAGACCGGCAATAGACTGAGCGGCAGGGCGCGCAGGGTCAGAGTGGAATAACCGCTCTCAACAGGCTGCTGAGAAACTGGCGGGCGTTCAAATCGTCGGAGGGCTCGCTGTAGACTGTGTGGCTTGAGGGGGTTGCGGGTTGCGGACGTTGCGACATCAGGAAGCAGGCTGCGTTGTACTTTCTTTCGAGAACCAACTTTCTGCAGAACAGTTCGTACCGTTTGGCATAGGAAGCGTCATGGAATTCGCTAAACACCGCGAAGTGCGGTTGCGGGTTGCGGACGGGTCTTTGGGACTTCTCATCGTCCTCCAACAGAAACAGATAACCGAGCCATGGTTGCGGGGAATGGAGGAACGCGCTTTCCCGGAAGGCGGTCCAAAGGTCTGTCGCGCTGCCGATCGCCTCTTCGGTTCTGTTGTTGAAATTGTTTCCAAATGAGGGGCCGACCTGGGCCTTGAGCTCCATCGCTGCGAGCAGATGCCCTTCGCGCACGACCAGAAGATCCCACTGTTTGGTGGGCCGGAAGAAACCGGGCAACTCCAACTTTCCCGTTTTGTGCAGTTCGCAGTTTGAGAAGATGTCGCCGGGCGGCACTCCGTGGTCGATCATGAGGGTGACTATGGCAGCCTGCAGCTCGTCCAGATGTCTTCCTCCCCTGACATTCTGCGCCTGTCCCTCTCCTCCACGTGCACTGGCGGCCTGCTTATCTCTCTGCACCCAAAAGTAGCGGATCGCGTCGGCAAAAATGGCGGGCGGGACGCTAAAGGGAGCGGGGGTTGGCGACACACAGCCCTCCGTCACACACCCAGATGCATCTGGGACCGTTGCCGTTCAGCGAGGGCAGAAAGAGCCATGTCGTAGTAGGATGGTTCCACCTCGATACCGATGCTGTTCCTTCCCAGCCCGGCTGCGGCGACGCAGCTTGTTCCGGTCCCCATGAATGGGTCCAGAACCGTATCGCCCACGAAAGAGAACATTCGTATCAGTCTTGCGGCGAGTTTGTGTGGAAAGGGGGCCGGGTGTTTTCTGGTGGATGCGCCTCCGAGTGTCCAGATCTGCTGGAAGTACTGGCGGTGCAGATTTTCCGGGATGACTGACATGATTCTGGCAGGGAGGGATGGTTTACGATAGCCGCCCGGCTTTCGTTGGAAGAGGATGTATTCGATGTCGTTCTTGATCACTGCGTTTGGCTCGTAGGGTTTTCCGAGAAAACTCGAGCCATTGGCCACTTCCATGGTTGCGTTGGCGATCTTATGCCAGATGATTGGCGCCAGGTTGTCATATCCCAGGGTGCGGCAACGTTCCTGGATACTTGCATGCAGGGGAACAACGAGATGGCGTCCGACCTTGCGCCGGGCGAGGCAGACATCGCCGACGACGATGATCAGGCGTCCTCCCGGCACCAGCGTTGTGTAGACGCCTTTCCAGACGGTGTCGATGGCGTCCAGGAAGGCGTCGTAGTCTGCAACGTGTCCCAGTTGGTCAGGATGTCGCTCATACTGCTTGAGCGTCCAGTAGGGAGGGGACGTGATGGCAAGATGGACAGAGTTCGGCGGTAGTCCGGTTACGATTTCTCTGGAATCGCCCAACAGAAGGCGGTGTGTGGTCGGAACTTGGTTGAGCAGCCGCTCGATTGCGGCGGTGGCGTCCGCATCCCTGGCTATGGCGGGAATTGAACGCTGCGGATCACTGCGGGCCAGATCCATGAGGCGACCCGGGACGAGTTCTTCCAGGTTGTCACCAACGCTCCCGGGATCGCCGGAACTGATTACGCGTTCACGCACGGGGCCCATCATTCCACTTTTTGACAAGAGGACTGCCTAACTGCGCCTGATTATACCATGTTCGTCTTGCGTTCGGCCACGAAGTGGGTTGGGGGAGTTTCTTACCCTTTCATGGATGCAGAAGGGCTCCGGACCCGTTTTTTCCGCGGAGGACGCGGAGGGGCGCGGAGAACTGCTTTTTTGATTCGCGGCGGGCCAAGAAGGGCGCCCACAAGGGGCGCCCCTACCGGATTGGCGGCAGGAGGGCGTCTGGGCCCGGCGCAAGTCGTGCAACGGGATTCCCGCCAGCAGCTCCGTTATGCTCCTGTCAGTGCGGCGGTCGTTGTACTCAGATAACTGCCGGCGGCCTGTTGCCCGATTCAGCGATGGCCCTGCGCACGTCCACTCTACGCAGCAAAACAAGCCCAACGACAAAGAAGAGGATGATTGAAACGATGGCCGGCCGCAGGCTGCCGGTTATCTGGTTGACCAAGCCGAAGGCGAGCGGGCCCAGCCAGGAGGTTCCCCGTTCGCTGACTTCGTAGATGGAGAAGAATTCAGCCTCCTTGCCCGGCGGGATCATGTTGGCGAAGAGGCCGCGGCTGACCGCCTGCGTGCCCCCCATCACCAGGGCGATGCATGCTCCCAGAATCCAGAACTCCAGGAAGCGGCTCTCCCCTTGAAGACCCAGGTAGGCGTAGACCACAACCACCGTCCAGACGGCCAGCCCTATGATCAGCGCCTTCTTGGCCCCGATACGGGTCGCTACTCTGCCGAAGAGGAGCGCGCCCGCGAAGGCAACGAACTGCATCATCAGGATGACCTGGGTCAGCATACCCTTCTCGATCGCCAGTCCTCCCTGAGAAAGCGGGGCGGCGGCAAAGACGGCGGCAACGGCAAAGACGGTCTGGATGCCATCGTTATAGAGCAGGTAGGCGATCAGGAAACGTATGGTATGGGGATATTTCGCGGCCTCTTTGCCCGTAGCCCACAGCTGTTTGAGGCCGGTTGACAGGTAGGTCTCGCCGGCGGGCAGGGCCCGGGTTACGCCGCGCGAACGCAACATTTTCCAGGTGACGAAGGACCAGGCGAACCACCACAGTCCGCCCTAAAACAGGTTGATGCGCACAGCCAGAGCGGTGTCGACGCCGATGGCGTCCCGCGCCAGGTAGAAGACCAGGTTGAGCGCCAGCAGGAGGCCGCCCCCCAGGTAGCCCAGCGCCCAGCCCACCGACGAGACGCGGTCGCGGTCCTCCGGTGCGGCGATGTCCGGCAGGAAGGCGTTGTAGAAGACGATCGCCGCGCCGAAGGAGAGGTTGGCGACGATAAAGAGCAGCCCGCCCAGCCACCATGTCTCGGCCGTAACGAAGAACATGAACATTGTGGCGACCGAGCCGGCGACGGCGAAGATCTGCATCAGTTTTTTGCGAAGATTGGAGTAGTCCGCAATGGCGCCAAGAATTGGGAGGAAGAGCACCTGCAGGATGACGGAGAAGGAGATGCAGTAGGGAAGAAAGGAGTCGGGCGCCACAGGAATGCCGAAGAAACGGGCCAGTTCATCGGGGCCGGCCGCGGCGCGGGCGAGGTTGGAGATGTAGGGGCCGAGAAAGACGGTGGCGACCGTTGTCCCAAAGGCCGAGTTGGCCCAGTCATAGAAGTACCAGCCGATCTGCTCGCGGCGGTTGCCTGGCCCTGGTTTGGGCGCGGGCGTTGCGTCAGCTGTCAGTTCCTGGGGCATCGTGCGCTCCTGGTCTTGGCGTGATCAGGGAATAAAGGAAAGGGCCGTGTTACGAGTTGATGGGGATGGGCATGGATTCGTCCGCCGTTCGTTGCTCACGGCTCAAGCGCGAAGGTCGCTTTCAGCATAATCGCTACTTCGACTTTGGACGGGGCGTTGACCAGAGATCCTGCGCTGCCCAGCGTTGTGTAGGCTGTGTAGCCGCCGGAGGTTCTCTGCCCGTTGAAGGCGATGCAGCCACCGGCCGGCCGGGCTGCGCTGGACGGTGAGACGTCCTCGGAGACTGCAATGACACGACCGAGCGACATCTCCAGCAGTTCCGCCATCTGCAGCGCGCGCTGGCGCGCGTCGTTGAGGGCGTTTTTCATTGCCTCCTTTTCCAGCGTTGCGCAGTCCTCGACCAGGAAAACGATGCCTGCCCCCTGGATGGCTGGACCGCGTCGCGCTTTCATTTCATCCAGGAGCGTCTGCAGCAGCGTACGCAGGTTGTCCAGTTCAGAGTAGGAAAAGGTTACTGCGCCGCCGTAGCTTGACGGCCCATAGGAATAGCTACGACTGAGAAAGTTGACCTCAATCAGATCCTCGTCAACGCCCTTTTCGGCGAGCAAATCCCGCACATATTCCAGGTCGGCCGGATCGATAATGAACATTTCAGGTCCGCCGGGACCATAGGTGGGCTCCTCGCCGATATGCAGGGTGACACGTACGCTGTCCGGAGCGGCGGCGGCGGTTCCATAGCCCAATACGGTGATGCCGGTTGCGGGCTCAGGCAGTGCCACCTGGGCCGGCGGCGCGGCGCGACTCGCGGCCGGGACCAGAAGGAATGTTGCGACACACAGGAGGCCAAGCAGGATGTTTTTCATCGAAATCTCCTTTCGTCAATCTTTTGGGCTGTACGCGGAGGGTGGATCGAGTCACTGTCCGAGGCGCCGGCACTTGACAGGGCGTGCCGCTGCGTTTCAGATGGGCGAACTCGTTGCATCGACCTTTTTTGCGCACGGTTGTCTGGCCTGGCTGCTCTCCGGTCCACGACAAGGTGACAGGCGCTGAGAGAGTCGGGTAAACGCTTGCGCGCACGGCGGGCCGGTCAGGTTGTCGTCTGTCCATATCGTGCGGCTGGCCCAGTTGGGCGCGGTCATGGGGGGCTGACTGCTTCGAGCGTTTCTTCAATTGTGGCGGCCAGGTCGTCATTGCCGGCCGCCTGCGCCAACTCCAGTGCGGTCTCCAAGTCGGTGATGGCCTCCGCGTACCGGCCAAGGTCGGCGTAGGCGGCGCCCCGTTTATGGTAGGCATTGGCATAGTCGGGCTGCAGGCGGATTGCCTCATTGTAGTCGGAGACGGCCTCCGCGTACCGGCCGAGGCCGGCGTAAGCAAGACCCCGATTGAAGTAGGCCACGGCAAAATCGGGCTGCAGACGGATTGCCTCATCGTAGTCGGAGACGGCCTTCTCATGCCGGCCGAGAGCGGCGTGGGAAGTGCCTCGATTGTTGTAGGCGTCGGCAAAATCGGGCTGCAGCCGGATCCCCTCATCGTAATCGACGATGGCTCTCTCGTTCTGGCCAAGGAATCCGTAGGCATTGCCCCGATTGATGTAGGCCCAGGCAAGATCGGGCTGCAGCCGGATCGCCTCGTCGTAGTCGGCAATCGCCTGCTCGTACCGGCCAAGGCCGATGTAAGCAGAACCCCGATTGTTGTAGGCATCGGCAAGGTCGGGTTGCAGGCGGATTGCCTTGTCGAAGGCGTCGATGGCCTTCTCGTACCGGCCATGTTCGACGTGAGCAAAGCCTCGTTCAAGGTGAGAGTGAGCGCTGCACGCGCTGAGGGCGACCGTTGCAAGAGCGAGCACGATGACCAAACGTCGATGAATCATTGTCATCCTTGCGCTCCCAACTTTCCAGGACGCCGGCGAGAAGCTACGACTTGAAATCATGGTTTACCTCTTCAGGAGAGGTCCTAGCTGTCCTCCGTTCCACAGGGTCGGGACATCGTTCAAACCTGACGATTTTTTACCCGGGTAGACGCATACGCGCACAGAGGACTCGCCAGGGGGAGGAAGTAGAACAGGATATGTCTGTGTTGCGTGGTGTTCTGGCCTTGCACCAGCGCGGCAGTTCGCTCCATTGATACATCTTCGCTTGTGGTCCAGTTTTTGGGGCCACGCGCAAACCAGTGCCTCTTTCGTCTCAATCCGGCCGTCTATTCTTCATCACCCCAATCGAAAGGAAGCTGAGCCGCGTCGCGCCGCTGACGCTTTGGGCGGCGGGCGGGCCGCCTAGCGCCGTCATTCTTGCTGTAGCTGTCATGGCAGCGCTTGAATCCTTCCAGGAACCCCGCTTCCCGACCTTTCTCATATCCGCGGGCGAACTCTATGTATTCTTTTTCCAAGCAGCCGGCATCGTATCCTCGAGCATAGGCATCCTTCCTCTCCTGTTCGTTTTTGCGAACGAAGGCTTCATCACCTTGAGCAAGAATTTCCTCTCTTCCCTTTATGCGCCCTTCCTCAAACCCTACCTGCTTGCCTTCCGCATGTCCCTTCTCATAGCCGCGGGCGTACTCCGGGTGCCTCGTCTGTTTCATCATACGTCTGCCCTGTACAAGAATATCACCCGCTTTGCGCGTAGAGTTCAGCCATCGCCGACTGCGCGTGGCAGCCAGCCGGCTACGCCGCCGCGATCTATCTGGTGCCGCCAGCGTCTCCGCTCCCCTCTTTTGATTCCGCAGTTGGCCCAGCTGGGGGTGATCACGGGGTGATGTCCTGCGGCGGGCATTCTATGGTTACATGTATGCTGACGATCCCGAATTGCCGCCACGCTCCGCGTCGATAACGCGGCCTGCTTCTGAGGTTGCCTTTCACACTTGATGACGGCTGCATGCGAAAGGCGTCCCAACGGCGAACCTCCTTGTGGCCGTCGTTGTGGGACTCTTCAATCCACGCTTCCTTAGCGCGTAGCAAGGCGTCCAGGAAATCTGCGGAGTTCGGCGGATCCAGAGTGATCGGAAGGGGGGCTCCCTGACCTTCCCGGTGCGTCTGGTTCGCTGAAGGCGTGTTCGTCTGTCGATCTGACACGGGCGCGGAACCCCCATCAAGGGTCCTGTTTAGGGCATGGACGCGCCGTGACAAGAATTGCTTAACCAACTCCGGGTCGGTCTTAAACCCGCAAAGGCGCTCAGTGGTCTCCGTGAGTAAGTCAATCAGAATATCATCGGGGGTTTCGACGATATGATTCCAGGCTTCGATGATCGTTTTGTTGGTAATCTCTACTCGTTGCCGCGATTGCAGAAGATTCTCGGCGTCGGTGACCGCCTGGCCGCTGGTCACCTTGTCCCGGGAGAGGTACTCCATAAACCGTTGTTCAACGACGGCAGGTTTTTGGGATTCGAGGTCGATAGTCAAGAAGCGTCTCTGCTCCCAATTTCCCTGCCGCAGGGGCAGGTAGAGCCACCAGGTCTGTCCGTTGGTCAGCGCAGCCAGCTTTACTCCCTCCTGAAAACAGTATTCCAGCAGTTGCTGCTGATGGCTCTCCAGGTTTTCGCCGGGCCGCTTGACCTCTATGAATGCTGCATTGGGTGTGCGCGGTTGGAGCGCAAAGTCTACGCGGCGGTATTCAACTGTGTACTCCGGTACTACCTCGGAAATGTCGAAGGTGTTCCATCCGGCAAGGTATAGCAGCTTCAGGACCACTCCCTGTTTGGTGGCGGCTTCGTCCGGGTCACGTAACAGTACAGCGCTCCTGATTTGCTCAACCGCCTGGGCAATCGTCTCGGTCATGCTCTCATTTCTCCTGGAACTACGTCCTCGGGACTTACCGGCATAGCTCGTTATCCTCCTCCCAACAGCCGTAGCCGCCCGGAATCTCAGCCGTCAATGCACTGTTGAGGCAGGGGGTGGGGCCGGGTGAGAAGGACGGTAGGTTGACCGTCGGGGCATTTGAGCATGAGGCGGTCGGCATGGCAGTGGAGACAGACTTCGAGCCATTCGATGTTGTTTTCTTCGTTGATGCGCTCGGTGACCTGTATTTTCTGCCAGGTGTGGCCGTCGCGCGCATGATCCGGCTTTCTTTTTGTCATGGCGTTATCGATCCCAGCCCAGGGCGTTTCTTCCCGGTCTCATCTTCCCCTACGCGGGGCATAGACTATCGGGGAGGCCCCGATCAGGTCCCGGATGCACGTTTGCGGCGCATAGAGGCTGCATTGATCTCTCTCCGCCACATATTTCCCCTTCGTGCGGCTACGTTCCGTCTTTGCGGCGCCGTCTTATCCAGAGCCGCACCAGCCAGATCAGGACCGCAAGCGGTATCAGAATGACGAGCAGCAGCGGCGTCAAGTAGAGGAGCGCCCAGATCAGCGCGGTCAGCAGATCTTGCAGCGTTGCCACCAGTGCCCGCAATGCGTTCCGCACCGGCCCGTTTGCGCTCCACGGCTCCTCCACGATTGGCCGGAAGAGGCTGTCAGGGACCAACTCAACCCAGACCGTCGAAAATTCGATCTGATTGTCCAGCAGATTTTTGCGTCCCCGCAGTGTCTCAATCTCTTCCCGGATCTGCGTCAGGCTGCGGTGGACGGCCAGAATATCCTCTACCTTGGCATTCGGCTTTTGCCTCATCTCCGTCAGCAGGGCCAGCAGTTCGGCCTCGGTCGCGCGCAAGTTACGAAGGCGAGCGTCCAGATCACTGTACTGATCCGTCACGTCCTGCCGGTTAATTTTCAAAGAGTTTACATCGGTGGCCAGCGCCTGTATTCGGGCCACCGCATCGTCCAGGCTGTCAGACGGCACACGCAGCGTCATGGAGCCGCGCAGCGCTTCCGTCTCATCGTACGCGCCCTTTGAGACGTCGACATCGGCCACGTACCCATCCAGCTCGGTCGCAATCTGCTCGATGCCTGCCAGTGCGGTTTCCGTATGCGCCACAATCAGTGAAACGTTGGCATTGGCGACAGTCTGGCGCATCTCCGTTCCGCCGTCTGCCGCCCGCGGCGCTGCGGACAGTTCGCCGGCTGCCAGCGCGGGAGCACTCTCCGGGGCCGACTCAGAAAAAGCCATATCATCCGCAGCCCCGGCGCAGGCGACGCAAGTCCACGCGAGGAAGATCAGCAATACCGGAATGGTTCGTCGAATTCGTTCCACTGATCTTGTTCCCGCCATCCCGGATTCCCTGTCATTCAGCTCGAATGCCATCCTGTTACAACCTCCGAGATTCCTTCCCGTTGAGGATAGTAATCACTGTTTCAACCGGGATCATGCGTTTTCGGAGAATGGGCGCTTTTTCTTGTTATGCGCGGCAGGGGATTGCGAGCAAGAGGGTACTGGCGCCAACGACGGGATAGAATAGTTCATCAGTAATTATACATCAGACGCATGTCATATATGTGTCATTTTGGACAAACACGGTGCCAAAATTGCGTCAATATTTCCTTGCTCGGTGGAATGGGGTTAATTGGGCCATGTTTGCGCTGGAACAGGGCTTGCGGCCGGTTACTGCGACCAGGGGCGGGACGCGGTGGTCCTTGTTCCGGGTCGGGCAGGTATTATGAAGAACAGAGGAAAAAGGGCTGGCAGGGGGGCAGAAGGGCACCCACAAGGGGTGCCCCTACAGGCAGAGCCAACCCTGGGGCGTCAGATGCAGCTTCTCAGGGGACGCGCTTTTTCAGCCAGTCGTGATTCGTTCATCTATTTCTGACCTACATAACAGGATTTGAACATTGTTGACAATATTGTTGCGAGGCATGTGGGCGTGGTTTTATCAGGGGTTGCCCGCCCGATAAGGGCAGGGGCAACCTACCCCATACCCTTATGGGGTATATGGGGTAATTGGGGCGGAGGCCTCTACCAGAGAGAAATCCGAACACTGTATGTCGTGTTTTCGAACACTGTATGTCATGTTTTCGAACACTGTATGCGGTTTTGACCTACTATACGCAATTTCGAACACTGTATGCGGTTCATGGGCCCGGTTTTCGGTTTCGAACACTGTATGCGATTACAAGTACAGGATGCCGTTTGTGAACAGCTTATATTGGTTACGAATACTATATGTAGGTTTTCAGTCAGTATTGAGCGCGTTATATAGGTTTTCGAACACTGTATGCGCTTGGTCTATGGCGTAGAGGTCCTGAGCAAAGTGTGCCGATGCGATTGACGGCATGTTTTTTCGAACACTGTATGCGGGTTTTTGGCTGTTTTCGAACACTGTATGCGCTTGATCCGCCGTTTCCGAACACTGTATGCGGTTGGGATGGATGCGTCAGATTTTCCTTGTTGCGCGTGTCCCCAATTCCATGACTGCAGCCGGCATCTGGAAGTTTACGCCCCACCCAGGGGGAGGGCAAAGCTTGAGGCCGCCGTCGTGTACGGCCATTTCCAAGAGACCAAGCTGTTCCATACCGTGTACGGCCTTCAGTGCCCGCTTCTGGTATACGTGGCGGTTGTCATCGGTAACCTTGCTGGCTGCGTAGCAGAGTTTGACGAGGCGTTCGTCGGTGTAGGTCGGGAGATAGCGGATCATCGGGTTGGGTTCGTTTGCGCGATTGGGGTCGGAGACGGTGCGCGGATCATTCCAGTTTGTGATCGGATAGCCCCGGCTATTGAGGATGGCGTCACCTTTAGCATCCAGAAGGCGGTCGTCATTATCGCGCGCTTTGGCCGGTCTTTTGGCGTAAGGCCAGGTCGTTCCAAGGGCTTCGCCGTTTTTGCCTTTGCCTTTAGTGCGGGCCGCCCGCCACCACTGGTGGGCCAAGGTCAGGGCGGCGCGGTACATCAGGCCACTGTTGGCTCCGAGATGGTCCAGCGTTTCACGGTGGACGAGTGCGCCCTGCTGCGCTCCGGGGGGCAGGTAGACCTGAAAGAGGAGCTCGCCGTCGAGGGGGTAATCATCGGGGAGGGCGATCCATTCGCCGACTGTTCCGATTACCCGCCGGAGGCCGCCCCGATCGGGGACGCCGGCGTGGTCCCAACCCAGCATTGCGGCGCGCAGCCTGGGCATGCATTTATTGCGGCGCCAGCCTTTGGGCCACAGATGTTTGACCAGATCGTGCAGGGTCATTTGGACCAGCACGCCGCTGTCGCTGATCGGAGTCGAGATTTGGGTATCGATTTCGGTCAGAACGGTTACAAGCATTCGCAGCCCTAGGCCGGCCTCTTTGTCGCTCCCGCGCAAGGCATCGAACATGGCCAGGACCGGGAAGGTGTCCATTTCGTCGTAGTCGGGCAGCAGGTCTTTGAGGCCTGGGAGCATTGCCTGGCCAACGCCGACGTCGGCGAGGTCGTCGCCTGTCGGTCTGCCCAGTTCGCGGATGAAGTAATGTTCTTTTACGATGATGCCGGTGGGTTTGGTATTCTGGTTTGCCGGTACGGGCCGCGAGAGCCAGGCATCGATGAGTGCGGCAACGGGGTGTTTCAGGCCGGTCCTTTTGCCTACGGCAAGCCAGGTTATGTGCAGGGCTTCACAGCCGTCCGTCAACAGGTCCGCAAGTGTCAGGATCAGACTTTTGCGGGAGGGTGACGGTTCTTTCTGCGGCTCCTCTCCAACGGCGGGCATCAGGGGCCACGTCTCCGGTTCTCCTTTGATAACATCCAGCAGATTTTGCTGTGCCCATAACAGGTGCAGAACCTGGTTCATGCCCCTGGGCGTCTTTTCCAGTTCGGCAAACAGCGCTTTTTTACCACCGCCCTTGTCGAGTATGCCGGACAGTGCTTCGGCGCGCGCGATGAACTCCTCAATCGCATCATTCATCCACAGCTCTGATTGGGTGATGGCACCGGCTATGTCAGACATCTGGCAATCTCCGCCGCCGGATGCGGTGACGTATTTTTCCCACCAGTCGTTAAACTTCATGCACTCATCCTCCCAAATTCTTCCGCTCGGCTTCGTCGTGGTCGTTTGTCCGGCCTGTTCCGTTGGGTCTGGCAATGGCTTCCCAGCGACCGCCTTTTCCACGGACAAGATAGACGCCGTGTTCCGGCTTCTCGCCGTAATTGACTTTTTCGCAGGTCAGGACGGGGATGTCTTCCCTTGTATCGGGCTGATTGGATTTCGGTTTCGGCCCTATTTTTTCATAGCCAATATGCCAGCGGGTGCGGACCGCGTTGTGCCAGGCCGTCGATCCTGAAAACTCGCCGGTCTTGTTGGTGTGGGCGATAAAGAGGGTCGTGCAGCTCTGCACGCGCCCCCACTCGTCCCAGGAACGCAGGAACTCGTGGACGGAGCCGCGGTCGTTCTCATTGCTGGCATAGCAGGCGGCCAGGCTGTCGATTACCAGCAGCCGGGCGCCGTGGTCCGCGGCGACCTTGCGCACCGCCTCTCCTGCCGGCAGGAGCTCGTTGCGTCGGCTTGTCAGTTCGCCCTGCGGCGTCCCCCAACACGGGCCCAGCCCCAGGCCAACCATGTCCAGCACCTGCAGATTGGGCATGTCGACTGGCAGCTCCCAGTTCCGCCAGTCGCCGGGCTGTCCGTCCGTTCCACCGAAGCGGATCGTCGAGAGGCGGTAGAACAGGTCCGGCATTTCGTCTTCGTAGGTTGCAAACAGAACCGGCGCTCCGAGTCGGAACTCATCCCCGATGACTGGGATGCTCACGTTTTCTTTTTCTCTGTTGTGGAGCCAGCCCTGCGGCCCTGTAGCAGGCGGGCGAGCGATTCCCGCGCAGAGTGCCAGGGCCAGCCAAGTCTTGCCTACACCGCCGTCGGCGAAGAGGATTGCCGGCCGGCCTGACGGCAGCCAGTCTTCGAGCAAGAACGGGCGCGACACGCGCAGCTCTTCGGGTTTCCAGTTGCTGATCAGCGCTCTGTCCGGAATGGCAACCTGCTGGTTGAGCAGCGCCTGGATCGTTTTCCCGGCTCTATCCTGTTCCACTGCACTTTCTGAGCGCAGGGCTTCGGCTATGTCTGCACCGGCTGGCGCGGCGGCGCCGGCCTCCAGACGGGCCGGCAGCGCGGCCTGGAGGATGGACCTGGCTTCGGGATCGTCTTTGCCGGCCGCCAGGGCTGCCTTGAACTTGTCGTAGGCCTCGGCCACGGGGTCGGGCTGGATGTGTTCGGTCTCGGCTGCGATCTGCGGCCGTCCGTTTCGTCGTTCATTCATGCTCTGGTTCCTGTAGTGGGGCCGACGCGGGATCGTGGCCGGCGGCCAGCCTCTTGATGGATACGGGGTAGCCCTGGTCGGCCCAGCGCTGCGCGGCTTTGGCAGCCGACCTGAGGCCCGGCTCGTCGGCGTCGGGCCAGAGGGTGATTTTATTGAAGTATCCGGGTTGGATGCGGGCGTAGCTTGTGCCGGCGCAGACGGCTACGAGGGCGGGTTCGGTTGCGTAGCGGAGGATGCGGAGGCCGTCGGCGAGGCCTTCGCAGACGTGCAGGTCATAGGCTGCCATGCGGAGCCGGCCGCGCCAGAGGAGGCCGTAGAACGGGCCTGCACCGTATGTGCGTTTGTCGGCGTTGTCGGGCCAGTGGCAGGCCTTGCGGCCGGTTTTGTCGATGGTGACGAGCTGTATTTTGCGCGGGGGCGCGGTTGGGTTGTCGAGCGGGCGCATTGCCATGACCAGGGCGCCGGCGGCGTTGCTGTCAGTCTGGCCGCTGGGGAATCTGTGGTGGCTGCGGGGGAGCCAGCGCACCGATTCGGGCAGTGGTGCGGCGGAGGACCAGAGGCTGCGTTCGGCGAGCCACTTGGCGGCGGGATGTTGGGGGGCGGGCCCTGTCGTGGATGGTTGCGCGGCGGCCCACAGTTCGGCGGCGTAGGCGTTCGTATCTTTGCCCTGGCCCGGCTCTGAGCGGCCCTGAGCGCCGTTTTCGGCGCTTTTGGGACTACGATACCTATTGGCTCGTTCAGGCCGCCTGAGATTGCCTGGGGCCTGTTGAGCAGCTTGCGGCGGCGCTGCATCTGCGCCCGGGGGCGGCTGGCCGGCGCGAAAGGCGGTGAAGCAGGCGTCGCAGCGGCAGAGCCAGAGGCCGGTAGCCTGCTGCAGGGCGTGGCGGACGGCGGTTGGATCGCAGTTATGGCTGTGGCAGTGGACGCGCAAGGGGGAGTCGCCGGGGCGGTCGCCGTCTCGGAAGGAGAGGGCGGTCTTGTTGTCGCCGCCGTGGCAGATGGCGGTCGACGTGCGGTACCAGCCGCCGGATGAGGTGTGGGGGTAGGGCAATCTGGCTGCTAACTCAGCAGCGGCGGCGATAGGGATGCGGTTTGTGCGCATGTGTGTTATGCTTGCGGGTGAGATCGACAGGGTCTCATGTGCTGATTGGGCCCCGCTCCGGAGGCAGCCGGAGCGGGGCTTTTCTTTTTGCTTGTGGACAAATGGTGTACAGGGCGCGGGTGGCTTGCCTGGGCGGTTATTGCTTGGTTTCCTGTTCCTCTACCTGGGCGACCGCGTGCAGCAGAACGTCGCGCACGAAGTCGGAGAAGCGTTTATCGCTGGCTTCGGCGGCGGCGATGAGGCGACGTTTGTCGTTGGGGGTTACGCCGACCGAGACCTGAGCCGTTTTTCTGTATTCGGCGGATGTTCTGACTCTTGGATTGTGTGCGGCTTTCAAATTGGGCGGGTCATTCTTGTTTTGCATGGGCGTTCTTCCTTCATGCATGATCGTCCAGTAAAGGATCAATAGCATAGATTAGGCAAGTGATCAAGTGGCAATTTTGGTTGGTATTTCATATAGTTTGTGCTATTTCGGCCGGGGTCCGGTTACGCGGTATTGTCTGAACTGCAGTTTGTGGGGTTATGCGGTCGGGGCAGTTGGCGGCGACGGGGCAGATCACGGGCGTTGATCGCGAAAATTGCGCAGGGTGGACTGAGACTGCCTTCAGGCATCCAGCACTGTCACACTTTGGTTCGTCTTTGCAAAGAGGCAACGAAAGCTAGTTGCCGTCAGCGAAGCCGGGGTGGGGCAGGAGGGCCTGGTCGTAGTCGGGGAAGGTGTTCCGGCTTTGGCCCAGGTTGAGTTTGGCAAGGACCCGGTTGTGGTAGGCGCTGGGATTGCCGGGCTGGATTTGGAGGGCGTGGTCGTAGTCGGCGATGGCGTCCTGGTATTGATCGAGGCTGGCCTTGGCAATACCCCGATTGAGGTAGGCTTCGGCATAGTCGGGCTGCAGGCGAATCGCCTCGTCGTAATCGGCGATGGCTCTCTCGTACCGGCCAAGGGCATCGTAGACAACGCCTCGCCCGACGTAGGCGCCGGCATTGTCGGGCTGGATTTGGAGGGCCTGGTTATAGTCGGCGATGGCGTCCTGGTAGTGACCCAGACAGACTTTGGCATTGCCTCGAATGACGTAGGCGAAGGCATCGTCGGGCCAGAGTTGGAGAGCCTGGTCCAGGTCGGCGACGGCTTCCTCATATTGATCAAGCGCGAGCTTTGCAGCGCCCCGATAGAAGTAGGCGGCGGCGAAGTCGGGCCGCCGTTGAAGGGCCTGGTCATAGTCGGCGATGGCTTCCTGGTATCGACCAAGGTCGCCCTTGGCATTGCCGCGACTGATGTAGGCGTTGACGTTGTCTGGCTGCAGGCGGAGGCGGAGGGTCTGATTCAGGCCAGCGATATGCAGAGGGAGGTCCTGACTGATGCGGGCGCCGGCGTCGTTCGTCCAGACATACGCGGCGGCCGCGGTACATGCCACGGCAATCGCTACGAACCCACCCCATTTCCTGAGAGTGCGCATCATATCCGGAGTCCCGTGTCCACGCAGCTGTTCCCACCCAAGTGTGGGAGACTGCGCGAGGTATCTTACACATTCCGGTCGGCCGTTATATCGCACTACAAAGGGCACCCACAAGGGGCGCCCCTACAGGCGACGCGATGTGTCTGGACTGTGAGTTTGGGGGATTCGGAGGTGGGCAGGATTGCAGGCAGTTGGTGAGCTGTGCCATTAGCACCTAAGCTCTCAGAAGTGTTCTGTTGATATTGCAGATATAATCATCTATACATATGTTCATATAGATTGCAATGCAATTCTTGCCAATTCCTACCATCTACATACACAGCGCCGCTATGGGCACCAGGATCCAAGTCGCCTACGGGCTGCGGCCCGAGTTCGACAACAGTTGTCGTTTCCTGTTTGCGGTTCAGCAATTCAGGCTTGGTCGTTACGATTGCTGAACTACAGGGTCTGGTCCCGCCGCGGCGATACGGAGCGGCGGGTCGTGGGTGTTGGCGAGGCTGTGATCCCCGGATTCAACGGCGATGCGCCACATCTGCCGGGTCATGGCCTGGATTCTGCGGGCATGGGCCGGGTTCTGCGCCAGGTTGTTCATCTCGAAGGGGTCTGCGGCGAGGTTGTAGAGCTCGTCGTAGTCGAAGCCGTTGTGGACGAACTTCCAGTCCCCGTCCCACAGGATGCGCTGGGTGAGAAGGTAGCGGCCGCCGTGGTATTCGGCGAAGCCCTGTTGGTAAGCCGACGTGTTTTGCGGGCTGGCCAGCAGAGGGGCAAAGGAGCTGCCGTCGATGTATTCCAGCGGCGGCGCGCCGACCAGCTCCAGAAGTGTCTGGCCGACTTCCTGCAGGCCGACGCGGGCATCGCTCACCGCGGCGGGGGTCACGCCGGGCCCGGCTATCACGAGGGGGATGTTGTAAATCTCTTCAAAGGCGCCGATGTTCTTGCAGTAGAGCCCGTGCGCGCCGAGAAGCTCGCCGTGATCCGATGTCATCACCACGATCGTGTTTTCGAACTGGTCGGCGCGTTCCACCCGGTCCAGAAGGCGCCCGAACTGCCGGTCGATCTCGCTGATGGAGGCGTAGTAGCAGGCCGCGGCCTCGCGGTGTTCGCGGTCGGTCCAGCCGCGCCATACCTGCGCGGCGCGTTTGTAGAGGTTGGGCTGGCCGCACAGGTCGTGGCGGACGTTGGGCTGCAGCGGGATCGAGTCGACGTCGTACCGGGCGAAGGCGTCCTGGTGGCAGTAGAAGGGGTCGCGGGGTTCGGTGAAGCTGACGAAACAGCACCAGGGCGCGCGTTCGGCCAGGACCGTGTCCAGATAGGCGAGGGCGGCGCCGGTCGTTTTGCCCATTCCGCGCTGGCCGGCGGGCAGATCACAGACGCCGTAGAAGCGGTTGGGCCGATAGCCGGGCGGGCCGTCGAGGTGGCGCTCGAGCGAGAAGCTGGCGGCGTCCCAGTCAGGGTTATCAAAGAGCGCGCCCTGCTCCTGCCAGCCGAAGCGGGAGAGGTTGTTGGAGCGTTCCACATGCCATTTGCCAAAGTAGCCGGTGTCGTAGCCGGCGGCAGTCAGCTGATCGGCCCAGTGGAGATAGGGTGTGCGCAGCCTTGCCTGATCGACTTCGACGGTATGCTCGACAAAGAGGACGCCGTGGTTGTGGGGCAGGAGACCGGTCATCAGACTGGCGCGGGCGGGCGAGCAGACTGGGTTGGGGGTGTAGGCGCGGCGGAAGCGCACGCCTCCGGCGGCCAGCCGGTCCAGGTTGGGGGTCCGGCAGGGGTTGTCCGGTTCGAGGACGCGACCCTGCATCTGGTCGGTCATGAGGAAGAGGATGTTGGGAGAGGACATGCGAATTACCCCGTTTGGTCTCACCGTTATCCGAAAATTCCCGCGAGAAAGAAGGCGAGCCCGGCCAGGATGACGACCCCAATCTTTATCAGAAGCAATGCCATGCTGACAGCGATGTAGATGACGAGGCAGTTCCAGATCCAGACGGGCAGTGGCAGCGGGTTCGTCCGGAAACCGGCGATCAGGCTCCTGAGCGTTTGCCGGCTGGGTTGCCGCGACGGCCGGCTGTCGTCGGTGTAGCCATCGTCATAGCCTGGAAGCAAGGATGGATAGGGGTTCATTTTGGATGTTTCTCCCTATGGAAATCGAGCAGGCGTGTGAAGACGATAACCCCGACCGCGGCTTCCTCGGCCGGCGAGCATGGGTTTTTCACGCCTCATTTATCCTCGCGGCCGTTTCTTGCATAGGCCCCGTAAGGGCCATCAAGCATTACGCAGAAGGCAGTAACGCCCCAAACGATGAGGGCGGACTCTATAGGGTCAAAGTCCGCGAGCCACGCACGCGATCCGTATATATCGGGACCATAGAGGCTGAACAGGTAGAGAATGCCAATGACAATCGTGCCTCCCATTCCTACAGCGAGAATTGAAATGATATGAGGCCGGTATTTCCTCAGTGTCCCTCCTCCTTTCCTTTTTCCAGCATCCCTTGCATCTGTCGTTTTCAGGGAGGGGAGATACCGTTCCAGGAAAGGAAGGGGCCGCAGCACACCCATGGCAACGGCGATTACCGGCCACATGTATACAGCCCACCAGATGTAGGGGATGTCGCCGAACAGCTTTTCAAGGGCGACGCCAGCCAGCACGCCTGCCATGAGCAAGATGATGGCCGTAATGAGACGAGGCTTGTATTTGGCTGGGACGGCAAAAGAGAGGGCGAGAAGGACGGTGGGGATGATAGCAAGCATGATCAGCGGCCCCGACCCTCGAAATCCCCAGATGAAGTAATTCAGCATTACGGCTGCAAGCGCCAGTCCCCATATCCTGTCATTACCTGAAATTTTCATTCCCATGCTTTCCTCCTCGGTACAAGAGAATCACTGGGAGGCCATGAAGCGGGATCGCGGTCTGATGTCGCCTGGCGCCGTTTGAGCGGCAATCAGGAGGCGGGTTCGTTGAACCGGCATCACCGGCTTCAACCGGCGGCCGGCGCTACAGCGCCGACCACCCCCAGCACGGCCATCATGAATCCCAGTATGGCCAGCACGGCCATCATGACAATCAAGGCATGGCTGCGCCGTGCGGCGGCGCGCTCGGCAGACAGTTCCGATTCCAACTCGATACGCGTCATCGTCTTGAAGTCCCTGGTCATGCGTCCTCCTCCCGGGTTCCTGTTCGTTTGTCTTGAACCTGCCCTAAGAAGGTCATGAAGAGCGTGACAGGGCGAGCCGCGGTCCGGGCCCAGGATTGCGCTGGTGTGCGGCAGGCCGGCGGTTCTGAGCCCGGGCAGCTCCGCCAGTTCGTCAGTTTTGGCGCGAGACTGCGCCTGCGTGCGTTTTGGACTCAACCGCAGCCGGATCGGACAGGCTGAAGTCGACGCTGAATATGTTGTTGGCGCCGGCGTCGATCGCGGCATCCAGCACGGCGTCGATGCTGTCCAGATCCCGAATCGTAATGAGGAGGGTGTTGCTGGCGTGGTAACGCGTTTGATTTTCATTCAGCAGACCGTCCAGGCCCAGGCGTTCGGCAAAGATGCTGAGGTGACTGATGCGGATGTCCGACGCGTCAACGTTCTGGGCGACGAGCGCGGCCCATACATCCGTCATTACGGCCTGGGCGGTTGAAGTGGCTTCCTTCACGGTTGGACTCAGGACTTCCACGCCTATCGTCGCGGTTGCCACATTCGGTCCGATGCTGAAGGTTTCCTTGCCCGCGGCGGTCACGGCGTGCGCGCCTGTCTAGGCCGGGGACTCTGTGCCGGTCGATGTCAGGATGGCTGCGTCTGCCAGCACGGGCGGCGTTCCGGGAAGCAGTACGAAGAGAGCGGTCAGGGCGAATGCCAGTATCATACCGATGTCGACTGCCATTCTGATTGGATGCGTGTAGGGCATTGCATGCCTCCTTGTCTAGGCAGCGATTGCCGGATTGTGCCGGCGCGCGAGGCACTATACAGTTGTGGGGCACAGCATACGCCCCTTTTACGGGGTCTGGCCAGCGCAAATATACCGATTTCGGTAGGGCGATGTACCAAGATCGGTATATCGTTGCAATAGTCGGGCTCTGGAGGTCCTGATTGCCTGCTCTTATCCGGCCTTGAATGTAGTGATAAACAGAATCAATTGATCCGCGAAGTCACGCGAAGAACTGCTTTTTTCCACGGAGGAACACGGAGGGACACGGAGAACTGCTTTTTTGTCCGCGGAGGACGCGGAGG
This sequence comes from Caldilineaceae bacterium, assembly GCA_011523365.1. GTDB lineage: Bacteria > Chloroflexota > Anaerolineae > Caldilineales > Caldilineaceae > Bin5. The sequence goes on from WTGY01000113.1 coordinate 113,705, forward strand.
GACGCGGAGAACACCAAAGGCGTATCGGATTTTCTTTGCGCAGGTGCGCCGCCCTTCGATGATGGCGGCAGACTGCCCGCTTTGCGATCAGCCGCAATGTCGTACAAAGTCCTGGAAGGAGACTGGCCGCTCCGGTATTGGCATAATACTGATACAGCAAAAGAAGAAAATGACGCGCAGCTTACATAAGAGCGTGGTAGACTTTAACTTATGGGGATCTGACTTGGAGGGGGGAGGGCGTGGAGCACAAGGCTTTCGGCCAGATCGTGACCGCGTTGCGCAAGGAGCAGATCGACTTCGCCAGCGGGAACAGTTGGAGCCAGCACCGACTGGCCGACGAGACCGGATTGACGGTGCGGATCGTGGGCAAGATCGAACGGGGCGAGCAGGCGCGGCTGGACAGGGATATCCTGGAAGGACTGGCGCAGGCCTTTCAACTCACATCGTTTGAACGCCGCGAGTTCTTTGCGATGGCCAGCGAGGTGACGGACGCGGGGCTCGTGCGCGCGGCGCTGGGCAGTGAGGAGGTTTTCAGGCAGGTCTGGGCATTGCTGGACAGCCTCTGCGCGCCGGCCTTTCTCATGGGCCCCTTCGCCGACGTCATCGGCGTCAACCGCGCCCTGCTCGTTTTTCACGACTTGAGCCTGGCCCAACTCAAGGCTGCCCGGGAAACTGCCGCGGGCGCAAACAACATCGCTTTTCTCCTGGCTCCCGATGGACGCTTGCGGCAGATGTTGGGGCGCGGCTGGCGGCCGATCGCCCTCGCCAATGTGCAGCAGTGGCGGGCCATGACGCTGCGCTACCGGCACACGGCCCGCTTCCAGGAACTCTTCAGCGCCCTGTCCGCGTATCCCGACTTTTACGGGTTGTGGGCGGACAGCCACGAGGACGGTTACGACGATTACAGCCGTCTGCGCAGCTATTCCTACCTGCACGGCGTGCACGGGCCGGTGGCGTACACGGTCTTTACCAACACCAGCCTGAGCGGATATGGGGAGCTGTATCTCTCCACGTTTGTGCCCCAGGACCGCGCCACGACCGCTCTTTTCCAGGCGCTGGCGGGTAAGGGCGGCGAGGCGCTGTCTCTCGCCCCGTGGCCGAATCCCAGCCTGGGTTAGGAGCTAGGGGATAGGGGTTAGGGGCCAGGGAGTTGTGAGGGGCCCATTGCAGCGCACAGGGGAGAGAGGCGGAGCGGGCCTGATTCAGGTTATCTGGCGCGGTCGATATTGCAGGGCCTCGGCCAGGTGGGGCGTGTCGATATCCTCTTCTGCGGCGAGGTCGGCGATGGTGCGGGCCAGTTTGAGGATGCGGTGGTAGGCGCGGGCGCTGAGGTCCATCTGGCGGACGGCGGCCTGCATCAGGTTTTTGCCGTTCTCATTGATCTGGCAGTAGCGCTGGACTTCGGCGGGACCCATGTCGCCGTTGACGACGATATGGGCCTTGTCCTGGTGGGCGAAGCGGGCCTGCTGGCGGGCGCGTGCCTGTTCGACGCGGCGGCGGATGTGGGCGGAAGGCTCGCCCGTTTCGAGGCCGGAGAGCTTCTGGAAGGGGACGCGGGCAACGTCTACATGGAGGTCGATGCGGTCGAGGAGCGGGCCGCTGATGCGGCCCTGGTAGCGCTGAACGGCGGACATGGAGCAGGAGCAGGGCTTGCGTTCGTCGCCGTAGAAGCCACAGGGGCAGGGGTTCATGGCGGCAACGAACATGAAGTTGGCGGGGAAGGAGAGGG
>WTGY01000063.1 GCA_011523365.1 Caldilineaceae bacterium
GGGTTGGGGTGGCGGGGGCAATTGCCGCCTGTGAATCCTGGGCCGCCGTTGAGGACAGCTCGGGTACTGGCTGCAACTCACAGGCGGTGAGGACAGCAAGGCCCAGGAGCATGACGGAGACCAAGATGGTGCGTCTCATTTGTAGCGCTTCCTGAGGTCCGGTCTGGGAAATCCGGGGCATATCGTTTCTACGATTGCTCCTCCAGAGCAGCGGCGAGAATCCGGCCAGTCGAAGGGAAACCGGAAATTCATCCGACTATTCTGCGGTAATCTTGTAGACTACGCCATTCTGGTAGCCAGTCACGTATAGATTGCCCTCTTCATCCTCTCCGACGCTACTGATTGGAACGGAGGCTTTCAGGACCAACTCACTCTGCCAGACATCATGATTCGCCTGATCCGGGCCAGAACTTCCGGTTGCGTCCGGCTTGGTGAGGCTCCAGATGTCGCCGCGGCAGAAATCGGCGAAGAGAAAACGGCCTCTCAGGCGGGGCAATTCGCTGCCTCGGTAGACGACCCCGCCCACGATGGCGCAGCCGCGCGTGTGATCGTATTCGGCTACGGGCGGGGTGAAGATTCCGGCCTGGCGACAGGGCACAGGGAGGTCTTCGAATCTGGGACAGCGGGTACCTTCAATTGTCGGCCACCCGTAGTTTTCGCCGCCGGCACTGGATGCCGGCTGGAAGTTTATCTCTTCGCGATCGTTGTGTCCCGTATCGGGGATGTAGAGTTCCCCTGTTTGTTCGTCGAATGCAAAGCCCCAAGGGTTTCTGAATCCGAGTGCCCAGATTTCGGGGCGGAAGCCTTCGTCGGCGACGAAGGGATTGCTGGCGGGGACTTCATAGGGTTGCCCGCCTGACTCCACATCGATGCGAAGAATCTTTCCAAGAAGAAGAGCCGGGTCCTGGGGGAAGTGGGCAGGGCGACCTTCACTCCCCCCGTCGCCCATTCCGAGGTACAGGTAACCGTCTTTGGGACCGAAAACAAGCCGACCCCCGTTATGTATATGATGCGGTTGGGGGACGGTGAGCAGGATTTCCTCGCTGGCGGGATCGGCGACGTCGGGGTCATCGGTGGTGGTGAAGCGGCTGATTACGGTGTCGACATCGCTGTTCGAATAACTCAGATAGAACCGGTTGCCGGCGGGAAAGTCAGGAGGAAAGGCGACGTTGAAAAGACCGCGCTCTTCGCAACAGTTTACTCGATCCGTAATGTCCAGGAAGAGGGTCTGGTTTGCCACGCCATTTCTTGCAATGGTGATGCGTCCCTGCTGCTCCACCACGAAGATGCGGCCGCTCCCGTCTCCGGCATGGGTGACCTGCACGGGTAGGACAAGCTGGTCCAGGAATTGCTCTACGCGTAACTGCGGAGTCGTACCGCTTTCGTGGTTGGGAATATAGGGCAGCCCACGGACTCTCACTTCCCGCCATGCGACCCAACTAGGGCTTTCCAGGGTCTGGACAAGGAGCTCTCTGACGGGTCGGGGCGGGTTGATTTCGAAGGTTAGCGTCTGGCCATCTTCCGTGTGGATGCCGGTAAGCTGCGTGAACCGGGTGCGCACGCCGGAACCGTTGTCAAGCCATAGGGTGTGCGTGGTCGGCCCGGCGGGGGCTTGTGCGGCGACGAGCTCAATGCGGTCGGCAAGATAGAGGTCGTCGAGGGTGATGGCGATCCACTGTGCGGGATGGTCCTGGGCACTCCAGACCGTTAGGGGATCGCCGTCGATTGCGAAGTGCACCGAGTCTTCATTGGACGAGGCTCGTGCCGTACCCTGCACGGCGACGTTTGGACTCAGAGATGCCGGCACAGCGGTATGTGTCGGAGACGGCGCGAGTGTGGGTGTTTCGGTAGGGATTATTGTGGGGGTTGTTGTTGCGGTGGGCTGCTGGATAGCTGTTACCGCTGCGGTCGGACTTTCGGGCTCCGATCGTGCTGCGCATGAGGCAGAGAGTAACAGTATAAGCAGCAGGCCTTTCAACGCGACTGCATGTCTCATTGGGGGCTCATGTGATGGGGCCGGTGGGTGGTGGCGCTGGCGAGATGGCTAGGGTGAACACAGTTAGAGATTTGGAGACGGATTGGCCCGATTGGACAGACGAGAATGTCGGCTGATCATCTCGAAGTGATCATATAGATTGTACCATCCTGGTAACCGGCGGCGTATACGTTGCCTTCTTCGTCTGTGCCGAGGCTGCTGATGGGGAAACCGGCGTTTGCGATGCGCACGCTCTGCCACCCATTCTCAGTTCGCCCGGACAGAGGCTGTGTCGTTTGTTTGAGTCCCCAGATGTCACCGCGGCAGAAATCGGCAAATAGAAAGAGGCCATTCAAGGCAGGAATGTCGGTGCCCCTGTAGACGGCCCCGCCCACGACTGCACAGCCCTGCGTGTGGTCGTACTCGGCGATGGGGGAGGTGAGGTCGTCGGCGCTGCAGACAAGGGAGTCGTGCTCGAAGCAGAGATTTCCCTCCATGACAGCCCAGCCGAAGTTCGTTCCGGCAGAGCCAGCGGCAGACAGATAGTTCACCTCCTCGCGCTGGCTGCCACCCACGTCGGGAATGAAGAGATCCCCGGTCTGGGGATCGAAGGCGAAACCCCACGGATTGCGCAGACCGAGGGCCCAGATCTCCTGGCGGAAGCCTTCTGCCCCTATGAATGGGTTGTCGACCGGGACAGCGTAGGGCGCGGCGCCGGACTCCACGTCGATTCGCAGGATTTTCCCGAGCAGTGTGTCAGGTCTCTGCGCCATGTTTTCGGGATCGCGGAAGGTGCCGCCGTCGCCGCTGCCGATGTACAGGTAGCCGTCGCGGGGCCCGAATGCCAGGTGGCCGCCGTTGTGGACCTTGTAGGGCTGGGGGAGTTTCAAGAGGATTTCCTCAGTGTCATGGTCGGCCCGGTCCGGGTCTTCCGATGTTTTGAAGCGACTTACGACGGTATCGCCGTCGAGGTTGGAGTAGCTGACGTAGAAGTGAAGGCTAGCGGCATAGGACGGCGGGAAGGCGAGGCCGAAAAGCCCCTGTTCTCCGCAGCAGGCGACTTGATTGGAGATGTCAAGAAAGGGCGTTTCGAGAAGACGGCCGTCAGTCACGATCCGGATGCGTCCTTTCTGCTCGGCTACGAAGATACGGCCGCTACTGTCGCCTGCATGCGAAATCAGGACAGGAAGTTCAAGGCCTGTGACGGTCGCGGCGAGGCGAACGCGGGGCAAGGCGTTTTCCGCACGCATGTGGGCAGCAGGTGAGCCGAAGACTCTGAATTCGCGCCAAGAGACTGCATCCTGACCCTGCAGAGAGAGCAGCATCAGTTCATTGGCCGCCTGCAGGGGATCGATGGGGATGGCCAGCAGGCTCTGGCTATTGGGCCGGACATCGACAAGGCGCTTATGCAGAGTGCGGATCCCGGATCCGTTGCCCAACCAGAGTTCAAGCGTTGCCGGCGCGTTTGCTTCACCGGCGAATACCAGTTCGACCTGGTCAATCAGGTAGAGGTCATCGAGGAGGACTGAGAACCACTGCGGTGTGGGCAGTTCAGCGTCCCAGGCGGTGGCCGGATCGCCGTCGGTTGCCAGTGCGACTGACTCGTTGCCGGTGGATGCTATGCCTGACCCGCGAAGGGCGATGTTTTGGGAGGGGGAATCGCCGCTAGCTGCGATGTCAGGTCTTTCGGTCAGCCGATAGAGGACGCCGTCGTCGAAGCTGGTGGCATAGAGGTTGCCGACTTCGTCCCGACCGATGCTGCTGATGGAGAGGGGCGTGTTCATGAGGAGCGTGCTTTGCCATCCCATCTCATGCGGCGGGTCGGGTCGTTTCAGGCCCCAGATGCGGCCGCTGCAGAAGTCAGAGAAGAGGAAAAGGCCCTGCAAGGCGGGGAACCCTGGTCCACGGTAGACGGCGCCACCGGTGACGGCACAGCCCTGCGAGTGATCATATTCGGCAACCGGCAGAGTCAGTGATTCGGCGCTGCAGGGCACGACGAAGTTGTCGAAGCAGAGATTGGCCTCCATTCTGAACCAGCCATAATCTTCGCCGCCGGGACTGGCAGCGGGTTGGAAGTTAATTTCTTCGCGACGGCGGTTCCCCGAGTCGGGGATAAAGAGATCGCCGGTTGCGCGGTCGAAGGCGAAGTTGCCGGGGTCGCGCAGGCCCAGCGCCCAGATTTCGCCGCGGTAGCCGCTTTCGCCGGCGAAGGGATTGCTGTTCGGAATGCGATATGGCTGTGCGCCGGACTCGACATCGATGCGCAGGAGCTTGCTGAGCAGCGTGTCGCGTTCGAGTGCCGGGTTGTCGGGATAGCTGAACGAGCCGCCATCGCCGCTGGCAACGTAGAGGTAGCCATCCTTGGGGCCAAAGGCCATGTGTCCGCCGTTGTGATGTTCGGCAGGCTGCTCGATGGTGAGCACAACCTCTTCACTTTCGGGGTCGGCTCGGTCGGGGTCGTGGGACGTGTTGAAGCGGCTAATGGTTGTATGGCCGTCGAGGTTGGTATAGCTTACGTAGAAGTGCTTTGAGGCAGTGAAAGAGGGCGGAAAGGCAATGTCGATCAGGCCCCGGTGCACGCAGCAGAGGACACGATCGGAGATGTCCAGGAATGGGGTGTCAAGGGCGGCGCCATCTCTTACGACACGAATGCGTCCCTCTTTTTCGGCTACGAAGAGGCGGCCGCTCTGGTCGCCGGCATGGGATAACTGGACCGGCATATTCAGGCCAGATGCGATGGGTTGGAGAGTCAGTCGAGGCGTGTTGCGGGAGGAGAGCGGAGCGGGGGCAGGAAATCCGAACACGCTGATTTCGCGCCATGCCACCCAGCTGGGGCTGTCGAGGGTAAGGACAAATACCTCGTCGACGGCGCGGGGTGGATCCAGGTCTATGTCAAGCAGCTGCCCATCCTCGGTAGGGACATTGCGGAGCCTTGTGAAAAGGGTGCGACTGCCGGAGCCGTTTCCCAGCCATATTTCGTGTGTGGTGGGGCCCGGCGGCGCCTGGGTAACGTGCAGCTGAATCCGATTGACGAGATAGAGGTCATCAAGTGCAACGGAGAACCATTGCGGCGCAGGCTGCTGCGAGCTCCACACGGTGGAGAAGTCGCCATCAGTTGCCAGGTGGGCGGTCACGGCATCGACGGTGAGAAGGCCAGCGGCGTCTCTTGCCGAGGCGGTTGCGTAGCCCTGCAGGGCAACGTTTTCTCCCAGGGGCGGGGACGCGAATGGTGAGGACGACCAGGCCGACGCGGGGGAGACAGAGAGGGTGAGGTTGGCAATCGAGGCAGGTGCTTCGGCGGCTTGGCCGTTCGGCGAGTTTGATTCACATGCCGATGCAATGAGGGTTGAGAGTGCCAGTAGCAGGAGGCCTACAATGCTCTTCATGGCGTCAATGCAGCTGCCACTGTACGAAATGGCGTTGGATTGTACATTGTGACTTCTGCGGTTTTTCACTGGCTGACGGTGTTACGGCGTTTGCGCTATTTTTCGACAAGGGTGTAGACGGCCCCGATTTCTTCAGCATGAATGGTGAAGTATACATTGCCCTCCTCGTCGGCTCCCACACTACTGACCGGCAGGCCAGCCGAAGCCAACAGTTGACTTCGCCAGATGGTTGTTTTTCCTCGTGTTGCATCCTCTTTGGAACGTCTAATCCCCCAGATTCTGCTTGTACAATAGTCTGCGACGATGAATGTTCCATGGAGACCGGGGAGGCTGTCCCCGGCGTAGACGGCGCCGCCGACTATTGCACAGCCGCGGGTATGGTCATAGTCGGAGACGGGCAGGACTAGGCCGGCAGCGCTGCAGGTGAGGAGGTCATGTTCGAAACAGATGCTGCCTTCCATGAGGGGCCAGCCATAGTTTTGGCCGCCGCTTGCTGCGGCCGGTTGGAAGTTGACTTCCTCGCGTTTGAAGTTGCCGGTGTCGGGCAGATAGAGGTCGCCGCTCTGCTGATCGAAGGCGAACCCCCATGGATTGCGAAGGCCGAGGGCCCAGATTTCCGGGTGGTAGCCATCGGCCTGAACAAAGGGGTTGCCGGTGGGCACGCCGTAGGGGGATTCGCCTGACTCGACGTCGATGCGGAGGAGTTTGCCCAGCAGCGAATCGGTGGTCTGCCCACTGTTTTCGGGATCACGAGGGAGTCCGCCGTCGCCGCTACCGATGTAGAGGTAACCGTCCTGGGGACTGAATTCGAGGTGGCCGCCGTTGTGGTTTTCGTGGGGCTGGTCGATGGTAAGGAGAATCTCCTCGCTGTTTTCGTCGGCGCGATTGGGGTCTTCGCTGACGTCAAAACGGCTAATGGTTGTGGCGCCCTGGCTGTTGGTGTAGCTGACGTAGAATTGGCCGGATTGGGGATAGGATGGGGGAAATGCCAGTCCGAACATGCCGCGCTCGCCTTCGCAGCAGTTTACGCGTTCCGAAATATCCAGGAAGGGCGTTACGCTTGCTCCTCCTCCGGTGACTATACGAATGCGGCCCGGAAGTTCAACTACGAAGATGCGTCCGCTGCCGTCGCCGGCATGGGTTACGCGGACGGGGTAGTCCAGTCCAGTGACCACCTCGGCGACGGAATAGCGGGGCTCCGCCTCATCTGCCACGGGGGCGTCCGGTTGGGTGCCGAAGACGCGGAAGTCGCGCCAGGCGACCCAGCTGGGACTGTGAAGAGTCAGGATCAAGACTTCGTTGATTTTCTGAGGGGGGTCGATCGGGACGGCCAGGATCTGGCCATCCTCGGTGTGGACATCTTCAAGACGCTTGTAGAAGGTGCGCAGGCCTGAACCGTGACCCAGCCAGATTTCATGGGTCGTGGGGCCGGGTGGGGCTTGCGTGACGACCAGATCTACTCTGTCAACCAGGTAGGTTTGGTCCAAGGCTATTGCATACCACTGCGGAGCAGGCTGTTTTGAGCTCCAGATGGTGTCGGTATCGCCGTCGATTGCCAGGAAAGCCTGGTCGTCGACAACGAGGTGGCCTTCATCGCCTCTGATGTAGGCGAGCCCCGAGGCGAGGGGCGCGATGTTTTCGCCGAGGGGCTGGCCATGCCGCGCTGGGGAGAAGGGTGGTTCGGCTGGAGACAGGGAGATGGTCAGCCGTGCGCCGTCCGCGGAGGCGGTGGAGGACGCGGAGTCGATGCGTCCAGCCTCCTCGCCTGAAGAGCAAGCGATGGCAAGCAGCGTAAACAGGGCAAGTGAAAGCACTCGGAAAGTCACAGTCGAATTCATGGTGCTGTCTGTCTGAACGCCGGCGGGTTGCTCACTGATCTTCTTTGAAACGTCTGGACTCCAGGTAATCGAGGGTGGGTTCATTCAGAGGGAGTAGGGGTCGACCGCGTCGCGGAGGCCGTCGCCGACGAAGTTGAAGGTGAGGACGGCGGCGATGACAAAGAAGGCGGGGATAAGGAGCCAGGGCTGCTGGAGGAGTACGCTCACCAGCTGGGCCTGTTTGAGGAGGGCGCCCCAGCTGGTCTGCGGGGGTTGGATGCCGAGGCCGAGAAAGCTGAGGGCGGTTTCGGCGAGAATCATGCCCGGGATGGCGAGGGTGGCGACGACGATGATGTGGCTGAAGGCGTTGGGGAGCATGTGGCGGAAGATGATGCGGGCGTCGGAGGCGCCGGCGGCCCTGGCGGCGAGTGTATATTCCATCTCGCGGTATGACAGCACCTTTGCGCGTACCTGTCTTGCCAGGCCGGTCCACTCGACAAGGGACAGGATCACCGAGATTGCGAAAAAGCGCTGCAGCGGGGACCAATTGGGCGGCATAGCCGCGGCCAGGGCAGCCCAAAGTGGGATGGCGGGGAAGGACATCAGGAATTCGATGACGCGTTGGATCAAGGTGTCGAGGCCGCCGCCGTAGAAGCCGGATATTGTACCGAGGGTGGCGCCGAAGATGATTGTCAGGATAACGCCGACCAGCCCGATTGTCAGAGATATCCTTGCTCCCATGAAGACGCGGGCTACCATATCGTGGCCGAGATCGTCGCTGCCCAAGAGATAGAATACGCCGGGGGCGTCAACTCCGTAGAGGTGCCGGTTGAATGGAATGAGGCCAAGGAGCTTGTATTCATATCCCTCGACAAAGAACTTAATCGGATATTTTGCTTCATGGATTTCGCTATAGACAAAGCGAAAGGTGTCCATGTCGAGTTCGCTTTCCAGTCCGTAGACAAAGGGCCGCAGGTGGAAGCCCCCTTGTTCGTCAAGAAAGCGGGGAAGTTGTGGAGGCACGAATACGTAGTCCTCATGGACGTCGGTGTAGGGGATGGGGGCGATGAAGTCTGCAAAGAGGGCCGACAAATAGAGGAGGAGGAGGACAACGCCGCCGGCGATGGCCAGCTTGTTGCGCAAGAAACGGCGACCGATGAGGCGAGCCGGTGAGATGGCCGTTGTTTCGCGGGCCTCGTCGCCGGTCTGAAGTTCGATGGTTGCAGCGTTGGTCGCCATGGTCAGGTGTAGCGGATGCGGGGGTCGATCCAGACGAGGAGGATATCGGCAAGGAAGTTGCCGATGACCAGGAGCCCGGCCAGAAAGACGAGGAATGTGCCGGCCAGATACATGTCCTGCTGGAGAAGTGCGTTGAAGTAGAGGGGGCCTGTCGTGGGCAGGCTGAGTACCATTGACACGATGGTTGCGCCAGAGATGATCTGCGGAAGGCTGGTGCCCAGGATCATCACGAGAGGATGAATGGCATTGCGCACTGCATGGACGACTATGACGCGACGCTCGGGCAGACCCTTGGCGCGAGCAGAGGTGATATAGGCGATTTTGAGCACATCGAGCAGATTGCCGCGCATCATACGGATGAGTCCGGCGGTGCCGGAGGTGCCGACGACGAGCACGGGGATCCACATGTGTTTCAGGAGGTCCCACAGTTTGGCGACATCCCAGGGGGCGTCCACATACTCGGGCGAGAACAGTCCCCCGACAGATTGATCAAAGACGATGGCGGCGATCACCATCAAGATGAGGGCGAGAAGAAAATTGGGGATGGAAAGGCCGACCATGCCGATGGTTGTGAAGATGTGATCGCTGGCCTGATATTGGTGTGTGGCCGAATAGACTCCAATTGGGATGGCAATCAACCAGGTGACGAGCAGGGTTGTGATTGAGATGACCATTGTAAGCGTCAGCCGTTCCCAGATGAGCTCGTTGACATCCTTGTTGTAAGCAAAGGAACGGCCGAAGTCGCCTCGTACGAAACCGGACACCCACTTCCAGTATTGCACATGGACCGGCTGATCGAGGCCGTACTGGCGCACGATCGCTTCGAGCTGGCGCTCGGTGGTCCTGGTCCCTTGCGCTTCCAACTGGGCACGATAGACATCCATGTATGTGCCGGGCGGCAGATTGATAATCACAAAGCCCACAATCGACACGAAGAACATCGTGACCAGCATATAGAGGAAACGCGAGAGGATGAACTTCTGCAAGGGCGGGCTCCGTCCGGCTACCAGGTTCGGGATTCAGACTGCCACATTATGCCAGAAAGCGGACGAAACGCCCGCCTTCCCGTTCTATATGAGTTGCTCTGTCGGGTAGCCAGATCGAAGAGAGGAGCATTGTAGCCACTCCCCTCTCCGAATTGAGCCATACTTTCGTTTCGCTGTTCACCTAACATACCCGGCCAAGGGTTTGTCGGAGCCGAGGTCCAGTAAGGTCATTGGATAGTCAGTCAAGCAGTCGCAGAATCGAGATTTCGCACTGCTTCGCTTATTCGGCGATGAAATAGACTTCGGGATAGGTCATTGCGCCTGGCATACCCAGCACCCACGGGCCCAACCAGCCGCCGAGCGGGATATCTTCGCTGGTGGGAACGTTGTGGAACTGGTTGCTGGCGATCACGATATTGGGTGGATCGGCGATGCCGCCCAACAGGAAGGGGCCTTCGTCGATGTGGATCTGAATGATCTCGAAAGTGAGTTCATCGCGTTTAGCGAGATCCGGTTCGGCGATGGCCTGCTTGTAGAGTTCCCACATGCGGAACATCGGGTCATCCACGGGAATCTCTTCGCGCGGGGGCGTGCGATCGCGCGGATCCAAGTCCAGCTCGGTACCTTCCTTGGGCGTTCCCTCTGCTGCCATCCAGGCGCCATACAGGGGAGCCCAGCGCCCGCCGCTTCCGTAAGAGATCAGCCAGGCAGGATAGGTGAGCAGATCGGGACCGTCAGGGGCGCCGCCGCCGTACAGTCGAATGTCGTAGGTGGCGTTTGTGGTCATCACGCCGACCTGGGAGCCGGGAATGGAATTGACATAGGCGTTGAGGCCGATTGCCTTCCAGTCTTCGGTCATGAGCTCGGCGGTCTCGATAAAGGCGGTGTTTCCTGCCGGGAAGTCGATACGCACTTCCAGGGGTGAGCCGTCGGGGAGATCGCGGAAGCCGTCGCCATCCTGGTCGGTGACATCGATTTCGTCGAGCAGGCTTGCGGCCAGCTCAGGGTCGTAGGTAACGGCTGACTCTCGCCATGCGACCAGCATTTCCTGGCCCTTTTGCGAGCGGTTGAACTGGGCGGAGTTGGGGGACATTGTACCGGTGCTGGCCTCGCCACCCAGACCGAGGAAGGTTATCTTGCGGATGCGCTCGCGATCCATGGCGTGGGAGAGGGCGCGGCGGTACTGTGTTGTGCGCACGACGGCGCGTTTGGCGTCGTCGGGGTTATTCCAGTTGACGCCCCAAGCGGGGGCACCACCTGCGCCGTTGTCCCACAGGAGGACGCGATAGTCGCCGTTGGCCTCGTTTTCCTTCAGGACTGCAAGATCGCGCAGCGAGAGGTGGGGGTGGGCGTGGAAGTTGACGTCGCCGCTGAAGATGCGCAGCTTCAGGACTTCGGCGTTTTCGGCGAAGGAGACTTCCATTCTGTCGATATAGGGCAGCTGATTGCCGGCGGTGTCGACGGCGTAGTAGTAGGGATTGCGCTCGAGGATCATGCGGTTGCCTGGTTCAAGCGAGACCAGCATCCAGGCGTTCAGTACCGGTCGATCCGGGTTGTTCCACCAGTCCTGCTTTTCGGTGAATTCTTCGTAGTCGGCGGCATCGGAGTAGTTGGGATGGAACTGCTCCAGATAGTGACGCGGATACGGCCCAAAGTTATAGGAGATACCGCCGTTGACGAATGCAGCCAGCTCTATTTCGATCAGGGGAGAGGAGGCTGCAAACGAAAACCGGATGGTGTAGTCGTCGATTTTTTCGGCGGTCATGGGCTGGCCGCCTACGAGCGTCCAGGCGGGCATTGCCATGGGATGGTCGGGGTTGGCAGCCATGTCCTGCCACCAGAAGAGGACATCATCGACGGTAAATGGGTGTCCGTCCGACCACTTGGTGCCTTCACGGAAGTAGAAGGTCCATTGGGAGGCATCTTCGTTGCTCTCCCAAGCTCTGGCCAGGCCGGGGCCGACAGCGGCGCCGCCATCTTGCCAGTGCAAGGGGGAATGGCCGTACATATACTGTGAGGTGTCGCGAAAGTCAGTGCTGGTGGTAGTACGTTTGAGCGTGCCGCCATACTGGCCGATTTCGATCCAGGGCAGGTCGATCACGAGTGGATCGATGGGAATGCGTTCCTCAAGGGGAGGCAGATCGCCGGCTGCGACCATTTCGGCAAGCATCGGCGCCTCTTTTGCGGACGTCATCGCATCGTCGGCGGCCTCCTGGGTGTCCTCGGAGGAGGCGGCTTCTTCTGCGGGCGCGGGCTCCTCTTCGGCGGCAGGTTGCTGGCCGCCGCCGCAGGCCGAGAGGACCAGTGCAAACACCAGCAGCAAGACCCACAGGGCCCTTGCGGTAGGGGTCACCTGGCTCGTACGCAATCTGAACATGGGAATCTCCTTTAGGTTATGGAAGTCGCTCATGCCGAGACGAAGGTTCGAGTCTCAGCCGGGCAAGTAGCGGTCAATGGCGTACGTCGATGTGGTAGAACTCAGTATGGTAGCCGGGCCAGCTGGTGTTGCGGCGGTCTGCTTCAGTTTCAGGCGGCACGGGCTGGGTGACCCAGTTGCCGCCTTCGACCGCTGCGGATCCCCTGGCCTGGTGACGGTCGATGAGTTCGGAACGGAGTCTTTCGAGATGCGGTGAGGCTCCGGCGGCGCCGGCGAGGCTGCGGAGCTCCTGCGGATCTGTTTCGAGATCGAAGAGTTGCTCGCTGCCGCCGACCGGGAACCAGATGTATTTCCAGCGGCCGTCGGTGATGGCGTAGTTGCCGGGCCTGTCCTGACTGCCGAGGGCAGATTCCAAGTAGGGTCGCGGTTCTATCTCTCCCCGGGCAAGGGCAACGAGATCGAGACCGTCGACGTCGTCCGGGGGTGTGCCGCCTGCGGCTGCGACGGCAGTGGGCAGAATGTCGGCGAGGGTGACGAGAGAAGGGTTGCGCGTACCGTGTTGGCGGTTGTCCCAGCCCTGCGGCATACGCAGTGCGAAGGGGACGTGGGCTGAGGCTTCGTGGAAGAAGCCCTTGGCGCCGGCGTGGTGATCGCCGAGGTATTCGCCGTGATCCGAGGTGTAGATGATGAGGGTATCGTCGAAGATGTCCATGTCCTGCAGGGCGGCGAAGATGCGGCCCATGTTGTAGTCGATCTGGGTGATGACGCCGTAGTAGGCGGCGCGCGCCTCGCGGATTATCTCTGGGGGGACGAGGTCGAATGACTGTTTTTCGCGCATGAGGCGAAATGCGTAGGGAACGTCTTCCCCTTCACTCCAGTCGCCGAAGACGGGCGCGGGTATGTCACAGTTTCGGTACATGGAGTAGTAGGGCTCCGGGGGATCGATTGGGGGATGCGGCTTGGAGAAGGAGCACCAGAGGAAGAAAGGCAGGGTGGGGTCGCGGCGTTCGCGGATGTATTCGACGCACTGTTCGGCGGTCCAGGATGTTAGCGTCAGGGCTTCGGGGACGGTTGCCATGCCGGGGTAGAGCTCGTTTTGGCCGAGGCCGTGGTGCATGGGCTGGACATCGTAGCCGCGACGGGCCATGTGGCGGTAGTAGTCCTCGGGCAGGATCATTTCCTGGAAGCCGTGGCGGGCGCGCTGGGGCGTGAAGTGCATTTTGCCGATAGCGGCGGTCTGGTAGCCCAGTTTATTCATGCAGGTGGGCAGCGTATCGCTGGCGTCGGGGATGGCGCGGGAGGATGGCCCGTTGCCGGTCATTCCGTGGGTAGTGACGTATTTTCCGGTCATGATGGACATGCGCGAGGGGACGCAGACGGGACAGTCGCCGTAGGCAGAGGTGAAGTCGATCCCTTCACGGGTCAGGTGATCGAAGTGTGGCGTGCGCATGAAGGAGGGTGCGGCGGCGCCGGCGGCGTCGAAGCGCTGCTGGTCGGTCGTTATGAGCAGGATATGGGGTCTTTCCATGTGCTACACGTCCAAATGTGAGGTGGGCCGTTGTGTGCGGTTGTAGCCAGGGAAGTCGGGCGGCATTGTAACATAGGCGGTAGGGCGAGCCAAGTCAGAGGGACATCGGGGGTGCACACCAGTTTTGGGGTGGGAACAGTCTGGCGGCGAATCAGAGCCGGCGGTGGATGAAAATGTTTAGCGTATTTTGGCGAGACGCACGGTGGGTGCCTAGCCGTGGGTGGAGTTCGTCAGTTGGGCGTGCGAGGGCAGGCACAAGGCCGGCACCTGCGGGGATCTGATGGGATTGGGGGGACGTGGTCTGGCTAAGCACCTTCGATTGGGCACTTGTTACCAATGTCGACACCCGGTCGACGAGGCATGTTGTAGGAGAGGGGGCGTTGCGGGGGCGGAGCCCCCGCACAAGGGAGGGCCGAATAGGCCCGACCGCCCAAACTGCAGTGGTCAGTGTCATGGCCGGACTCCCTGTCAAGGAAGGTCAAACGTCCGTTATCCGGGGCGATCGAGTATGCGCCGACGGCTGTGGCAGGAGCAACTCGGAACTCCTTTGGTTGCTTGATGGGATATAGAAGCCTCTGGCGAAGATCAAGGGCCGGATTGTATGGGTTGGGCCTAGATTGGGTCAGGCTGCCCTGCTCAAGTGATCTCAAGGGGGCACCTGGCCCGAAGACCTTGCTGCCTACCCTTTTCCCGCAAGAATTTTTCCCGCATCGAAAAGAACCGGTTAGACGAGGTCCAATAGGAGCTATCCATTGCCTTGACGGGCCGACCCTATTGCGGCGTCAGCGCGGGCACAGGATGCATCAGTCATAAGTGATTCCGACACGGTCACAGATGTCTTTGATGTATTGCAAGGCGGCGATGTTCTCGCGGTCAAAGTCCTCGGTTGCCACGCATTCCCGAGGGACGTCGGATACAGATCTGGCCACACCGGGCACATCTTCCAGTTCAATTGAGACGACCCCGTTGAAACCGACATCTTTGAGGGCTATCATTACGGCTTCCCAGTCGATTTTTCCTTTGCCCGGCCGCCAGTGAACATTGGTCGTGCCGTCATTGTCGGAAAAGTGGCAGTGGAAGATTCTGTCAGCGAGTTGATAGATGACGACATGCGGGATCTCGCCAACGGGAAAGAGATGGCTTGGATCGAGATTCATCCCCAACGAATCCGACCCGACATGTTCGATCAGACGCAGCATTGAGGCTGCGTTGGCCATGTACCGGTATGGATGCGGCTCAAGTGCGTACTTTAATCCGGCGTCTTCACACAGACTGCAGCACCGGCGCATGGTGTCGACATAGTCCCGCCAGTTCTGCTGCCAATCGAGACCGGAGGGGATATCCACCTGGAATTTCTGCATATGCGGCAGGTCAGTTATCCGCGGGAATTGAATGTCAAACGGATGGACCGATACGCTGTTGACGATTTCGGTTCCAAGTTCGACACCAACTTCGACTACCTTCTTGAAGTGCTCAACCGACCGATCTCTGTCTCGCTGATCCGGACTGGCCATTCCTGGCGGGGTTGAAACGAACTGGGATAGCAGGAGGCCTTCGCTGTCTATGATGTTCCTGAGGTCTCTAATAGTCTGCGGTGTGTAGTATTCATCGAGAACCTCGCGCTGCCACGCAATCAACTCGACAGCGCTAAACCCTAACCGGGCGATTCTGGAGATAGATTTGTCATAGGGGGTGGTCCACTTGAACGGCCACACTGAAGCACCGAACTTCATTGTTTGCCCTCGCTTTCAAGAGGCGTCTGTGGATGTCCAGATGTAGAAGGGGGAAGAAAGCCATCCCAAGAACGCCGCACACTGCCTGTTCTCATCTCCTGCCCCGGCAAGGACTTGAGGACAGGGCTAGAAAGGCGTGGTGCGGCAGCCATCGTGGACGACTGGAGGAAAGGTGGTTGAACGGGAATGTGCCGACAACGGGTGACCGCCACGCAGCAACGTGACGGTCACCCGACCTAATGCCTGGCTATCAACTCGCCAAGATCGCATTCACTTTCTGGCAGAACTCAGCCACCGATTCGCTAACGGTCTGCGCGCCATCGTAGACGCGTTCCAGCATTTCCAGGTTCTCTTTGGCGAGTTCTACGATGGGCAGGACGATAGCCGGGACCCGAATGCAAAGCCCCACAGGTTCTGATAGAAAACCGGGCTCCGCTTGCGGACTCGCAACACATCACACCTCCATTCTGCTAGGAGGAAACTCCATGTGAGCAGCAGCGTTTATCTGTGTTCTCGCGATAGAGGCAGGCGCTGGTTCGCGTCAGACGAGAGATTCACGAGTACTTTTTTTGCCACTGTCGCGCTAACTCTGCACCTGCCTTCTGATTGGCGCCCAGCCAGCGGTCAGCATTTGGTCCAACGCCTCGACCTGCGCTCTGTGTTCCGGGCGTCCGGCGATGTTCACGTTCTCCCCCGGATCATTGTGAAGGTCGAAGAGTTCGAAGGCATGCCCTGACGCGGAATCGCGCAGATGCCAGAGGTCGCCTTCAGCGGGAACATTGGTATAGCGAGTGAGGCGATAGCGGTCTGTGCGCAAGGTTTTGGCATGGCCTTGATGCATCATCGAGAACACGCCCGCTTTCCACACTCTGTCCGGGTTTTCGAGCAGCGGGGCCAGACTCAAACCCTCCAAATGCGGTGGCCGCTCGAGTCCGACCAGGTCGCAGAGTGTGGGATAGAGATCGACCAGTTCAACCAGGGCATTGCAAGTCAGGCCATTTGTCAGGCCCGGGACTGACACAAGAAGCGGGATCCTGGTTGATTCCTCGAAACTGGATGTTTTGGACCACAGTCTGTGCTCTCCGAGATGCCAGCCATTGTCGCCCCACAACACAATCACCGTTTCGTCCAGCTGGCCAAGTCTCTCCAACTCGGCCAAAACCCTTCCGATCTGGGCGTCTGTGAAACTAACGCTTGCCCAGTAGCCATGAATGCACTCTCGTTGCTTTGCCTCGCTCAGGAGCGGGAAATCATCTTCACTGTATTTGCCCAGGTCGGAATAGGTGCGGTCGATTTCAGATTCGCCGTAATGCAGGAAGTCGCCCAGATTTGAAATGCCGATACCGTCTTTGGGGAGAAAAGGGTTTTGGGCGAGATCTACATCGTCACGGTCGTAGAGGTCCCAATACTTTTGCGGCACGGCCCAGGGTAGGTGAGGCCGATAAAAGCCCAGCGCCAGGAAGAGGGGATCGTCCTGCCCCTGGAACTCCCGAAGAACCTCGATCGCCCGTTGTGCAATAATCCCATCAGGGTAGGCGTCGTCCGGGGCGTCGGCCGCTTCGCAGATTGGGGGAAGATCGAGGTCTGCCTTGGCCTGGCTGAATTGCCGGCCGAAGTTTCTCAACTTGCGAAGGTTTTCGTCAAGTTGATAGCCGGCGCAGTAGCCGTGGACGGTATAGGCCTGTTCGTTGAAGGTATCGCGGTAGCGTCTTGTCCAGCCGGCCTCGTCGTCGTCGTTGCGGTGATAGACTTTTCCTATGGAAACCGTCCGGAATCCATGCGCCTTGAAATAGCCGGGAAGGCTGGGCTCCCCGGGCGGCGGGGAACCCAGTCCCCAACGGTTGCCAGTCGGTTGCGAAGGGCGTTTTCCGGTGAGGAGGCTTATTCGCGAAGGACCGCAGACTGGCACCTGGCAGTAGGCGCGGTTGAATTGAATGCCGCGAGCCGCGATCTTGTCTATATTTGGCGTATGTAGTTTGGCTTTGCCAAAGCAACTGATCTCAGGCCGCAGGTCGTCAACGGCGATGAAGAGGACGTTTTTGGGCTTTGTCATGCCATGTCGTCCAAATAGTACTGCTCCGGATAGGTAATTGCGCCTGGATATGCGACAACCCAAGGGCCTAACCAACCACCCAGGGGCAGCTGATCGCGTGTGGGCGTGTTCTTCACACGGTTGCCTATGATGGCGGGACGCGGCAGGTCAGCGATGATGCCGAGCCAGAAGGGCCCCTCGTCGACGTGGATCTGCAAGATCTCATAAACCAATTCATCCCGCTTCTGGCGATCAGGCTCGCTGCGGGCCTGCTTGTGCAGTTGCCACATCCGGTAAGCCGGATCATCGGGCGCTGGTTCATCCCAGGGGGGTTGGCGTTCATGCGGCGGCTTGTCGGCGTCAACGCCTTCCCTGGGTGTGCCTTCGAGGCTCATCCAAGCGCCGTAAAGGGGCGCCCAACGGCCACTGGGGCCGAACGAGGTGAGAAAGACCGGAAAGCTAAGGAGGTCTGCCGAACCCGGGGCACCACCGCCAAAGACACGGATGTCGAAGGTCCCTCCCAAGAAAATCTGCCCCAACTGAGCGCCCGGCATGGCGTCCACTCTTGCGTCCAGCCCGATCGCGCGCCAGTCCTCCTTCATCAGTTCGGCTGCTTCGGTAAACGGGCTACCGGCGTTTATCTGGATCCAGATTTCAAGGGGTTCTCCGCTGGGCAACTGTCGCCATCCATCTCCATTTTGGTCGGTCACGCCTGCGTCATCAAGCAGGGCGGCGGCCTTTTCGGGATCGTGCTCAACTGCAAGGTTAAGCAGTTGGTCCAACAGTTCTTTGCCCCGGGGCGAGCTGTGATATTGGCGAGAGTTTATCGAATCGACTGCCGTGCTGGCAGGTCCGCCCAGACCGAAGAAGGTCAGTTTGCGGATTCTCTCGCGGTCAATTCCATGGGAAAGCGCGCGGCGAAACTCGACTTTGCGATAGACGGCCTGCTTCTCCGGTTCAGGGTAGTTCCAGTTGATGCCCCAGGCCGGTGCGCCGCCGGCGCCGTTGTCCCACAGCTCCAGCCGATAATTGCCGTTTTCCTCATTGTCCTTATAGATGGCAATGTCACGCAGACTGAGGTTGGGATGGGCCATGAAATCGATTTCGCCGTTGATGATTTTAAGGTTGAGAATCTCGTTATTCTCGGCGAAACCGACGTCTACGGAATCGATGTATGGCAGCTGATTGTCTTCCACATCCACCATGTAATAGTAGGGATTGCGTTCCATCACCAGTCGCTGGCCTGCCTCCAGCCGAACCGGCCGCCACGCATTCAGTACCGGGTGTTCAGGATTGGTCCACCACTCCTGTTTTGCGGTAAAGGTCGAGAAGTCCTCGGAGTCAGAGTAGTCGGGATGGAACTGTTCCATGTAGTGCCGAGGCTGGGCGTCCAACCCTGTGCCAATGCCTCCACCCACCCAGGCTGCGATTTCAATATCGGTAATGGGTGAGGGGCCGGCAAACTGGATGGTCAGGGTGTAGTCGTCTACTTTCGACAACTGCATCGGCGCGTCACCCGACATGGTCCAAGAGGGCCGGGTGGACGGGTGCTCTTCGTTGAGAATCATGTCGTCCCACCAGAAGATAACGTCGTCTACGGTGAACGGCTCACCGTCCGACCAGCGGGTACCTTCGCGGTAGTAAAGGGTCCAGACCGTCGCGTCTTGGTTGACTTCCCAGGCTTTGGCCAGGCCAGGCCCTACTTCCTGCCCACCTTCGGTCCAATGCAGGCTGGAGTGACCGTACATGAGTTGCGTCTGATCACTGAAGGAGCTGCTGGTTGTCGCCTTACGCAGAGTTCCCCCGTAATGGCCCACGTCGGACCAGGGCAGGTCCAGAACCATCGGGTCTACGGGAAGCCGTTCATCTACAGGGGGCAACTCGCCGGCGCTGACCAGTTCGGCCAACATTGGGGCTTCACCATATTGTGATGAAGGTGTTGGTATTTGCTCGCGTTGGACTGCCTGGGGTTGTTCGGCTTCGGGAGACGGTTGCGTCGGGGTGCAGGCTGCAGCGACAGTACCGGCGGCGGCAAATGCGGAGAGTTGCAGGAACTTACGTCGGGAGATCTTTCGCTCGATCATGGCCATTGTTCTCCTTTGCAGTATAGTTCGAAAACCTCGATACGAGTTTCAACCTTACTCTTCCAGGGACAAGGCACGGGGGATTCTATGGCGGACGCCGAATTAAACGTGAACGACGCGGAAACATTGCAGTCCAGTAAGCTGCAGGTAATTGAACTGTAGTCGCGTGAGAATTTGTATGCAGTATGCGGTGTATAAGGCAGAGAGAGGCCATCGGGACTTCACCTTTGCTCTCATTCAGCAGGTGAGTGAAGGTCATGCAACCGGCTGAACAAACCGAGCATTGCAGAATTTGCGAAAGAATAGCTGCAACACCCACTGATCTGTGAAGGACTCAGGAGAGCCTGATGGTATCACAGACTTGGTGGTAGGCACAAGAGGTTGCAAGCGTGGGGGGTGCATCCCGGTTTCGGGGCGGGAAAGGGCAGGGGCAAGTCCGGCACCTACGGGGATCTGATGGGGCTGGCGGGACGTGGTCTGGCTGGACACCTTCGATAAGGCACCTGTTACGAATATCGACACCCGGTCGGGTAGGCATTAGGGGGGGCGCTGCGGGGGCGGAGCCCCCGCACGAGGGAGGGCCGAATAGGCCCGACCGCCCAGAACTGCAGTAGTCAGTAGTCAGTAGTTAGTAGCGGCCAGTTGCCGGGCGGCCGATATTTGCTGCGCTTGGCCGTCTTTGCTAATCTACCTGGATTGCGGGAGGTGAGAACAGCGGGATTTTGGATGGGTGTG
Source organism: Caldilineaceae bacterium (assembly GCA_011523365.1). Taxonomy (GTDB): domain Bacteria; phylum Chloroflexota; class Anaerolineae; order Caldilineales; family Caldilineaceae; genus Bin5. The sequence continues at coordinate 19,893 of WTGY01000063.1, forward strand.
AGGACAGGAGAGACGGGTCTTTGCGCGCCGTCGGAGATTGTAGAATCGGGAGTTTCGAGCGAGTACAGATAGATGCTTTGGAGAGAACTATGGACGAGTCAAGCCGGCCCAATTTATTGTATATTCACTCGGACCAGCATAGTCCGCATGTGACGGGCTGCTATGGCGACGATCTGGTCGATACGCCGAACCTCGACCGGCTGGCGGCCAAGGGGGTGGTATTCGAGAATGCGTATTGCAGCTCGCCGATCTGCGTTCCCTCGCGGATGTCGATGCTGAGCGGGCGGCACCCGTTTCAGAACGAAGTCTGGACGAATGAGCACGCGCTGGAATCGAGGATTCCGACGATTGCGCATGCGATGGGCGCGGCGGGGTATCAGCCGGAGCTTGTGGGGCGCATGCACGCGCTGGGGCCGGACCAGCTGCACGGGTATGCGGCGCGGTTTGTGGGTGACCACGGTGCGAATCACCCGGGCAATCCGGGCCCTGATCGCGGCATACTCGGTGTCACGGCGGGGCCGCATCATCTCAGCCTGAAACGTTCGGGACCCGGGCAGAGCGGGTACCAGGTCCATGACGAGGACGTGACGGCGGTAACGATCGAGCGATTGAACAGGTTTGGGGTGCAGAAGCGGGCAGGTCTGCTGAAGCAGCCATTCAGCCTTTCGGTCGGGTTCATACTTCCGCATCCGCCGTACGTTGCACGGCAGGAGGACTACGACCTCTATGCGGGCAGGATGGGGCTTCCGCGCAAAGCTGCGCCGGCGCTCGAAGAGCAGCATCCCTTCCTGCGCTGGTGGCGCCGGTCGACGGGAATCGAGGCGATGGACGAAGAGGAGGTACGCCGGGCGCGGACGGCCTACGCGGGTCTGGTCTACCGCACGGACGCGATGATCGGACAGATTTTGAATGCGCTCGCTGAGAACGGGCTTGACGAGAACACTTTGATCATTTACACGTCGGACCACGGCGACATGCAGGGGGAGCACGGTCTTTTCTGGAAGCACGTGTTTTATGAAGAGTCGGTGCGGGTGCCGCTAATCGTGAGCTGGCCGGGCCGGATTCCTGAGAATCAGCGCTGCGAGCATGTTGTGAGTGCGGTGGATGTTGCGGCCACGATGCTTGACGCGATGGAGGCGCCGGCGCTGCCGAACGCGGCGGGACGCAGTTTTCTTCCTCTGATAGACGGGCGGGACGAGGCTACATCGTGGGATGAAACGGCGTTTTCGGAGTATTGCACCGATACCTTCGGTCCTCCTGAGGGTGCTTACCAGCGGATGGTCCGGCGGGAAGAGTGGAAGTACATCTACTACCATGGACAGCCTGCTCAGCTCTTCAACTTGAGTGAGGACCCGGACGAGCTGGTGAACCGTGCGGAGGACCACGGATGCCGGTCAGTTCTGCGGGACCTGCGGGGCGAGGTCTTGCGGGAGTGGGATCCGGAGCAGGTGCGGCGGAAAATGGCGCAGAAGCGTGCTGACGAGCCGATTCTGGTTGGCTGGGCGCGCAATACAGCACCGGAAGAGCAGTACCGGTGGCCGATGTTGGGAGAGATGAACTGGCTGGCATAACGGCTTGACTTCATCGATCCGCGGGCGGGCTTTTTGCGTTGGCAACCTGCAGTAACTGTCGACCTGCCGCCTCAATCCCATTTTTCCAATTCAAGTCGGTGAGAGAGCGTGTCCTCATCATCTGATGAGGACACGGCTATGCGCGCCCGCGCCTTCCGACCGGATAGTTGGTATCTGCCATGCCGTGTTCTTTGAGCGTACTGTGTGCGGTCTGCCAGGAACAGGGGTGACGAGATGTGCTGTCAGAAATCGGGGGTTGGGATGGCTAGGGCGTTCCTGGGGGTGTAAGCGTGGGCACCCACAAGGGGTGCTCCCAACGGGGCGTTTCTGTTTGACAGGGCGTTCTGGGCGGGTTGGGGTAATGGTCTGCGGCGCAGGCGGTACTCGAAGAGGGTGTGCAAAACTGTGACGAAAACCGTGTCAAAGAGCAGGAGGAAGGCGTTAGAAAAGGTTGTTTTGCATTTCAGGGAACATTCCGGGTATATCATCAGTCTTATTTGCCAACGGGAATGTATTAAATTTTGATCATAGCAAATTATGGATAAAATGTTGCCATGGCTACTGTCACCCGACGGATGAAGCCTAAAGTTGCCGTCTCCGGGACTCCATTGAGGCGGCAAACGAGCCGGCGGATTCGGGTTCTGGTACAGTTGTCAGCGTTGACGGCTGCGATCGCAGGACTCTGGTTGCTTTGGAACTTGACAGCGAGCACTGTCGAGATCGAAGTGGATGGAGTCACCAGAACAGTGCAGACCCACAGGCGAAATGTGGGTGATTTGCTGACCGACGTCGGCCTGTTAGAGGGCCCGGAGGCAGTAACTGCAGAAGGTTTGGCCGAGAGCAATCTTGTTCCTGCACGTGTGGCGCAGGCGCAGGATACGGTCAGAGGTGCGCCGACCGTTGCGGGCGAAGCTCATTCGCGTACGTCACCTCGAGAAGGTTTGCGGATTTCCCACAATCTTGACACCAGAATTACAGATGGACTGCGTCTCTCAGTAGAGCGGCCACAGCCCTTCCTTATCGTTGCGGACGGTCGGGAATACGGGGCAACGAGCTGGGCCGAGACACCGGCCGAACTCCTGGCTGACGTTGGGATCCCCTATAGTCCTCGCGACCAGGTCCTGATTTACGGTACGGAAGTTGGTTGGAACGACGCAGTTCCGACGGGGCCGAGTCGAGTCAGCGAGACTCGTCTTTCGGGTGGGCCGAATTGGGACAGGGTCGAGCGGGCACCGCTGCTGATCGAGGTCAACCGCTCGGTCCGTCTCACGGTCTACGAAGACACGATTCCCTATACGATACAGACTCTGGCGGAGACGGTGGGCGAGGCACTTCGCGATGCGGAGATCACGATCTATCTTGGCGATGAGGTGCATCCTGCGCTGGGCACGCGTGTCAGTTCGGGACTGCGGGTATTCATCCGGCGCAGCGTTCCGGTCAGCCTGGTGGCAGACGGCGTGCTCTACAAGACGCGTACGCTGAGCAGTTCCGTAGGCGATGTGCTGGCGGAAATAGGGGTTGGCCTGACGGGGCTTGACGAAGTGACCCCGCAGCTGAGCGCGGGGCTGTATCCGGAGATGCAGATTCAGATCGTACGCGTGCGGGAAGAGGTCGAGGTTGAAGATGAGATCGCGCCGTTTGAGACGGATTGGGTTGGGGACCCGAATCTGCCGATCGACACTCTTGTAGAACATGCGGGGGCAGAGGGCATTACCCGGAGACGCTTCCGCGTGCTGTATCGGGACGGCGAGTTGCACGACCGCTCCCTGGAAGACGTTTGGGTGGCGCAGGAACCGCGCAACAAGCGGATCGTGTACGGCCAGAAGATAGAACCGCAGACATTTATCACGGAAGACGGCCAGGAGATCACCTACTGGCGCAAGATCAGGATGAGGGCAACCAGTTACAGTGCTTCAACTGCCGGCGTCTCTCCGAGCCTACCGTGGTACGGGATTACGCGCACAGGGGACCGAATGCGGAAGGGGGTCGTAGCGGTGGACCCGAACATCATTCCGTTGCGTTCCAAGGTCTACGTTCCGGGTTACGGATTCGGGGACGCGCTGGATACGGGCGGCAACATTTTGTTCCGGCGCATCGATCTGGGCTATGACGACCACAACCTTGTGCTGTGGAGCCGCTGGGTCGACGTTTATCTGCTCTGGCCGCCGCCGCCCGAGCATCAGATCGAGTGGGTGATTCGGAACTGGCCGATAGAGCCGCAGTAAGGGCAGGCTGAAGGCAAGAAAGCAGAAGATGGACGTGCCAACTGAACTGTCAGTTGGCACGTATTGATCCTGGCCCGGGTGCAGGCTAATCCTCTCCTGAACGTGCAGTCGCCCCAAATCGGGGTGCGTTCACTTCAAATTCAAAGAACAGGTACATAGGTCCGGCGTAACCCCTGCCGTCGATCCCAAAGGACCGACCAGTCCTAAATGGGACTATTTGTTTTCGGTGCTGCACCGGATGCGGCGAGTGCAAGTCCCAGGGCATCAAAGGGACTGGGTGCATCGCAGACCTGGGGCGAACAGTGTCAGGAGGGAAATGTGCAACGGCGGAAGGCGATATTGTGTTCCGGCTCTTAGCGGGGCACAGGGCAGGCACAAGGCCTGCCCTTACAGGATCGGCGAGGGGAAATGGGGACGGCGCGAAAGGCCGGGCGCGGGCAGGCTCAAGGCCCGCCCCTACCGGTGCGTGTGGGATGGGCCCGGTTTCGCGGCATGACGCGGGTGGGCAACCGGCGGGACAGACGCAATGGAGGTTGCGCGGCACGAGGTGGACGGGCGACAGGCGGCATAGAAACGTGATCGAAACGCGACGCCAAGGTGGCATGGCATCAGGAGGGGGGCGTTGCGGGGGGGAACCCCCCGCACAAGGGAGGGCCGAAGGCCCGACCGCCCGGAACTGCAGTAGTCAGCGGTTAGTGATCAGTGGTAAGAGAGGCGGCTAACTCTGAAGGGGATTAAGTCTTGAGATTGGAGCTGCTCCGCTGCATCCCGAGGTAAAGGGAGGTTTGCCCCCATATTGGGATGCGCCCAAGTGGAACTGGAGTCGTAACTTTCGCGAGTGACCGTGATAAAATTGCTTGGCAATTGGCAGATTGCCTATTGCCGGCGTTGGAATCAGGGTTTCGATGTTTTTGTGGCGGTGACGCCCAGGTGCAGATGCAGGTTCTTTCGCGAAAGTCTTCTTCGATATTCCTATACTTTGTTTTGGGCGCGGTCATTTTGGCCGGGTTGGGGTTGCGAACATGGAACGTCCAGTTTGACGGCGGATTAAATTCTCATCCAGACGAGCGAAGCACTACGTGCTTCTACGCGCCGACGATCGGTTGGCCTGCAACCGTCGACGAGTTTCTCGACCCCCAGCGCAGCGCACTCAACCCTCTGTGGGACCGCCATAATGACCGGCGCCGATCGTTTACCTACGGTCACTTTCCGCTCTATTTGGGTATTCTGACCGGCGAATTGCTGAGTAGCCTGGCCATGCCGGCCAGTCTGTTACCTGTTCCCGAACGAACTATCGAACTGATGGAGCGTGCCAAAACGGCCTGCGAAGGTGTGGCTTTCGCGGGCCGGTTGATGATGGCCCTGCTGGACACGCTTACAGTTTTTCTGCTGTTCCTGTTGGGGAGAAGGCTTTACGGCGCGCTGGGAGGTGTGCTGGCGGCGACGCTTTACGCGTTCACTGCCCAGGCCATCCAGCTCAGCCACTTCTTTGCGATGGACCCGGCAAGCACGACATTTGTTGTGGCGGCTGTGTACGGGGGGCTGCTGATGGTGCAGGAGCGCTCCTGGCGGGGCGCGCTCCTGGCAGGAATCGGCGCGGGGTTGGCAGTCTCATCCAAGTTCAGTGCGCTTCCGATCCTGGCGGTGCCATTCACGGCGACACTCATCCTGGAATGGAAGAGAGGAGATCAGAACCGGTCGGGCGAGGGCGGGCGGGGTGTAGGGAGCTCTCTCCAACTGTTGCTCGGCGCCTATGCGGCAGCTGGTGTCGTATTCTTTGTCACCAGCCCCTATGCCGTGCTGGACTGGGTTAGCTTCATCCAGGCTACGCTCGTCGAGCAGGGCCGCATGGTACGCGGGGTGGCTGATTTTCCCTTTACGCGGCAGTACCGCAATACGGTACCCTATCTGTATTTCATCGAGCAGCAGGTCGTCTGGGGGTTGGGCTGGCCACTGGGGTTGGCGGCGCTGGCCGGAAGCGCGTGGGCGCTGGGGAAGGCGGTACTGTACCGGGCGAGGGCCGGTGAGCTGATTGTCTGGGCCTGGGTTGTGCCGTATTTCGGCATTACGGGCGCGTTTCTGGCCAAGTTCAACCGGTATATGAGTCCGGTGCTCCCCTTTGTCCTGCTCTTCGCCGCGGGGTTGATTGTCTGGCTATTGCAGCTAAAGGCCAGCGGGCGGGTGGGGCTGGCTGCACGTCTTGCGGGCGCGTTTCTGGGCCTGGCAGCGGTTGGGGGCGGTCTGTTCTGGTCGCTGGCGTATGTCAACGGCGTCTATGGGAGCGAGCATACGTGGGTGACGGCCAGCCGATGGGTCTATGCCAACGCGCCGCCGGGTTCGGTCATTTTGTGGGAGTCATGGGACGATCCGCTGCCGAAGAGCCTGCCGGGGGAACCGGGGATGGATATGGGCAGCCACGGTTTGCGGCACATCGACTGGTCGCCGTATGAGGAGGACACAGCGGAGAAGTACGCGATATTGAAGGAGAAGCTGCTGGCGGCCGATTACGTCATCTACAGTTCCAAACGGATTTACGAGAGCGTGGATGAGTTGCCGGCGCGTTACCCGATGACCAACCGCTACTACGAGCTGATGTTCGGGGGGGAGTTGGGTTTTGTGCTGGCGGCTGACTTCACGACGCCTCCGAGTTTGCTGGGTCTTACGTTTCCGGACCACGATGCCGACGAAAGCTGGAGCCTGTATGACCACCCGCGGGTGTCGATACTGGCGAAGGAGCGGGCGTTGAGCGGTTCCGAGATCGACAGCCTGTTGGCAGGGTCCTGGGAAGGTGCGGTCCACTGGGACCGGGGGCGCCTGTCTGCGCTGGCGCCTGTTTTGAACGCGATCGGGCTAGGGAGTGCGCCTGAGAGCCAGGACCGGGGCCTGATCAACATAGTGCTCGCCCTGGTGCAGGGAAAGGAGATCCCGGCAGGCGGAGACGGGGCGCGGGCAGAGGGTGCAGAGCGGTCGAGGCCTTCGCTTCTGCTGGAAACGCCGCTGCGGGAACTGCCTCTGGTAGACAATTACAGATGGAACACGGCGGCGAGCAGTTCGCCGTGGCTTGCGGTAGGCTGGTGGTGGCTTGTTGTTTCTGCGCTGGGCTGGGTGGCGTGGCCGCTGGCATTCAGGCTATTCGGCGTTCTGCGCGATCGCGGGTTTCTGTTGACCAAGACGCTGGGCTGGCTGCTGAGCGGGTGGCTGCTGTGGGTATTCGCCAGTTCAGGGCTGGCACAGAACTCCGTGCGCAATGCGTGGCTGGTGGCGGGCATGGTTGCGCTGGTGGGCGCTGCGGTGCTGGTTTTCACATGGCGGGATGTTCTGTCATTTGTGCGGCGCATGTGGGGGATTTTGCTGGTTGGGGAGGTGCTGTTCGCGGGTTCTTTCCTGTTCTTTGTTCTGGTCAGGCGGGCGAACCCGGACATTTGGCAGCCGTGGTTCGGCGGTGAGAAGTTCATGGAGTTTGCGTTCCTGAACGGGATTCTGCGGAGCCCGTATTTTCCGCCGGTCGACCCGCATTTTGCGGGCGGGTACATCAACTATTACTACTACGGGATCTATCTGGTCGGTTACCTGATCAAGCTGACCGGGATTTACGCGGAGGTGGCCTTCAATCTGGCGATTCCCATGCTGTTTGCGCTGACTGTGGTCAACTCGTTTGCGGTGGCCTATTCTGCGAACGGGATCCGGCCGCGCGGGAACCGTGTGTGGCGGCCTGCGGCGTCGGCCGGCCAGCCTGAGGAGGGGGCAGGGTTTACAGGCCATCCAGAAACGCTGCGCGGCCCAGTTGAAGCCTTTATGCAGCAGGTTCCGGCTTCCGGGGGGTTGGGCGACGGTCCTCCAGGGGAGGAAGAGTCCCAGCCACAGCCGTCCCCCATTTGGCGCGGCGGTCCTCACTGGGCGCTGGAAAGGGGTGCCCGACCCGAGGCAACCGGGTCATTCAGCTACGAGCAGGAAGGGGTTCCCGTAACAGAAGTAGAGGCAGAGGTGTACGGGAAAGGGGAGCCAAAGGAAAACGTACCTTCAGTTGGGCGACCTGTTGCGGCACAACTGCCCTGGCACGAAGGCGTCGGCGCGGCGCTGCTGGCGCCGTTGTTTGTGGCTGTTTTCGGTAATCTAGCCGGGTTTGTGCAGCTGGTCCAGTCGCTGAGCAGGGCAAGCCAGAGTGGTTTTGAGAGCAGCGTTCCGGGCCTCGAAAAGGGGGTCCATGCAATCAGCGGTTTGTGGCGCGTTGTCAGTTCCGAGGCGGCTCTGCCCGGTTTTGACTTTTGGGCGCCCAGCCGGGTGATCCCGCATACGATCAACGAGTTCCCCTTTTGGAGTTTCACGTACGCCGATCTGCATCCACATATGATTGGCATTCCGTTTGCGCTGTTTTTCGTGGCGCTGGTGCTGGCGCTTCTGGACAGCTATGACGTCGAGTGGAGCAAGAACTGGTACAGCGGTGCAGTACTCGGCGGCGGGCTGGCATTCACTCTGGGGGTGCTGGCGGCGGTCAACCTGTGGGACCTTCCCACTTACCTGGGGCTGGGCGTGCTGGCGCTGGCGGTCACGCTGTACCGCCAGGGAGGCCGGTTGCATACTGGGCCGGTCGCGGGGTTGGGGATCGTGATGGCGGGCGGGGCGTACCTGCTGTTCCTACCCTTCTTCAGCAGCTATACGAATGTGGCGGCGAGCGGGATCGGGTTGGTGCGGTCGCCTGACGGTCTGGGCTATTGGACGCAGATCTGGGGGTTTTTCGCGTTTGTTATCTTCACCTGGCTGGTGGTAGGGCGAGGCGAACTGCGCCGGATTCGCTATTTGCGTATTCACAGGTTGCTTGTGCAGAGCCCTACAATCGTCTACTTCACCGGGATCCTGCTGCTTCCGGGGCTGTTCCTTGCTTCATTACTGCTTCTGTTGTTCACGAATCAGACGATACTGGCGATCTGCCTTCCTGCGCTTGGCTTAGCCGTTTCGCACTTTTGGCGGCGAGACAGGGCGGTCGACACGGGGACGGTTTGCGTTGCAGTTCTGGCTGCGACCGGTTTAGCGGTCCTGGCGGGTACCCAGGTAGTGTACCTGAAGGACCATCTGCAGGGGGGCGACTCCTACCGGATGAACACGCTTTTCAAGTTCTATAGCCAGGTTTGGGTGCTCTGGGCCGTAGCGGCGGCGATCGCGCTGCCGAAGATTTTGGCGCGCTTCGAGTCGACGCTGCGAGACAGCAGTGCCGTAGGGGGTCCTACCTGGTTCCATGCGGCGTACCGGGAAATGCGTCCACAGTTCGATTTAGCAATGGCAGCTGTTCGAGGCGCCTGGGGGCTGGTCTTGCTCATTCTGATTGCCGCCAGCCTTGTCTATCCTTTACTTGGTACGCCGTCGCGGCTTTCGCAACGGTTTCCGGGCTGGCGGCCTCCGGTCGGGACTCTGAACGGGATGGCTTTCATGGAGAACGGCGTCTACCACTGGCCCGACAGCAACAGTGCAATCGAGCTAAAGTACGATTGGGCGGCGATCCAGTGGCTGCTGGAGAACGTACGGGGCAATGTTGTGCTGGCTGAATCTGCGCAGCTTGATTATTACCGGGCGGGCGGCACGCGTGTGGCCAGCCTTACGGGATTGAGCGGGCTGTTGGGAATGCACGCGGGGGAGCAGCGTTACGGTAAGGACGTTGGCGAGCGGCACGGCCAACTTTCCGAGTTTTGGAATACAGAGGACCTGGCGCGTATGGAGAGCCTGATTGAGGAACTCGAGATCGGACTCATCTACACGGGCCAGCTGGAAAGGCATCAACATCCGGGTGCAGATTCAAGACTAGCGGAGCTGGCAGCGTCCGGACTTCTGGAGTCGGTCTATCGGAATCCCGAGGTTACGATTTACGCGGTTTCCTCTCACATTCAGGGCCAGCTAAAGGGCCGATAGGGGGCGGATGCGCCAACTCACAGGTATGGCGCCGATGGCGGCAGGCATTTGGCGGAGGGCGCCGCGGTGGCTGCGCGGCGCGGTTACATGGGGGGTAACCGGCAAAGTTATTGTTGGCGTGAGCGGCATCCTGCTGAACAGTGATGAGCAGGTCCTGCTGTTGCGGCATCGTTTCCACAACACGAGGCTGTGGGGGTTGCCCGGCGGCTGGCTGTCTCCCAGGGAAACGATCTATGACTGCTGGCGACGGGAGGTGAAGGAGGAGCTGGCGCTGGAGGCATCGGTTGAAGGTTTAGTCTGCCACCAGGCGACAGGACGCATCCTGGAGTTTTATCTGCTGGGGCGGATCAGCGGAGGCCAGCTAGAGATCGATCCTGTGGAGATCCTGGAGGCCCGTTTTTTTGAGGCAGACAGTTTGCCGCCGATGGAGTCTTTTGGGAGATGGGTAATCGGGCAGGCATTTCTTCAGGTAGGAGAGGGGCTAGAGACGAGAAGAGTGGGCAGAACCGATCAAGAGCCGGAGGGAGGACCGTGGGAGACGGCGAGTGATGTTCGCCGGTTCTCACCGGGTGAAGGACCGGCAGACGCCAGCGGCGAGGGAAAGGGCGCGCCCCGTGCGTGAAATCGTCGTTTCTTTTTTGGCTTGGTATGCGGTGACGCAGGTTGTAAGCGCGGCTGCGATGCCGCTGGCGCTGCGGCAGTTCCGTGCATTGCCGGATCGCGGATACGTGTTTGCGCGCGTATTAGGGATATTCCTGGTGAGCCTTGTGCTCTGGCTGGGAACCAGCTACGGCCTGCTTCGAAATACGTCGGGCGGGGCCTGGCTGGCGACCATGCTCGTGGCTCTACTCAGCATCTGGGCTCTTGTGCGGGGCGGCGAAGCCGATGGGGCCGGTGGACAGTCCGGACCCGGCTTGCCCCTGAGGCTGCTTCCTTCCTGGAAATACATTGTGGGTGTCGAGCTTCTTTTCCTACTCGCCTTTGCGGTTTGGACATGGGTACGTTCGCACGATCCCGCGATCAGCCACACCGAACAGCCGATGGACCTGATGTTCATCAACGGGATTTGGAGCAGCGCCACGTATCCGCCGCGCGATCCCTGGCTGTCGGGATATGCGATCAGTTACTACTATTTCGGGTACTGGATGATTTCGACGCTGGCTCATTTGTCCGGCCAGCTGCCTGAGGTTGCCTATAACGTGGGGCAGGCGTGCTGGTTCGGCCTGCTGGTTACGGCGAGCTTTGGGGTGGGGTACAACCTTTTCGGCCTGCGATCGGAAGAGTATGTGGAGGCGGGTGCCCGGCAGTCTGGAGTCCGGACCGATTGGGGCATGGCAGGAAGGGCCACAGGCGCGTTCGCTATCGCGGCAGGGCTGCTAACGTCAGTTGCGGTGGCGCTGGCCTCAAATCTGCACGTCATTCTCGAGTGGCTATATGCTCAAGGCGTGCAGATGAACGGTTTGAACAGTTTGGTCGACGTATATAACTTTCCTGAGCAGGCGGCGGTCTCAGGCAAGTGGTACATTGACAGCGGGTGGACCTGGTGGTGGCGGGCCAGCCGCGTTATTGAAGACATCGACCTCAACGGGAACCATATCGAGATAATCGACGAGTTCCCGATCTTCAGCTATGTACTCTCTGACAATCATCCCCACCTGCTGGCCATGCCATTTGTGCTTCTGGTGGTTGCCATCGCCTTGAACTGGTTCAGCGCAGGTGGACCGGACCGTCACGAAGCGCCGGCTTTCTCAGACAGAGGCAGACGGGAGAATGGAGGCGGGACCGGCTCATTTCTTTCGTCGGTGCGTGCTCAGTTCAGGTCAGTATCAGAGACGTCCGGCGCGGCAGGACTTCTCCTGGTTGTGGCTGTGGCCGGTGCGCTACTTTTTCTGAATACCTGGGACTTTCCTCCTTACTGGCTCCTCATGGTTATGGTGGCGATGCTCACAGGCGCAGGAAAGAGCGGTGGCCTCGCCCTAGTGCTGCGCGGCGCAGCGATGCGGGGGGCCATCGTTGGTGTAACAGTTGTAATAGGGGCCTTCCTTTTGTATCTGCCGTACTTTCTGACGGCGCAGAGTCAGGCGGGGGGCATTTTGCCAAACTTGCTGCATTCGACGCGACTGCCCCAGTTTCTGGTCATGTTCGGGCATTTTCTGCTGGCGGGGGCGGGCCTGCTGGTCCTGGGCTGGCGGGAGCAGCGGCCGCCGGCGGATGTACTGGCTGCGACGGCGGTCCTCGTACTGGGACTGCCGCTGGTGTTTCTGGTGACTACCGGGCTGTTGTCGGCGAACGCGTCGGAAGAGTCCGGCGACCTGTTGGCGAGCATTGTGGGGCGGCGGCTGGGGCATCCCTGGACGTTTCTGTTGATGGGCGGGCTTACGGCGGTCACAGTGAGTCTGCTGTGGCAAAGGCTGGCCGGGCCGGGAAGCGGCGCGCGGACGACTACTTTTGTCCTTTGCCTGTTCGCGATTGGGAGCCTGCTGACGTACTTACCGGAGTTTGTGTATCTTCGCGACAACTTCGGAACGCGCATGAATACCGTATTCAAGTTTTATTACCAGAGCTGGTTGCTGTTCGGCATCGCGGCGGCATATGCGATAGCCAGGTACATCGAACTGGCGGTGCGTCGCGCCGGTCGGGGA
>WTGY01000189.1 GCA_011523365.1 Caldilineaceae bacterium
GAGTGATCGTGTCACTCTCGGCTGACACTTCAACATCGGCCCGCCCTCGACCGCTATAGCCGGCACGGTCTCTTCCCCAGGTGGCGGCCTGCAGAATTTCGCCGATCGGGGCCGCCGTGTCCCGCGACCGTTCTGACGCACCTACAACATGGTAGGCGGACAGCAGGGCATCAAAGCCGCCGCGGCCGGTTCCGCGGTCGTTGTCCACGTCGACGGCCACCCGCCAGAAGTACTCTATTGCGCCCGGCGGAACTCCGGCCCGATTGAAGGTCAGGAAGTTCGGAAGATCTCGCAGATGGAAGATGACCGTCAGCGATTCTCCCGACAGGGAAGTTTCGACGTCGGTGATGTCAATGTGCGCGGCGGCCACGTCCGCGACGGCATCGGTTGCCGAATCACCCGCTGCAATCGGCTCCGCAGCAGCGCATGGGTCTGGCTTGTACGCGCCTGTATGGATTGACCCCGCAGCCAGCAGCAGGGCAAGGAGACGGACAACCCGTCTGATCTTCACCGTCCGTTCTCCCGCAAAGCCGGGGCGGCTTGACGACAGCTGCCGCCGGCCCGGCGCACCTAGGTCGCCAGCGTGCTGCCGTAGGCGCGGCGCGTGCCGGGCGCCTCCAATGCTGCTCCGAAGCGGGTCGAGTGTTCGGCGTCTCGAGGCCTGACGAGGCCGGGCGCGACCGCCTGCAGGTCAACCAGGAAGGCCTCGCCCGCGTTGGCCGGCTGTTCATTCATCACGCCTCCAGCCAGAGCGGATGAGATGTAAGCGCCGCAGACGTTCGAAAGGTCGGGCATGGATTGGGTCGTTGTGGAGGTGGATCAAGGGTGGGAGACCTGCGGCCCTCACGCGCTTTCAGGGCAACCCAGAGGTTGTGGGCGGCGTGTGCGCCGCATCGTCGCTGGGCCGGATCCTACTCGGGCAGGCACGAGACGCCATCATGTGCATCAAGCAGCATGTCCGTGGCGTAAAATGTCAGATTTGAGCTGGGTGAAATTCCGGAGATTTCGCTGGTGAGAGAGATGGTGTTCAGTTCGTGAGAAATGGATATGGAAGGATCGGTCGGGACGGAATCCAGTCTGTCAGGCGACCTTGTTTTCCACAGGGTGACCTGGAGTCCTTCCTCCAATGGAAGCATAGTGGACTTTCCACCTGTCATACCGATATTCATCATGGCGAAGGCCCCGAACATATACTCGAATCGTTCGAGTTCAGGTTCTTCGATCAGGTCTGTATCTATGTGAATCATCCACATGTATTCGGGTGAATCAGAATCAGCGCCTTTCCGTGAAAATTCCAGTTGCTCGGGCAGCTCTCTCAGGTGGAGGGTCGCTGTAAGGATTTCGCCGTCCAGAGTGGTTTCTACCCTAACAATATCGATATAGCCGGGAATGTTCATGGCGACGGGATCGTCAGCGCTCTCGCCCGCATTCAACGCAAGAAAACCGTGCGCTTCCTGAATTGCCGCAACGTCGTCGGCGGTTGCGTTTGGGCAATCGAAGTAGTTTTCGGATGCCAGTTCTGGCATTAGTCTTGAATCCGAATAGCTGCCTGGTGTTGGGGTCGGTTCAGGCGTGGGGGATTCGAGCGTAGCTGGCTCAGGCGTAATGGGTACGCAAGCCATCACGAACAGAATGAAAGGGAGGGACACAAACTTGCGGATCATCTGTTGTCTCCATTCGACTGAAAATGAAACGGAATCGCGAATCCTGTTGCCTGCACGACGACCGTATCAGCCCGCGTCCATCTAAGAATACCACCCTGAAATATCATCAACATGTAATCCGGCAGTCCTTGTATGGCAATACTGTGTCAATTTGCCTGGGACCGGCATAATGGGGACTTCTGTGCCATGCGCGACTCCAATCAGGGCCCGGCGCCGGCCTCGGTGCGCTCCCGCAGGCCGATTCCGCCAAATTCCGTTCTGCAATCCATAGCCGCGTCCGCCATCGCCTGTTCGTGCGCTCGGCCCCGGCCGGCGCCGTCTCCGCGGCGTTACATTTACTCCTGTTCCCAGCTACGCGCTAGAATAGGATATCGGATACAGTGAGGCCGGCGGCGCCGATTCGCTGTTTGCCTGTCCGTCCCTGCCATCGCCCGCGGCAACTGTGGGCGGCGTGAGCATGGCCCGCGGTACGGCAACGCGCCGAGGAGCGGGGGCGCTGGAAGTCGGCGCGTACGGTGACGCTCGACCCTCCCGCCGCGGCGGCCGGCCGCGGCGCTGGATAACTCAATTGAGGAGGCCCCGAATGGCTGAAAATCCGCTCATAGACGCGAGAAGAACCATTCTCGCGCTTATGCAGACAAGCGACCAATCCCGCCGCGAACGCGAGGCCTGGGCAGCCCTCGCCCCTTCCAGCCGGCGCCGCTACCAGAGCGCCCTGCGCAAGCTGCGCCGCTGGACCGAGCGGCACGCCGCCGGCGCCGCGTCCGGCCCCGACCTGCTCTGCGACTTCCTCGAAGCCGAGGCCGCGGCCGGCCGCGTAAACGGCCTCCCGATCGTCCTCTCCGCCCTCACCTTCTGGCAGCGCGCCGCGGGACAGCCGCTGACCGCGCGCGATCCAATGGTCGGGCACTGTCTCAGCCGCCTACGTAGAAACGCGCCCTCGCCCCGCCAGGCCGCCGCGCTGGGCGCGCACGAGCTGGCGCGCATCCGCGCGACCGCGCTCCAGCCGCGCCGCGGCCGCCTGGGGCGCTGGGAGGAGCGCCTCGAGGTGCAGCTGCGCGCCCAGGTCGACGTCACCCTCTGCCACCTGGCGTCGGACGCCGGCCTGCGCCGCTCCGAAGCCGCCCGGCTGGAATGGTCCGACTTCACCGAGTGGGACGACGGCAGCGGACGGCTGCGCATCGCGCCCTCGAAGGGCCACGACGAGCAGGTGGTCTACATCACGCCCTATGCGGTCGCCTCCCTGCGCGACCTGCGCATGATGCAGGCGGCCCTCGACAGAGGCACCCCCGAGTTCGGCCTGATGCGGCCCGCCAGGACGACGGGGCCAGACATCAAGCCGTTCGAGAACAGGGCGCTTATCTTCCGTCTCAGCGCGGCGCAGATCGCAAAGCGCATCCAACAGGCCTGCAACCAGGCCGGCCTCGTCGGCCCCTACAGCGGCCACTCGGGCCGCGTCGGCATGGCGCAGCGCATGGTCCGGGCCGGCGCGCCCCTGCCCGCGGTGCAGCGCCAGGGCCGCTGGAAGTCGCCGGCCATGCCGGCCAGGTATACGCGCAACGAGGACGCCGGCCAGGCCGCCCGCTGGCTGGCTTAGCCGCGCAAACAGGGGCAATGAACCGCCCAAAAGCAGAACGGCTACATCGAGAGTTTCAATGGGAAGTTGAGGAACGAATTGCTGGACAGGGAGGTCTTCTATGCGATGCTGGAGGTGCGTGTGCTGACGGAGCGTTACAGGCGGACCTACAACCAGGTCAGGCCGCACAGCTCTCTGGGCTACCGGCCGCCGGCGCCTGAGGCACTCTTGCCTGCCGACCCTGTCCCCGTGCCTGCCGGACTAACATAACGGGTGGTACAAACATCGGGGGCAGGTCAAAACGGGCAGAGGTATCCCAATTGGAGCCATGCATGAACTGTGGCAACGATATTGGCCCTAGTGAAGCGTTTCGGGAGAGGAGGGATGAGCGTGGGCAGGTCGTGGCGGAACATGTGACGCGTCTGTATTTTGACGAGTGTGCGAAAGGGGTACAAGACAAACTCCAAGAAATGGGTTTCTGTATCGCTACCATGGGAGGGTCAGATGTCCATGTGGGCTAGAGCGATCGAACTCGTATCGCAGCAGGTGGTGCGCATCTCTAGTGGTGACATACGGGGGACCGGCTTCGTCAGCTATGGTCGCCAGCGGGGAACACGAATTGTCGCGACTGCTCAGCACGTCGTGGAGTCCGCCATCAACAATGAGTCTCCAATCCACGTCGGGCACGGTCAGCAGGTTTTGACCTTGGGGAGCAGCGGCCTGAACCGTAGATTCGTTCACAAGACCACCGAGGGGTTGGACTCGGCCATCCTGGCATTCGTTGCGAAAGAACTCCCTCAGCCGACCGTTCCCATTTTGGATCCTGCGAGTCCTGCTGAACTAGGCCACATCGAGGTTGGCGCTGAGGTGGGGTGGCTGGGTTTTCCGGCTCTAAGGACAGTCAATCGGCTCTGCTTCTTCTCGGGCAGGATCAGCATGATCGATCCGCACGGCCGGTTTCTTCTTGACGGAACCAACGTTCACGGGTGCAGCGGTGGTCCGGCATTCTTCGTTACTTCCGATGGCCCCCGCATCATAGGAGTAGTCAGCAGCTACTTCCCCAATGAAAATTTCCGCGATATGGAGAACAAGCTCATCGGCCTTGCCCCCGGACTAACGGCGATTGCCGACGTCACGAACTACAAGGGCATTGAGGCGGCACTCAACAAACTTCCCGACCACAGGGGACAGGAGCAGACCGTCAGCATCAAGCTGGACAAGTGCGCCAAGTGCGGGGCAGAACTCGTGAAGGGAACGTACCCTCGTGAGCGGGCGCCTACTCTGTTGTGCAGCAAGGGCTGTGGCCCCTTGATTGATCTGCTGGACGAGTCTCTGGTCAACGCCTTTCCCGGTGGAGCACGCAGTCTCAATCAGTTCCTCTACGATAGCCACGAAAGCGTCATGTAGCGAAGTGCGATAGCGTCGAGAGGTTGGGACTTTCTTGGACAACTCCCAGACCCCAACCGAAGCGCGTCCGCAGCGAGGCTCCAGCGGAGTAGCTAGGGTTCGCCGCGGAGCCAGGCGACGCGGCTGGCGCCGCCGCCAGCGACCATCCTGGATTTCGACCTCCCAGCGGAATGTCCGCAGAACAGTACGTGTAGGTTCGTCCGAATGGGGTTGAACTCTCCGACATGGTGCCTGAAACTGGGGTCACAGTTCGCCGAGCCAAAATAGGCCCGCCCACCGTCAAACACGGCCTCACGAGGCCAGCTGGCTTTTCGGAGTAACACGGTCTCCGAAAATCTTCCTGGCTTTATCGGCGAAGTCATCAGGTACGATCAACCTCCCAACCATGGCAATCAACTCACTAGGCGTAGGTTGAACCAGAGCGAGGGCTTCGTCGACGCGACGATGCTCTCTGCTGGGATGTGTCTGCCTTCCCCAAAAGGACTGGTCGAGTCCGAGTAGCAGCTCCTTCTCTTCGTCCTGAAGGCTTCGACCGCGAGGAGATCCGTTCACAGAATAGTCTGCGGTAATCCGCCACTCACGCTGCCGGTAATAGCCGAGTTCCTGATTTTGATGTTCGTCATCCGTTGGATAGAACATGGCCTGCGCGATAGAAGCTGCTCCTATCATGGCATTGAAAGGCGCAGTTCTAAAGCCCAGGTAATTGAGGACACCCCGTATCGTCTTAACAGGGACTTCGAATTCCTGCACTACACCGTCCGAATCATCAACATTTCGCAGTTTCACCGAGCAGTCGTCGGATATGGAGGTTGCTTCGGGATGCTGAGCTTGCCAATTTTCCAAGTTATCAAGCTGGTCGAGTTCGTAGAGTTTTTCCAGACTACTGCGGATCTGGCTGAGGTGGCCAACGACAAACGGCCCGAGCAACGCCAAGTGGTCCTGTGTCGACAAGGCTTGGGGCATGTATATGACGGGTAGCGCACCGATGCGCCTCAAAGCGTTCGTATCAAACTCAAGAGCGAATGGCCCGAAGCGTGTTGAGTGTCCGCCAAGTTCTCCAGGGTGTAACTCGGTGAAGCAAATGCGCCGCTGCAAGACTTGAATGGGCGACGGCGTTCCCAGTCCGACTGGATCGTCCCATTCGACTACCTCGGGGGCCAGAACCAAACCGAGCTTTTGCATCGACTCCAAAATGGCCCAGCCTCGGTTGGCGGTTTGGCTTTGAGTTTCACTAGAGCGGGGGCGCGGAAAGCTATGATAAAGGAACCTAGTCTCATTCTTCACGATGGCGCTCCGGCCCGCTGGTACTGGCCATCAGGTGAGAACTCGTTGCCATGGTACGTCGTGACCGGCAGTCCGTAGCCCTTGGCCTTCTCGGCAGTCTGCTCGACGAGCTGTATCGAGCTACAGGCGTAGACCACCTGGCGCTTGGTCTCGTGAACCAAGGACTGGGCGATGAGCAACCCCACCAAGGTCTTCCCTGCGCCAGTTTTGAGGACGACTGCAACATCCTTGTCGGTCCTGTGCTCGTGCCAGTCGCGCAGAGCATCGCCCTGGGCCAACCACAGGAATACGTCGACAACGGCTATGCTCATCACAAGAGCCTCCTGACCCTTCCGCGGCTTCCGTCATAGGTGTTCGCGAACACTTTGGAGCCGGTCTCGCTCCATGATCCACTTGTTCCCGAACTTGGTAGCGGTGAGCTTGCCCCCCCGAATCAGGCGCTTCACCGTCTCGGGGTGAACCTCCAGAATTTTGGAGGCCTCGATGACGTCGATGTAATTCTCAAGCATGCGCCCTGCCTAGTACAATGTGGTAGTACGACATTATACTACCATGAGGTTTAGTTTCAACTCCGCCGGTTGACTGAGGGTGAAGGATGGTAGGTGGGTCATGAGAGGTAGATGTACGCAATGTGGCGATCAAGAGCTAAGGCTCAAGTCCGACGAGGTGTTCCGCGTCGGCGTTCCCTGGCTGAAGTCTCTTTCGCAAAGGGAGGTTGCATATGCCTGTACAGAATGCGGGAGAGAGGTAAAGAGCGAGATTCAGAGCTTCGTAGGCACCAACAACCAGCATTCTCCCGTTTTCGCACCGTCTAGGGCTGGATCGGATTCAAT
>WTGY01000015.1 GCA_011523365.1 Caldilineaceae bacterium
TAAATGCACCTTATTTTTCCCATTTCGTGGTCTAACGATTGGGGCCAACCATAGTGTTTGATTGAGAACAAGCTCACTGGCAATTTCTTGAATCCACCTTTCTCGCTTTGCGCATTCATTGTTCAAATAGAGACGTAGGCTAGTGTACGCAAGAATATCCCTGCTTCGATATTGGTTTGTCGCCCTTATTCCTAAATATCCTGGTCTATTGCTCATGGCTTGGGACTCTCCAGTCGACGAAGCAACAGCCTTACGGAGGGAGTCTTATCATTGCAGACTGGGTGCAAGTAATTTGATTTTGAAGTCAGTTTTTCGTCGAAAACTTTGGGCTCGTAGTGCCAAAATTTCAGCCGCTCAAAGATTTCCCCCAGTACGTCGCTGACCGACAACCGATTGGCCTCGTTCGTTTGGGGCTCGATCCATGCAATTGTAGACCTTCTTGCTCCCGTCCACCGAAACACCTCTCCCAGTTGTTCTCTAGCTTTCCTTATTTTTCCTTTATTGCTAAGAACTCCAGAAAAGTTTGCAATGAGCAAAAAGAACCTGTCGCAGTCTTGGTTGCTAAGCCACTGATCCAACAGAGAGGTCGTGCTCGCCCCATCCATCACATCCCAAGAGTGAAGTGATACACTTACGAAAATCCCTTGGTTACGAAGTGCCTCCTTTAATTCCCCGAATATAAGCTCAGCGTAGTTTCTAGCCGGGTCCGACTTGTCTCCCCCTGTGACAATGACTTCAAGTGGCTCGCGGGGCAATACGTTTTGCCGTCTGAGTTCAGCAACAGTTGCCAGCAGAACCGCACTAGCGGCCCCGCAACCACACGGGATGTCCAATAGCCTCACCCTTCCTCCCGAAAATGCCCGCATGAAGAAATCTGAAGCGTTCTTCAGATCGTTCTTAGGGTCCAGTACCGCCAATTCTACGCGGGCGCAAGAGCCGCCGAATCTGCGCACAAAATGTAGGTCTGTCTCCTCTGGTGTTTCGCCACCTATAGGACCGCTTTGGTACTCCTTACACGCTACCTCGAGTTTATCTTTAGATATGAGCGTCTTCAAATACGCGTCTCTGAGCGCCGTAGGAAGATGCAGGAGATTGTCGTCGTTCCACAACGATTTTGGGATGTCTTCAGGCCTAAGAATTCTCTCTGCCATATCTTCTTTTTCCTAAACACCTTAATGGAATATAGCAATCTATTGTGGATTTCAAATCAGGCCACTTTCGTTTGCAGTTACCCAGTCTCTTCACCCATGATGAGTTTTTCCCAGTCCGGATATTCGCCCACGTCAATGACTTTGTTTATGCCTTGCCAGCACAGATTCTGTGCACGGATGACAAGATCCTGCACATCAAACGATGGCTTGCCCATCTTTCCTCTCAGTTTTCCAGTGTGTACGGCTTGTGAACGAGCTTGGTAGATTTGCTTAAACTGATCGACGAGCTCTCGCCGATTCTGCTCGTTTTTTGCCAAGTGCCAGGCAGCGTGGACAGCTAGCCTAAAAGAGACTTCGGTATTTGAGTCAGGTACGTACAGTGATTCGATAGCGATACCGAGATCGATGATTTGGTCAATCGGGTTCTCCTCCGCCATAGACTTCGCCCATCGATCTATTGGAATTCTCAGCCTTTCCCACGTTTCTGATGGCAGTTCCGTTAATCCCCGACAAATGGTCCTGACTTTTCCTAGTTGGGCTTGGCCAAGCGGTACAGGCTCATCCATATGGTTCCCCACGTCGAAGGAAGTGTAACCATTTGCACCTACGCCCAGAGACGAACTCAAATCGAAAACCTCATACGGCAGCAAAGACGACCAAGTCATTAAAACCATCACTCTTCTACGGGCAACCAAAGAGAGGGCATTGCAGATAACGTCTAAGTTGAAATTTAGGAGTTCCTCACCCTTCAACTTGAATTCAAAGAAGTGTTCGAGTCCCGAATTAAGCGTGAAATTCACTAGCGGTTTCTGGAAAATCGGAGAGACCTCATACTCGACGCAAACTAGAGTCATTCCTAAGAGGTCATCGATGCTGTTTGGGAAGAATCGGCTAGACTCGCGGGTGATTTCGGGCAGGTGGGGTGGAAGAGCGGAAACGGATTTGGGCAGCGGAACTAGAGTCATGCCCTTGAAAATCTCAATTGGTTTTGAGACTGTTATGCCGCCTATCAGGAAGTATCGATGAAAGCGGCAGGTCAGGCCCGTATTGCAGGCCGCAAATGCTAGTGCAGCCTGCCTTGGTCCATCAACGACCGCGCGTACAAGCAGATTACGAAGCACGTTTTCAACAGGCGCGCCAGGTAAAATGCCAGAAGAAATGGCAATCGAAGCGGACTGGATCTTACCGTCCACAATGTAATCAGCAAGTTCTCGATTTAGGAACGCCAGTAGTTTCTGCTTGATTTTGGGACTCACAACTTCAAGGTTTTGCCTTCGTGCGATATGTCTTTCAATGGGTGAGTAAACTGACCGACACTTCTGCAATATCGTGCGAAATTGCTCAAGGCTAAGCTGTTCATGGGAATTGTCTAGACTCCTCAGACAATCCAAGGCCTCAGCCAATAGCCCTTCTAATTCCTCTATCACTCTTTTGTTCATTTGAATACACCTCACCAGCTTACAAACGTACTTACTTCTGAGCTCACTACGTGCATATTCGCTGCGAAGATGTGCCCAATCTCATTTTGGACACCAATGTACTCGATTCTCTCGTATAGTCTGTTCTCTTGTGGTTGGGACCAGCACTGAAGCTCCTGATTCTCTTGTGAATGTGACTGTGAATACTACAGCCTACTCACTCCTTGGCTCGCTTTTTTTTGGCATTTGCACGCAATTGGCGATCAATTGTAGAGTCCAGCCTCCAACTTGCGGACACCACTCCGGAAGGGGCGCACATGTTGGCAAAAGCACAGATTCAGTTAACCGGATAGCAGATCGAACAACTCGATGAGCTTCGGCGGCAGACTGGCGCAAAGCGCAAAGAGTTGGTCCGTAGAGCTGTCGACTACTACACAGGCGGAGTCCAGGAGCATGGCGTCCAGAAAGCCTTACTTCGGTTACCGACGGGCGACACAAAAGAGGCCCGCCAAAATTGACGGGCCAGTCCGCCTATAGTCCCTGAACACTAATGAGCAGGAATCACGCCGGTTTAGCCCCCAGCATCTGCCAAGAGGCGAGAGACTCAACCGGACGCTAGGGCGCCTAGCGGGGCTCGAACCCGCAACCTTCTGATCCACAATCAGACGCTCTGCCTTTGAGCTATAGGCGCCATATTTGGTTGCACTGCTGCAAGGCCTCTTCGCTGCAGCGTTCAGTTCGAGACAGCCGCGTCTCTCACCCGGAAGGAGGCTGGGGGACAGGGATTCGAACCCCGATTGACGGTTCCAAAGACCGTAGTCCTGCCATTAGACGATCCCCCATCGCCAACTCGTTCGGGACTCGAGAATTCGCTTCCAGGCAGGTTTCGGATGGACCTTTGAAAGGTCGTTGACTTCGATGGCGATCCCGGAAGCGGGAATTCTCTAAGGTGCCGAGGCCCAGACTTGAACTGGGGACACATGGATTTTCAGTCCATTGCTCTACCAACTGAGCTACCTCGGCAAAAGGACCGACGCGTAAGGCGACTGAGCCGCGGCAAACCGAGCTACAGCCGACAACGGCTCCACCCCCTTAAGGGCCGGTCCTTTCAGAGCGGGCGATGAGATTCGAACTCACGACCTTCTCCTTGGCAAGGAGACGTTCTACCACTGAACTACGCCCGCAGATGTGTTGTTAAGGGTACTTCTCTTTTTGTGAATCCGGCAGGACGTCAAGTGGACCCGGTCGGATTCGAACCGACGATCTCCTGCTTGCAAAGCAGGCGCCTTCCCGCTTGGCCACGGGCCCGGACGCTGAATTCCAGTGCCGACGAGAGGACTCGAACCTCCACACCCTTGCGGGCAATAGATCCTAAGTCTATCGCGTCTGCCAATTCCGCCACGTCGGCTTTCATGCCGGCAAGCTGTCCGGCGCCGATTGAGCAGAGCAGCCTCGCAAGCCATCTGAGCTTTTTGGACTACGCTTCTGTGAAGCGGTCCTGCGGAAGGCGGGTGTACCCCCGATTCTGTCATCAGAGCGCCCCTGGGGGGCGGTATCTGACCGTCATCATCTGTCTCGGGCAGTTTTTGCCCGGCGGTTTGTGACTTGCCGGGTGTTATCCGGCTTTGTCCGCACCGCTGCGACGAGATCTTACACCATCTTCGCAGACAGTGCAAAACCCACTCGCCTTGCTCTCGGTTGCACGCTCGCCCAGCCGGTTTCGTTGCCGAAGACCGCTGGTGGGCTCTTACCCCACCGTTTCACCCCTTACCGTGCGGTTGCCCGCGCGGCGGGTCTGCTTTCTGTTGCGGTTGTAGTCACATGGCCGTTACCGGACATGCGCCCCCACTTACGGTTTCGTGGGGCAACGTCCCGACGACGCTGCGTTGCAGACGTCGCGGGTGAGAGTCGGGAAGTTCCTCTGCCGGCAGGTTGCCGGCAGCGATGACTGCACCTGCCTTCACGCTGTTAAGCTGCTGACGTCAGTGTGACTGGCCATGGCTGCACGTTCCTGGCCGGATTCACAGCGGTCTATGGTAGCACGGTGTGGGGGGGATGGCAAATTTCGCGGGGTGCAGAGTCTGGTGAGAAACAAAACCGATTTTTCCGCGAAGTGACGCGAAAGGGCGCGAAGAACCCCTTTCCTTTATCCGCGCAGTTACGCGAAGAAACGCGGGGACATGGAGTTTTACGAAGCGGCTACGAGAGAGGGGCGACGACGAGGGCACCCACAAGGGGTGCCCCTACGGGGGGTGGGAGGGAGTTTCGACGAGAATTAGGTGGGCGGTTGGTTTGGGGTGCTGACGTCGAGTTCGGGTTGGCGGGGGCCTTCGACCCAGACTTCGCCGTCGCTCCAGTTTTCCTGCTTCCAGATGGGGACGATCTCTTTGAGGCGCTCGATGGCGTAGCGGCAGGCTTCGAAGCAGCCGTCGTCGCGGTGGGGCGTGGCGACGGCGATGAGGACGGTGGGCTCTTCGATTTCGCAGCGGCCGATGCGGTGGAGGATGCTGACGCCTTTGACGAGAGGCCAGCGTTCCTGGATTTCGGCGCCGATGCGGGCCATCATTTTTTCGGCCATGGGGACGTAGGCCTCGTAGACGAGGAAGTCGGTCTCGCGGGCGCCGTTGTCTGTGGCGGTGGCGCCGCGTACTGTGCCGGCGAAGGTGACGACGCCGCCGCAGTCGAAGCGGCTGACACGGCGGAGGATGTCGTCCTGCGAGAGGGGTTGTTCGGTCAGTTCGAAGAGTTTGGCGGACATTGGATTGGCTCAGGTCAGCGGGACGGCGGCTGAATTCCGCCGGACACCGGGGGCAGGAGGGCGACTTCATCGCCGTCGTGGAGGACGGTGTCGCGTTGGGCGAACTCCTCGTTGACGGCGACGTAGAAGGTGCGGTCACGCAGATTGGGGACGCGGCTGTTGAGGAGGTCGCCTACGGTGGAGGCTTCTGGTAGGGAGACGGTGTCACTTTTGAAGCCGGCGGCCTGGCGCAGGCCGGCGAAGAGTATCAGGCGCACGTTCACTTGGCGGCGTCTCCTGTGGAAGAGGCGAGGCCGGAGCGTTGCCAGTCGCCGGAACGGCCGCCGCTTTTGTGGAGAAGCTGGACGTTGCCGATGGTCATGGTTTTTTCGAGTGCTTTGGCCATGTCGTAGATTGTGAGGGCGGCGACGCTGACAGCAGTGAGGGCCTCCATTTCGACGCCGGTGCGGCCGCGGCAGCGCACGGTGGCGGTGATGGTGACGCGGTTTTCTGCTTCGTCGATTTCGAAGTCGACTGCGATTTTGGTCAGCGGCAGGGGGTGGCAGAGGGGGATCAGGTCGGGTGTGCGTTTGGCGGCCATGATGCCGGCGATGCGGGCGGAGGAGAGGACGTCGCCTTTGGGGACGGCGCCGTCGCGGATGGCGGCGAGCGTCGTGGGGGCCATGTAGACGCTGCCTTGGGCGACTGCCTCGCGGGTTGTGGTGTCCTTGTGGCCGACGTCGACCATGGATGCGCGGCCGTCCTTGTCGAGGTGGGTCAGCTGTGACATTGTTGTGCGCTACTGTCCTTTACAGTTCCCCGATCAGAAGGGCGTCGACCAGCTCGCCGGCGGCTAGTGTGCCCTCTCTCTGGGGCAGAGCGAGCAGCGCGTTGGCCGTGCGCATGCTGAGGAGGCGGCTGCTGGCCTGGATGCCGGTGCTGGCGGCTGTGAAGCAGGCTTGATCTGCGTCCCAGGTGAGGGTTGCGCGGTGGTACTCGGGCCGGTAGGCGTCCAAGGGCAGGGGCTGCGCTAGGCGAGCCTTCACTTGGCGAAGGTGGGGATCCGGCCAGCCGGCCATTTTGCGCAGGGCGGGCACGACGAACAGGTAAAAGGTTACGAGGCTGCTGACGGGATTGCCGGGGAGTCCGAAGACGAGGCGGCGGCCGTGTTCGACGTCGGCGGTGGCGAAGGTGACCGGTTTGCCGGGCTTCATGCGGACACGGCCGTAGTGTACGGTGCCGGCGTGTTCGAGGAGCGGTTTGACCAGGTCGAGGTCGCCCATGGAGACGCCGCCGGACGTCAGGAGGATGTCGGCCTGCGTGAGACCGCGGTGTACGCGGAGCTCCAGGGCTTCCTGTGTGTCGCCGGAGATGCCCAGGTCGACGGGCTCGCCGCCGGCGGCGTGGATAGCGGCCAGGAGCATGGCGCGGTTGCTGTCGCGGAT
>WTGY01000197.1 GCA_011523365.1 Caldilineaceae bacterium
GTTGACACGAACAATCTCAATCTATATAGTATTCCCTGGAGCCGCAGGGCCGAAGAATGCATGGGAAACCGGCCTTCCTACAAGCCCTCTTCCCCTCTCCTCCACATCTGTCTAGCCAGTGGCCAAGCAACAATCAAGAGGAGGCTCGCAAAAATGGCTGACCAAAATGTGCGATCGCAACCGAGAAGACCCGGCACGCTCAACCGGCGTGACTTCCTGCGCAGCGCAAGCGCTTTGGCCGGACTTGGCCTGCTTGCAGCCTGCGCACCGGCCGCCCAGCCTGCCGGCGACGCAGGCGCCGGCGCGCCCGCTGAGAGGACGCGAGTCCGCTACCTCTCCTGGTGGTTCGAAGAAGGCAACCGCGGCGATACTTGGAACAACTTTGTCGACGAATTCAACCAATACCAGGCCGAAATCGAAGTCGTAGCCGAAAACATCCCATTTGACCAGTACACGACCAAGACCATCGTCGGCGCCCAGTCCGGCCAGCTCGACGGCGACATCATCATGGCCACCCCCGAACTCGCGCCCCGCCTCATCCAGTCCGACCTCCTCGTCCCCCTCGACGACGTGCTCGTGCGCAACAGCATCACCGACCTCAGCTCCGCCCACGACGCCCTGCGCAAGGACGGCAACCTCTACGGCCTCGACATGGTCACCGTCGCCTTTGGCATCCTCTACAACAAGGACCGCTACGAAGAAGCCAACATCACGCCCGCCACCACACCGCAGGAATGGGTCGACGTCAGCGCCGCCTTAACCGATCGTGAGAACCAGAAGTACGGCTTCTTCGCTACCCACCTGGTGAGCGAACCCTCCGACTTTTGGTTCCAGCTCGAAGTCTGGTGCATGCCCTACGACGGCATCTGGGCCGAAGGCACCACCCCCCTGCTGACCTCCGATCCCATCATTCAGGGCCTCAAGCTCTTTAAGCAGATGTATGACGTCGCCATGCCCCAGGGCGCCGACAACCCGACCGGCTACCGGCTCTTCCAGAACGGCGACGTCGCCCAGGGCCTCTACGTCTCCGCCGCCGTCGGCGCCTTCACCAAGGACGCCCCCGATCTCTATCCCAAGCTGCGCAGCGCGCCCATCCCCTGGGAGACCAATAAATCCATCGCCCGCATTCACCCCATGATGATCAACAAGGACTCCGAGGTCGTCGAAGAGTCCATGGAGTTCGTCACCTACATGTATGAGCCGGACAACTATCGCCGTATGGTCGAAGGCTGCCAGGATGTGATTTTCGCCCAGCCTTCCGCCGCCAGGCAGGAATACCTGGACACCCTTGAGTGGCTCAAACCCGGCTACTTCGGCGTCGACTACGTAACGCCATTCGATATTGTCGGCGACTTCGTCTACAATTTCAATGAGTTCGGTCAAATCGTCATCACCAACTTTGCCGACGTGCTCATCGCCGGCAAGTCGGTTGAGGAAGCAATGGAGATCGCTCAGGTACAGGCCGAAGACCTGGCCGACCGCATCTCATAGCGCATAAGGCGAGGGGGATCGAACGAAACCGTTCACTTGCATCCCCCTCGCCCTGCCGCCTCGTGACATGTTCCGACCGGCCAACCGATCGCCTGCACGCCCAGGCCCAATTCACCTCTCGCAAGCAACCACTTCATACTCACAATGAGTCAACCAGTCGATGCAGACGCCCTGGCGGACCCCTCCAGAGGGACGAACGCGCCTCACCCCCTCCTCCGTCGGCGCTATCTCCTGCCCTTCGCACTGGTCCTCCCCATCGTCCTCTACGAAGGGCTCCTGATCGTCTACCCCATCATCCAGGGCATCTACGGCAGCTTCACCCGCATCGAGCTCGCCTCCAGCGCCGCCACCACCTGGGTCGGCTGGGACAACTACGAGCGCATGTTCTCCGACCCCGCCTTTTGGAAGGTCATCCGCGTAACGCTCCTCTTCACCGGCCTGGTCATAATAGTCGCCCTCACCATCGGCCTCCTGACCGCGCTCCTCTTCAACCGCCCCTTCCGCTTCCGCCCCGTGGCCCGCGGCATGCTGATGATGCCCTGGGCCATCCCCGAAGTGCCCGTCGTCATGATCTTTATCTGGATCCTCAGCCCCCAGTTCGGCGTCGTCAACATCCTCGCGCGAATGCTCCCCGGCGTCACCAAGAATCCGCAATGGCTCCAGGTGCCCGAGCTCGCCATGGGCTGGATGGTGCTGATCTCCTCTTGGAAGGCCTTCCCCTTCTACAGCCTCGTCATCCTCGCAGCCCTGCAGGCCATCCCCCAGGAGCTCTACGAGTCCGCCCGCGTCGACGGCGCCAACCGGCTGCAGCTCTTCTGGAACATCACCATCCCCGGCATCGGCTCAACCCTGGAGCTGCTGGTCGTCCTCGCCGCCATCTTCTCATTCAAACAGTTCACCATCATCTTCCTCATGACCGGCGGCGGCCCCTCTGGCACAACCGAAACCATCGTCATCCGTATCTTCAATACCGCCTTCCGCTTCTACGACTACTCCTATGCCACCGCCCTCGGCGTAGCCGGCTTCGTCGTCTCATTGGCTGTCGCCCTCGTCTTTATCCTCATGCAGGTCCGCCGCACCGAGGAGTCCTCCTGACATGGTTGCCCAGGCACAGGACACTCGCACAACAGCCCCCAGGCTCCCACTGCGGCGCCTCGTAAACAGCGCCCTGCTCTATATCACCGTGGCCGTCGTCTCCCTGATCATCGTCTTCCCCGTCTACTGGATGATGATCAGCACCTTCCAGCCCAGCAAGTACATCCTCCACTTCCCGCCCCCGCTGCTGCCCCAGGAGCTCTACTTCGATCAGTTTGGCGAACTCTTCAGCGAACACCCCATCGCCAAGTGGCTCCGCAACTCATTCCTCATCGCCGTCATGACCATGCTTCTCTGCATGGCCCTCTCCGTCCTCGGCGCCTTCGCCCTCTCCAACCTGCGCTGGCCCGGCCGCAACCTCTTCGGCCTCTTCCTGCTCGTTACCCAGATGCTGCCCGAAGTCCTCATCCTCATCCCTCTCTACATCCTCTACCGCCGCCTCGACATGCTCAACAGCATCCCATCCCTCGCCCTCATCGACGCCGCCTTCATCCTCCCAATCTGCATCTGGATCCTCAAAGGCGTCTTCGACAACGTCCCCCACGAAGTCCTCGACGCCTCCGTCGTTGACGGCTGCACCGAACTGGGCGCTCTCTGGCGCATCGTCCTGCCCTTGTCCGCCCCCGGCCTCGCCGCAGTCGCCGTCGTCGCCTTCTTCTTCGCCTGGAACGAATACCTCTACGCCGGCATCATGCTCAGCAGCGGCGAATTCATGCCCGCATCCGTCGGCCTCTCCACCCTCAAAGCCATCGCCCAGACCCCCGTCGAACAATACATGGCCGCCGGCCTCGTCTTCTCCGTACTGCCCGTCGTCTTCTACCTCGCCATGCAGAGGTACATCGTCTCAGGCCTCACAGCCGGCGCCGTAAAGGGCTGATGTCGGCAAAAGCCCATGCGCCGCGCTGCAGCTAGCATCTCCCAATTACAGCGTCTTGGTGACTTCCGACTCCTTGCCTCCAATCGTCCATAGACCCCCGCCATCACTAACCACTGACCACTGACTACTGCAGTTCCGGGCGGTCGGGCCTATTCGGCCCTCCCTTGTGCGGGGGCTCCGCCCCCGCAACGCCCCCTCTCCTGCAACATCCCATGGCCACCCGGTGCCGTCATTCCAGCGGGTGCCTCATCCACCGGTTGCGTATTACCAACTCCTCAGCAATCCCCGTAGGGGCACCCCTCGTGGGTGCCCTTTCCCGCCAATACGCGCCGCCATCCCCATTCTCTCAATCCCCCGTAGGGGCACCCCTTGTGGGTGCCCTTTCCCGCCAATACGCGCCGCCATCACCCTCCCCTCAACACCCCAAATCTGGGTTCCACCCCTGCAAGAATCCCAAAAAACACGCCGTCAGCCCTATTCCAGCCAGATCGCACACAGCCCTTGGCGGAGGCCGCACAGTCTCGCAAAGACATTCGATACGCCCTTGGCCTTCTTCGCGACCTTTCGCGTGCCTTCGCGGAATGATCGCTTTTGCTGCTATCATGATTCAATCGACAAACATACCGACCCGGCAGCTGCCAATCTTAAGTCAATGGGGGAAACAGCACAGTTATGTCCGGTCACCTCCTTCTCGCCGGCGGCTCCGAATTCGGCGGCCAAATGGCCGCCCCCGACCGCCTCAGCATCCAACTCGCCGGCGGCCCTGACGCCCCCATCGCCATCATCCCCACCGCCGCCGCACCCGACAACAACCACCGCCGCGCCGGCGAAAACGGCCGCCGCTGGTTCACCAGCCTGGGCGCGACAAACGTTACGATCGTCCCCCTGGTCGACCGCGATTCAGCTTCTGAAGTGTCAGTGGTGGAGCAGATCAGAGAGGCAAAACTGGTCTATCTGCTCGGAGGATTCCCCGGCTATCTCTGCGAAACCCTGCGCGACACACCCGCCTGGACCGTCATGCTCGCAGCCCTCGACGCCGGCGCCGTCCTGGCCGGAAGCAGCGCCGGCGCCATGGTACTCTGCCAATATCTCAACGACCCACACGGCCAAGGCACGACAGCCGGCCTCGGACTCATCCCCGACGCCATCGTCCTCCCCCATCACAACACATTCGGACAGGGCTGGGCCGACCGCCTGCGCGACCTCCTGCCCACCGCAACACTCATCGGCATCGACGAAGAGACCGCCATGATCAGCGACGGTTCTGCCCCCACCTGGCGCGTCCACGGCGCCGGCGACGTAACACTCTACCAGCCCGGGCAGCCCCTGTCACACCCCCAACGCTACCTCGCCGGCCAGGAGCTGCACCTCCAGCCTCCCGACTGAACCGGCAGTATCCCCCGGCAACAGCAACGGTCTGCGCCTGAGTTCCCTCAAAGGCGTATAATTCGGAAATCTTCAAACCGGATCCAGTGCTCCGCATCCGGCGGCCCGTTATAGCACTGGATACTGACCTGCTCATTGACACCCGGCGGCAGCTCGCCTGTCGCCGCCGTCCTGAATTCCGACGCACCCGCCGGCCTGTACTGCGCCTCCCACGACTCAGAATCCACCACCAGCCGCAGCCGCACACTCTGCGTCGGCATCGCCTTGCTGCCCGGTATGATGAATACCTCCCCGTCCACCAGCTCCTTCACTTCCTTGAACACAGGCTCCCCGTCCTGGTACCACGTGATCCCCGCCTGCTCATACTGCTGCGTCGGCACAATATGGTTGAAGATTGTCACCTCAATCGCATGCACGCCCGAGCTGCGGTCCGGCGCCGGCCGCACCAGCGCATTCCGCACCGTCCCCGCCACCCCAGGCTCCACCACGATCTCCAACCCCCCATCCCGAATCCGCCACCTGTCCGGATTCTCCCGAATCCAGAACCACTCCGAGTCCAATTCCCCCTCAAAACTCTCGGCAAAAACTACCTGCCCTTCACTCTCACCCATGCCATCTGCTCCCTATAACTTGAAAAAATTGGTTAAACCCAGCCCCACTGACCACTGATCACTAACCACTGACCACTGCCCTACGCACTTCCAGATTCGCATACTCCCCCACCAGCGGCGCCATCTGCCGAAACCCAATCCTCCCGCCTCCCAACACCGGCCCGTAGCTGACGCCGTCATCGCGCCAACTGAAAATCGGCAACTCGTTGATCGAAAACGCAACCACCGCCCCACACTTGACAACCTGAATCCGGTAAGGAGGCGTCGCATCCGCCACCGGCGGAATCGGGTCCGCGCCCTGCGCCACCATGTGAAAGCCATAGCTCTTGCGCAAATTACACGTGTGAAAAGCTCGCTCCTCCGGCCACCTCCGCCGGAAATACGAAACATGCAGCGCACTGATATCCCCGTGATGGTACTGCTGGTACTCCCCAGTACGCGCCGTCAAAGACGGATCGAACAGATCCTCCCCGTTTCGTCCCGTCGCCGCAAAGAACAGAATGCATAACCCCGGCTCCTGCACCGGCCAGAACTCCCACCCGATGCTCACGTCCGCCGGAAACGTCTCGGGACACCAGAACACAAAGTTGGACCTCTGCCCCTCTGCCGGATCGCGCAGATTTTCCATCCGCAGCCGCCCGTTGGAAAAACTGACGCGCGCCTCTCCCTCCAGTCGAAAACCGGACGCGTCCGATTCCGCGCCAAGAGGATTGTGATAGATCGTGACCCCAATCTCGAACGAGCACATGGCCTTCCTCCCGACAGTCCGCCGCCCTGCACAGGAATGCATCCTACGCGCCCAAAATGAATGTGTCAATGCCGCAAACGGCAATTGACGCAGGGATAGCTGCTGGCCATAGATGGGAAGACGGTTCGTCGTTCGCATGAGCGCAGGCAGAAGCGGGACCGCTGCACTTAGTCAGTCCCTGGGCAACGACGAGTCGGCTGGTTCTGGCGCAGACCGAGGTGGCGGCAGACGGCAACGAGATCACGGCAATCCCTGAACTTCTGGAGATGTTGGAGCTTTCTGATTGCATTGTATCAATCGATCAGGGCCATGCCCAGCACAACCTGGCCATCTTGCGCCGTCTGGCTCTCAACCTCCTACACAGAGAGAAAAGTGCCAAAATCGGTATGGCTGCCAAACGTAAACGTGCCGGTTGGAACACTGACTATCTCCTCAAAGTTCTCTCCCAATAAGATGCGTATACCCTGTCAAGGGGTGCATCCCAAAATGGGGGTGAGCTATACTGAAAGGGAGGTGGTGAGCTAGAG
>WTGY01000169.1 GCA_011523365.1 Caldilineaceae bacterium
GGCGGAGCCCCCGCACAAGGGAGGGCCGAATAGGCCCGACCGCCCAAACTGCAGTAGTCAGTAGTCAGTGGCGAGGGGAGAGGCCCGCGAATCAACAGTGGCTGTGCAGTTCACAAAAAACTGAAAACTGACTACTAAAAGCTGCAGTCTAACGGCCGGCGAGCCCGGTGAACTGCGCGCCCTGGACGAACTGGCGCTGGGCGAAGAAGAAGAGGAGGATGACCGGCAGGATGGTGATCATCGACGCGGCCATGACGAGGTGCCAGAAGTTGCCGAAGCGGCCTTTGAACCATAGGAGCCCGAGGGGAAGGGTGTACATTTCGCTCTTGGAAATGTAGATGAGCGGTTCCATGAAGGCGTTGTAGTGCTGCAGGAAGGCGAAGATGGTGATCGTGGCGACGGCCGGGCCGCAGAGGGGCGTGATCACCTGCCAGAGGATGCGGAAGTTGGAGGCGCCGTCGATCTTGGCGGCCTCGTCCAGCTCTAGGGGCAGGGTCAGCATGTACTGGCGCATGAGGAAGATGTAGAAGGCGGCGCCAAACCAGGCCGGCACCCACAACGGGTAGAAGGTCCCCACCCAGTTGATCTCTTTGAAGATGATGAAGACCGGGATCATCGTTACCACGGCGGGCAGCATCATCGTCGCCAGCAGAACGGTGAAAACAAAGTCGCGCCCCGGCCAGCGCAGGCGCGAGAGTCCGTAGGCGACCGTCAGCGAACTCAGCACCATGCCGATCGTCCCCATGATCGAGACGAAAAAGGAGTTGCGGATGAAGAGATGGAAGGGTAGGCGTCTGAAGACCTCGAAATAGTTGTCCCATTTGGGTTCGGTCGGGATCCATTCGATCGGCGTGATGAAGACCTGGCCGGGCAGCTTGAGCGACGTGCTGACCACCCAGGCCAGCGGCATGAGGAAGGTGAGCCCCAGGGCGATCATCGCGATGTGCAGGATAAGATGACCGATCCGCGTCTGCGTATTTCGGGATTGGAGCAGGGTTGGTCTTGCAGTCATAACCTGAATCGGCGGCCGGCGGCCAATACGAAGTGGTCAGGGCCGTGACCGGTCATTCGTCTCCTCTATAGTCTGCCCTCATAGTAGACCCAGCGGTTGGCGAAAAAGAACTGGATCGCGGTGAAGGCCATGATGATCAGGAACAGAATCCAGGCCAGCGAGGCGGCATAGCCCATCCGGAACAGCTCGAAGGCGTTGCGGTAAATGTAGAGCACCAAGAAGAGCGTGGCGTTCTGCGGGCCGCCGTCGGTCATGATAAAGACGGTGGTGAAGACCTGGAAGCTGGCAATGATGCCGATGATCATATTGAAAAAGATAATCGGCGAAATGATGGGGATGGTCACGTTAAGGAAGCGCCGCCAGGCGTTGGCGCCATCGATCTCGGCCGCCTCCTGCAGCTCCTGCGGCACGCCCTGCAGACCGGCGAGGAAGATGATCATCTGGAAACCGGTCAGCCACAGGCTCATGATGATCAGGGCCGGTTTGGCCCAGGCCGGCTGGAAAAGCCAGTTGATGGGCCCCAGACCAAACCAGTGCAACACCTCGTTGAGCACGCCGAACTCGGGGTTGAGGATCTGGACCCAGACGACGGCAAAGGCGACAGCGGGCGTGATGGAGGGCAGATAGTAGATGGTGCGGTAGATGCTGAGCCCGCGGATTTGCTGGTTGAGCATCACAGCCAGCGCGAACGCGACCACCAGCTGCAGCGGGACGCCGATGAAGGTGTAGTAGGCCGTATTGACGAGCGACTTGCCCACGAGCGGGTCGTTCAACATGCGCTCGAAATGGCCCGTCCCGATGAATCTGGGCGGCGCCAGCATGTTCCACCTGTGCAGGATCAGAAAGACGGAGTAGAGCATCGGCCCGACCCAGAGCGCAAGCACGCCGAAGATGAAGGGGCTGGTGAAGAGCAGGCCGTCGCGCAGGTCGCGGCGTTGGGCCGCGGACATGCGGCGGCGCGTCTCCGGCCGTGTCTGGATTGCGGGCGAAGATGTGGTGGCAGTCAAAGAGGTGTACTCCCGGATTGACGAAAAACCGGCGGCCAGTGACCGGTCACTGGCCGCCGGGCACTGACTAAGCGCGGTCCGCCCAGTACTGATCCAGATGCGTCTGGATTTCCGGCTGCGCGATCGCGAGCGCTTCGGCTGCCGACTGGGTCTGGCCCAGCAGCTTGTCCCACAGGACGGTGATCGGGCCGCCGCCGTAGGCCTGGAGCTGTGAACCTTCTCCGAAGATCACGGAGATCGAGCTTTCGCGCATCGTGTTGGCGAAAGCATCGGTGTTCTCGAAGCCATAGACACCTGAGGCGATATCGCCCCAGATATTGGCGATGTTGTCGGGCGTGCCGCACATACGGCCGCCGTTGGCGATGATGGTCTGGCCCTCTTCGCCAAGAATGAACTTGATGAGGTCCCAGCCCTCATCCTTGTACGCGGAAGGTGATGTGATCACATGGCCGTGGACATGGCCGAAGGTGAAGTTTGTATCGGCCGTACCCGTCGGCGCCTCAATCACGTCAAAATTGATGCCCTCTTCGGTCGTGGCCAGTTCGCCCTGCAGGCGGGGCATCACCCAGGGGCCTTCGAGGTACATGGCGACGCGGCCGGTATCGACACCGACGCCGCCGCCCTCGACCACCTCCGGACCGGGGCTCCAGTCGTTGGCAATCGCATCGTAGACCAGATACTGCAGCGCAGAGGCGATGTCCTCGTTATCCCAGTAGGCCTCGGTCGGCTCGGTAATGCGGTCCCATTCAATATGGCCGTTGCGGCGCATGAAGGTGGTGCTGCGGCCGTAGGCGCCGTTCCAGCCCTGTGCCTGTCCCCAACCATAGAACTTGGTGCCGTCCTCCTCATAGGAGAGGTCCTGAATTATCTGCTGGAACTCTTCCCACTTCCAGCCCGGTTGTGGATGGGCGACGCCCTTCTTGTCGAAGAGGTCCTTGTTGTAATAGATCACCAGCGAGCCGGTGTCGGTGGGGGTCATGTAGCGGCCGCCCTGCCACAGCGTCTGGTTGTCGTAGTTTTCGCCGCCGGGGAAGAAGTCATCGGCGCCGTCGCGAGCGATATAGTCGCTCATGTCATAGATTACCTGGTTTTCGGCGTAGGCCTGCCATATCCAGCCCTGGAAGTAGAGGACATCGGCGGAGTCGTCGGCGGCGAAGTTGGCCTGGATCTTCTCATAGTAGCCGCCGGGGTACTGCTCCACGGAGACGCTCACGCCTTCGTTCTGCGCCATGTAGGCGTTGACCATGTTCTCATAGACGACCGCGTCCTGCACGTCGGCCCAGGCCGAGAGGCGCATCTCGATCGTCTCCATGCTGGCGCCTGCGTCACCGCCGCTGTCGCCGGCCGGGGCTGCTGCCGGGGCCGCGCAGGCCGCAAGCAGAGTTCCGCCAACCGTCAGGGCGCTTGCCTTGAGGAAAGAGCGCCGGCTGATGGTGTTGTGTTGCAACTTGGACATTGATTTGACTCCTCTTGTTTGTGAAAAGAGAATTGATATAA
Source organism: Caldilineaceae bacterium (assembly GCA_011523365.1). Classification (GTDB taxonomy): domain Bacteria; phylum Chloroflexota; class Anaerolineae; order Caldilineales; family Caldilineaceae; genus Bin5. The sequence continues at coordinate 3,517 of WTGY01000169.1, forward strand.
CTTTTTGAACCTGTGTAGACGCTATGGCGTTGGGATCTCCAGATCTCTACAGATCTTTCTCACCAGAAACCTGTTCAGTTCCCGGTGTCTTGGCACAGCAGACGATTTTCGCGTTCTGCGATTCACATAGATCGTATGGGCACTGCCCTCCCTGAGAAACTCACAGCCATTATCTTCAAGGTGACGAATGAAATCCCGTCTCTTCAAATCTGCACGACAACAGATTCACGAATCACCTCTTCGTGCATTTCGGCAATGGATTCCTCTGCGAGGACGCGATTCGCCTCCAGAGTCATGATGATGGCTTCTTGCAGATTCGCTTTGGCCTCTTCAAGCGTTTCCCCTTGCGTATTGGCGCCGGGCAGTTCTTCAACGAACCCGATGTAGCCCTCGGGCACTTTCATGAAGACCGCGCTGAATTTCATACAGGAATCCTTCCATTGCGTTGTTTCAGAAGACGCAGCAAATAATCGCGCTCGTTCAATCCTCTTCCTTTTTCGTCGGCCACTGGCAGCCGCCTTCCCGGTCCGGGCGGATGTGCGAGAAGGACACATCTTCCGTGCCCTTCCAGGCATAGGGGTCGCGCCCGGCGATCATCACGATGTCGCGGAAGTCGAAGCTGGCTACGCCCAATTCGGCATTGCCCGGATAGCGCCAGGGCAGCAGCGATTCGGCGCTCATGTAGTGATTGACGAGCGCGCGGCGGAATCCGCTGGCGGCGCGGTTGGGCAGGGAGCGGTGCAGCAGATAGCCGTTGAAGAAAATGATGCTGCCGGCGGTCACCTCGACCGGCACGGCGTCGTCGTCGGTGTAGGGGAAATCATAGGCCTCCACCACACAGTCGAAGCGCTCGTCGTCGTGTTCCTTGGCCGGCCAGATCAGGCCGTTGGCGTGCGAGCCGGGGATGACCCAGAGGCAGCCGTTCTCGACAGTGGCGTCATCGAGCGCGATCCAGGCGGCGTTCAGGGAGCGATCGCGCGTCGGGATGAAGGCTTCGTCCTGGTGCCAAGCCTGGCCCGGTTTGCCGGCTGACTTGATAAAAAGCATCGACTGCATGCTCTTCACGTTGGGGCCGATCACGCGCGTCAGCACGTCACAGATTGATGGATGCGCGAGCGTGTCGAACATCAGCTGAGAGAGCTTGTGCGGGAAATGGACGCAGAGCGTGCGCTGGATCACCTCGTCGTCGCTGTCGTCGGGGCCGACGGGCGGAAGGCCGTTGACCTCACCCATTTCACCGCGGCAGATGTGCACAGTCTCATCGCGCAGTGCCTGCACTTCATCCGGCGTCAGCGCGTCCGGCAGCGCCAGGAAACCGTTTTCGCGGAAGGAGGCGACGTGTTCAGGGGTGACTTCGGGCCGCGTCACCGTCGGCGCGGGGGCGTCCATCGTTGCTGTCAGAGTCATGGGATTGTTCCTGTGTCTGAACGGCGGTGTTTTGTGTGCTGTTGGCAACGATGCCGCAGGGCGGGATCCTGGGCGGTCGTTAGGATTTGAAGAAGGGAATGGGTTGGATTATACGGGTGGAGGGGGAATGGTGTCAAACTTTTTGGGGTGGGGTGTGGTCTGGATGGGTGATTCCTGCTCTTCTTCTAGTCGTGTCTCTGGCAAAGGCCAAGCGCATTATGTGGCGTTGCAAGTCGGCTGTCTTCTCGTCCGTCTGTTCAGAAGCTAGGATCTGGCAATGCCCGATTCAGAAAACTGTCCGAACAGCGATCACCGGATCAGGTCATCGAGGGCACCAAAACTGGACCATTTGAGCGAGACAACTTCTATTGGATACCGCTATACTGGTGCAGAGAACATAATTGCTGCCTCAATGCAGGTAACACCTTCAGTTCCTCCGATTCTTATCGCTCTTTGCTAAAGCAATGTTGACAGGATTTGGGCAACTGATGGTGTTGTGGAATTGCAAGTGTCCTCTATGAGCCCGTGTATTCGTGGAGCAACGCCCGGGGCGTTGTGATCTGAAACCACGTTTCCACACGATATCGAAAGGTGCCATTATGAAACGCGTTACCCGCCTCGCTCATGTCTTCGCGCTGTTCGCCCCGTTGCCTGCCGCTCTACCGGCACAGGACGAACAGCGCACCCTCGCCGGCCTGGCCGGGTAGCTCGCTACCCTGGTTGACCGCGTCGCCACAGTCGAAGCCAAACTCGAACCCGTCACCACTGACGGCGCTCTCTGCGTTCAGTACGCCGGGGGTCAGCTGCAGTGCGAAACCGTGACTTGGCACCTCGATACCTTCTGGGCGCAACTTAGCTCGTCACTGATCTTCCCTGAGGTCACTACCTGTCGCTTTAGAAGTGCGGCACTGGCTGCAAGCTGACGATTCGCTGCCCGGCGAGTACAAAACTGTATCCGTTTCGTGTCAGGAATCTGGAGTGGAGAGAGATGTACATGGAGTTTCTGCCGCTTGCCATCACGCTAATCATGTTCGCCGTCTCGGCCGTGGTAGCTGCCTCGACCAGGGGGCTCGGACGTCCTGTGCTCTGGTTCTGTTTGGGGCTGCTTTTTGGCCCGTTCGGCCTGCTTTGGACGCTGCTCGCGCGGCCACCGGGCAGGCCATGTCGGTACTGCCGGGAGCACGTGAGAGATTGGGCGCTCGTCTGCCCCCATTGCACCAAGGATCTGGCTGACGCCTGAAGTCTGCGACTTCGCAGCTCAAATTCCCCCGAGGTAAGGTCCTGACGCTCATAGGCGTCAGGACCTTATCCACTTCATGGCACGAAGACGCTGACCTATGGCCATCCATCCCCAAACGTGTTCTCCCTGCTCCCGACTGGCCTGCTATCAGCCGCGCGTACACCTCCACTTCCTCTTACAACTGTCCGGCGCAGGTCTTCCTGATCCGGGAGGGTGATGTGCCGAAACCGGTAGATCGCGGCGGGTCAAGGCGCGCCCGCGCAGGTTATTCTATAGAGGAAGAATCATACTATTGACGCGGTGCCATGAAGGAGAATCCTGCGAAAATAAGAGCCTTCATGCCCGGACTGCTACTTTTCGTCGCCGGCGCCGCCGTCTTGAATCTCTCCTCTTTCGCGAAGGGACAATCTCTTACCCTATCTTCAGGCTCCTCCCCGCCAGTAATCGGCGAAGAACCGGCTCTGAAGCAGCATATCAGCCAGGAAGAGATCGAAGCGGGCCGGTTCACTCTCGAAGAGCTGCTCAGGCACGGACGCGCCGTCTTCACCGCCAGTTTCAACACACTTGACGGCGCAGGCCGTCCTGAACTGACAGGTACAGGTAAGCCGCGCAAGAGGCGGATGATACCGGACAACTTCAATCGCATCTCATCGCCTGACGCAAATTCATGTTTGGGCTGCCACAATCTCCCCGCCATAGGCGGCGGCGGTGATAACGTGGCCAATGTGTTCGTAATGGGACAACGGAATCCCTTCGTCAACTTCGATGGCGACCCGGTAGAGAACGGGCCGAACCAGACCCTCAAGACTGTGGGTAACGAACGCAACACAGTCAGCATTTACGGTGCCGGCTTCATCGAGCTGCTGGCCCGTGAGATGACGACCGATCTGCATGCTCTGCGCGCGACGGCGCTCAGCCATGCCATCAGCACAGGCCGGGAGGCCGCCGTCGAACTGGTGACCAAGGGGGTCCACTTCGGCACGTTCACAAGCTATCCTGACGGCACAGTCGACACCTCCCGCGTCGAAGGCGTGGATGCCGACCTGATCATCCGTCCCTTTCATCAGAAAGGCGCGGCCGTGTCTCTGCGCGAGTTTTCCAACAACGCAATGAATCATCACCACGGAATGCTGTCGACCGAAATGTTCGGCGAGGACAACGACCTCGACGCCGACGGCCGCGTAAATGAGTTGACCGTGGGTGATATCACCGCGCTGACCCTGTTCCAGGCAACCCTGCGCGCACCAATACAGGTGGCGCCAGACACGCAGGCCGAAAGAGAGGCCGCTGCGCGCGGACGCATCATCTTCGACCGGATCGGCTGTTCCGAGTGCCACATTCCGGAGATGCCGCTCGCCAGCCTTGAATTCGTCGAACCGGGCCCGTACAATCCGCAAAACAACCTGCGGCCCGAGGATGTCAATGCTACCTACCAGGTCGACCTGTCGCCCTACATACAGAACGTGAAACGGGACGAAGAAGGAAATTTCCTCATCCCTGTCTTTACCGACCTGAAGAGACACGATATGGGTGAGTTTCTCGACACGGAAGTAAATGTGCAGGGCGGGATCCCTACACGGTTCTGGCTGACGAGAAAGCTGTGGGGCTTCGCTTCGGAGCCACCCTACCTGCACCATGGACGGGCCACTCTAATCTCCGAGGCCATCCTGGCGCACGGCGGCGAAGCGCTGGAGCAAAGGAAGGCGTTTGCCAACCTGGAGAGGGCGCAGCAGGCGGAGTTACTGGAATTTCTTCTGACTCTTCAGATAGACGCCGGCGAGCAGTAGACGGTCTTTGCCCTCCGAGAGGAAGAGAGAAGTAATAGAAGAATGAGGCGGCAGTTCCACAAGTCTCATCGGCCCGGTCGCTCTCTCGGAAGTTCCGGTGCAACGCGGAAGGAACACGGACAGACGCGTGGATTAGCCACCCATTACCCACACAAATCCCCGATCAGCCGCGTATACACCTCCACCGCCTCATGCAACTGCTCCACCGCAATCCACTCGCCGACGGTGTGGGCCTGGTCGATGTTGCCGGGGCCGAGCACCAGCGCGTCCATGTAGTTCTGATAGCACGTGGCCTCGGTGCCGTAGGGAACGGTGACCGCACGCGGCGCGCCGGTGGCGCGGCAGGCCGCATGCGCCAGCGGGCCGTCCGCGGCGGCAAAAAACGCGCCGCCGCCGCTGTGGGACACGTCCAGGCCGTGTGCTTCCGCCCTCTCCACGACCATCTGCATCGCCTCTTCAAAGCAGGCGTCGGGCATGGCGCGCAGTTTGAGGGTGGCGACCGTTCGCGCGGCGGTCACATTGGATGCCGTGCCGCCGTCGTTGATCACCAGGTTGAAGCCGTTGGTGGGCGGGTCGAAGAGCGGATTCTGGAAGCGTTTATCCGTGCGGAAGGTCTGCGCCAGTTCCGCCATCTCCGCCAGGAACGGGGCGATCTTGAAGTTGGCCGAAACGCCCTTGTCGGTGCTGGTGTGCGCGGCCACCCCGTGCGCGGTGACGATGATGCTGCCGCCCCCTTTGTGCGCATAGACCGGCTGCAGCTGCGACGGCTCGCAGACGATACAGTATTGCGGCCAGCCGCTCGTCAACGTCTGCGAGCGGACGACGATATCATGAGCGCCCGTGTGGCCACGCTCTTCGTCGGCGGTGACGGCGATCACCAGCGGCCGCTCCAGGTCAGCGGCATCGAAGCGGCAGCCTGCGGCAATCGATGCCGCCAAAGGCCCCTTCATGTCGGCCGAGCCGCGACCCACCAGGCGTCCGTCTTCCAGCGCCGGCGTGAACGGCTCCCAGCCGGCATCGCCCGGCACCGTGTCCGAATGGCTGAACAGGCCCAGCCCGCCAGCTCCTGTGCCCTTCTTCGCGACCAGGCTGACCTTCTCCACGTCGAACTGGTCGATGTAAGACAGCTCTTCGACGTCGAAGCCGCCCGCCTCCAGCACCCCGCGCAGGAAATCGGAGATCGCCCGGTTGCTCGTCTGCGTCTCCGAGGGCATTGCGATCAGTTCACTGGTAAGTTCGACAACGTCGATCTCCATACCATTGCCCTTTCCCATTTGGTCCTCTTTCGTGAAGGTCCGGACGGTCACCGTAGTCAGGGTGGCCGGCTGCTCGCCTGTTGATCGCTACCCGCAGAGGTCCTCGATCAACCGCGTGTACACCTCCACCGCCTCCCGCAACTGATCGACCGCGATCCACTCGCCGACCGTATGGGCCTGCGCGATGTTGCCGGGCCCGAGCACCAGCGCGTCCGCATACTCCTGATAGCACTCGGCCTCGGTGCCGTAGGGCACGGTGACCGCCTTCGCCGCGCCGGTCGCGCGACAGGCCGCCTGCGCCAGCGGGCCGTCTGCAGAGGCGAAGAAGGGGCCGATGCTCCAATGCTCCACCTCCAGCCCGTGCGCTTCCGCCCGCCCCACAACCATCTGCACTGCCTCCTCAAAGCAGGCGTCCGGCATCGCGCGAATGCCCAGGCGGACTACAGTCCGCGCCGCGCTCACGTTGAGGGCCGTGTCGCCGTCGCTGATCACCATGTTGAAACCGTTCGTGGGCGGGTCGAAGAGCGGGTTCTGGAAGCGTTTCTCGCTGCGGAAAACCGGTACAAGCTCGGCCATTTCGGCGAGAAAGGGGGCGACCTTGAAGTTGGCCGACTCGCCCCTGTCCGTGCTGGTATGGGCGGCGACCCCCCGCGCCGTGACCGTGATGCCGGCGCCGCCCTTGTGCGCGTAGACCGGCTGCAGCTCCGTCGGTTCACAGACGATGCAGTATTGGGGCCATCCGCTCGTCAACGTCTGCGAACGGATAACGATATCGTGCGCGCCGATGTGTCCCCCCTCCTCGTCCGCGGTGACGGTGAGAAAGAGCGGCTGCTTCAGGTCATCTTCGCTGAAGCGGCAGGCCGCGGCGATCGACGCGGCCAGGGGACCCTTCATGTCGGCCGAGCCGCGGCCCACCAGGCGCCCATTTTCCAGCGCCGGTGTGAACGGTTCCCAGCCGACGTCGCCCGGTACCGTGTCCGAGTGGCTGAACAGGCCCAGCCCGCCGGCCCCGGCGCCTTTCTTCCCTACCAGGCTGACCTTCTCCTCACCGGCCGGGTCGATATAGGTGACCTCCTCGACATCGAAGCCGCCCTCCTCCAGCACCCCGCGCAGAAAATCGGAGATCGCCCGGTTGCTCGTCGGCGTTTCCGAGGGCATTGCGATCAGTTCACTGGCAAGTTCGACAACGTCGATGTTCATGGCTGTCCTCTCTATTGCCCGGTCTTCCGGCGGTGGGCCCTCCAGCCGTCACGGACGGCGTCATTCATACAAACAATGCTTCTCGTTCGATTCGACGCATAAAAGGCGTGTCGATTTTCTTGCTGAGGCGACGGATATCCACCTCGCGCCCCAGGACCTGCTCCATATAGATGTAGAGCCCAGCCAAGGCGTCGAATTTCGGCTCCTGTAGTTCCACGAGCAGGTCAATGTCGCTGTTCTCCGTCTGCGTGCCGCAAGCATACGATCCGTAAAGACCGATTCGACGCACGCCGAAGCGCCGTTCAAGCTCAGGTTTCGTGCGGTCCAGAATCGTGAGAATCTCGTCTGCTGATCTCATTGTTGCACTTCAGGCAAATTCGTAGAGCGGCACTGTCATTGCCGGCCTGCGTTTCTCATCAAGCAGGCGCTCAATTCTGCGAACTGTGTCGGGTTCCAGCAGCGCGTCACCGCACACGGAACAGACGTCAGCCGGAACATGATCAATGACAATAACCTGGCCATCGTGTCGGACAGTATGCATAATTGTTCTCGCCTCATATTCACCTGGGCAGCCTTCGATACTGCATTTCATGTCGCTCTGCTATCGCAGCTTGCCCCGCCCGCTCACCTGCCACACCGTCTCGACGATGCCGTCGCGCACGCCGTACATCGCATCGTGCAGGAAGACGGTCGCGTCGCCGTAGCCGACGATGAAGTCGAGCACGTCGCCCACCTGCACGCTCGTGTTCGGCTCGGAGAGCGTGATCACGCCGTGCTCGGCCGAGGCGGAGATGTTGACGACGTTGTCCAGGTTGACGGCTTTCGGCTGCCGTTCCATGCCGGGCAGCGTCTTGAAGCCGGCGTCGGTGATGATGCGGTCGGGCGCGGGGCGGCTGGTGACCACGGCTTGGCCGAACAGCGCCGGGTCGGTCGGCACGCCCCACATCTGGTAGGTGGCATCGCCGAAGATAGCGCCGCCGGCCTGGATCTCGGTCACCTCCGGCTGGTGCATTGTGACATCCATCGTGCCGCTGCCGCCGCAGCTGACGATCTCGACCGGCAGCCCCGCGTCGCGGCCGGCCTGCACCGAGGCTGCCAGTTGACCGATGCACTGCTGGATCGCACTAGCGCGCGCATCGTCATCCTGGATGTCCAGTGTATGGCCCTCCCAGGCCATCATCCCGGCGAGGCGCAGCCCGTCCTGCTCGTGGACCGCGCCGGCCAGCGCCACAGCCGCGGAGCCGGGCTCGACGCCGGCCCGGTTCATGCCCACATTGAGCTCGACGACGACCGGAATTTCGACGCCAATGGCCTGGGCAGCCGCGCCGAGATCCTCCAGCGTTGCGGTGTTGTCCACCGCGATCTTCACACTCGCGTGGCGTTGCAGCGCGGCGATGCGGGCGTATTTCTGCGCGCCCACCACCTGATTGGCGATCAGAATGTCGCGCACGCCGGCGGCCACCATCACTTCGGCCTCGCCCGGCTTCGCGCAGGTGACGCCGAGCGCGCCGGCGTCGATCATCTTATGCGCGATCGCCGGTATCTTGATCCCCTTCGTGTGCGGCCGCCAGTTCACGCCGGCGTCGTTGAAATTGTCCATCAGCAACGCAATGTTGCGCTCCAGGATGTCCAGATCCACCCACAGCGTCGGCGTATCCAGCAGCTCTTTCGCCCGTCCGATTTCAGTCATCAGATATCCTCATACTCCTTTTCTTGTCATTTTTCTCCGACAAACGGCCAGTTCAGGTCACTAACCACTGATCACTGACTACTGCCCTTCTACCACGCAGTCCAGCCACCGTCGACCAGAATATTCTGTCCCGTGATGTAACTGCTGCCGTCACTCGCCAGCAGGACCACCAGCCCTTTCAACTCTTCCGGCTCGCCCATCCGTTTCATCGGCACTTTCTCGGCCAGCCTGGCAACGAACTCCGGCTCCCCTTCCCGTACCTTGGGCGACGGGAACGGTCCCGGGCTGATCGCGTTCACTCGCACCCCGTCCTGCGCCCAGTAGACCGCCAGATGGTGGGTCAGGTGGATCAGGCCGCCCTTCAGGCCATGATAGTTGGGCGGGCTGTTGACGCCGAAACCTGTATACGCCTCCGGGTAGCTGGCGACGACCCCGTACATGCTGGCGATGTTGATGATCGAGCCGGGCGCGCCGCGGCTGCGCAGATGGCGCACAACCTCGCGCGCCAGCAGGAAATAGGCGGTCACCCCGGTGTGATAGGCCTGGTTGAAATCCTCGGCGCTGGCCGTGTCGATGCTGGGCGCGCCGCCTCCGTAGGCGTTGTTCACGAGGACGTCCACCTTGCCCAGGCGCTGCACGACCGCTTCCACAAAAGCGGGAATGGCATCGCTGTCATCCTGCGCCAGGCCGAAGCCGGCATGGCCGCTGCCGGGCAATGATTCGGCAAATTCTGCCGCCCGCGCCCCATCGCGGCTGGTCACCGCCACGGTCGCGCCCGCTTCTGCCAGCCCGCGGCTCATCGCCGTCCCCAGCAAGCCGGCCGCGCCGGTTACGATCGCGACTTTGCCGCTCAGATCCAGAAGTTCGGAGACCGTCTGTTCAGTCATGGATTTCCTTTTGTCTGAACTGTAATGTGTGTGATTGAATGAAGGACTGCGGTGAGAGTCAAGGTGGCGAGCAGATTATAGGTACAATAGCCTACTTCGCCGTCTCGCGCTAAAATAGCGAAGCGGTAGCGCATCTTTTCTTCCACTGGCCGAAAGGCGGTATCATTGTTTAGTTCCACTCTTTCATAGCAAGCGCCGCGGGCTGCTGGCTATTCGCTACTACCTGGAGGGACTCTCGATGTTGTTTGCGCTACCGCTTCGCTACATGAGCGCAGGGATCGATACGCTCGGGACGCCGGCGATCACCTTTGCTCTGGTCATCGCTGTTCTGGGCCTGATCTACCTGGTCTTTCAGGCGCGCCGCGTCCTTGCCATGGACAACGGCAACCAGGTCATGCAGGAGATCGCCGCCGCCATTCAGGAGGGCGCGGCTGCATTTCTCAACCGGGAGTATACCTTCCTGGGTGGATTTGTCGTCGTCGTCGCGGTCATCATCGCCGTCTTCCTGGCATGGCAGACCGCGCTCAGCTTCATCCTCGGCGCGATCGCATCGGGCGCGGCCGGCTACCTGGGCATGTTCATCGCCGTGCGCGCCAACGTGCGCACCGCGGCCGCGGCCAGCAAGAGCCTGGACGACGGCCTGCGCGTCGCCTTCAGCAGCGGCTCGATCATGGGCATGGCCGTCGTCAGCTTCAGCCTGCTCGGCATGACGATCCTCTACTTTCTTTTCAATGGCAACATTCTCTACATCACCGGCTTCGGCTTCGGCGCCAGCTCGATCGCGCTCTTCGCCCGTGTCGGCGGCGGCATCTATACCAAGGCCGCCGACGTCGGCGCTGACCTCGTGGGCAAGGTCGAGCAGGGCATCCCCGAAGACGACCCGCGCAATCCCGCCGTCATCGCCGACAACGTGGGCGACAACGTCGGCGACGTGGCCGGCATGGGGGCAGACCTATTCGAGAGCTACAGCGGCTCCATCATCGCCGCGGCCACGCTGGGCGCGGTGGTGGCAGACGGCGCCGGCATCGTGCTGCCCTTCCTCGTCGCCGGCGTGGGTGTGATCGCCGCCCTGATCGGCACCTTTCTCGTGCGCGCGCAGGAGGGCGCGTCCCAGGAGGATCTGCTGGGCGTGCTGCGCCGGGCCATCTACAGCGCCTCCGTGATCGTCCTGATCCTGGCCGCCGGCGTGGTCGTCTACACCGGCGTTGGCTGGAACTTCCTCGCCGTCATTCTGGTCGGGCTGGTCGCCGGCAACGGCATCGGCTGGTTCACCGAATACTTTACGAGCTACACCGAAAAGCCCACCCAGGGCATCGCGCAGAAGGCCGAGACCGGTTCGGCAACGTTGATCATCGAGGGGCTGGCCGTCGGCATGAACAGCACGTTGCCTCCCGTCCTGATCGTCGCCGTGGCCATCATGCTGGCGCTGTGGCTGGGGGGAGACAACGGCCTCTTCGCCGTCGCCCTGGCCGGTGTCGGCATGCTCAGCACGCTGGGCATCACCCTGGCGACCGACGCCTACGGCCCCGTCGCCGACAACGCCGGCGGTATCGCCGAGATGAGCGACCTGCCCGACGAGGTGCGCGACCGCACCGACGCGCTCGACAGCCTCGGCAACACGACCGCGGCCACCGGCAAAGGCTTCGCCATCGGCTCCGCGGTGCTGACCGCGCTGGCACTCATGGCCGCCTATGTGCAGGCCGCCGACCTCGATACGCTCAATCTGTTGGACGCGACCATGATTCCCGGCATGCTCGTCGGCGCCATGCTGCCTTATCTCTTCGCCGCTCTGACCATGACCGCGGTCGGCAAAGCTGCTTACGAGATCGTGCTGGAGGTGCGCCGCCAGTTCGCCGAGATCCCCGGCATCATGGAACGCACAACCAAGCCCGACTACAGGGCCTGCGTCGCCATCAGCACCCAGAGCGCGCTGCGCGAGATGGTCATTCCGGGTGCGCTGGCGGTGGTGGTACCATTGCTGGTCGGCTTTGTGCTGGGCGCGCAAGCCCTGGCCGGCATGCTGATCGGCGCCATCGCCTCCGGCTTCATGCTGGCGGTGATGATGGCCAACTCCGGCGGCGCCTGGGACAACGCCAAGAAGTGGATCGAGACCGGCGTCATGGGCGGCAAAGGCTCCGAAGCGCATAAAGCCGCGGTCGTCGGTGATACCGTTGGCGACCCGTTCAAGGACACCAGCGGCCCGTCCCTCAATATTCTGATTAAGCTGATGAGTATTGTCAGTCTCGTCTTCGCCAGCGCGTTCGGCGAGGGGTGGCTCAATCTGTTCTGAGCACGTCAACGAGACCGGCGGCCGCTGTCAACCGTCACAAAAATGCCTGCTCGCCGCAAATCACCCTTGGCAGCGCAGGCATCGCATTTGCAGCGGATCGTCATAGAAGAAGTTGCGCCAGCAGCAGAAATCCGAGCAGGATCAGACCGCCGGCCAGGAGCGCAATCCCGCTCTTGCGCAGCCATTGCGCCCGCCACGTGAGCCGCCCGTGGTCGGCGTGGGACTGATCGCCCCATTCCAGTTGCTGCGGCCGTTCGTGCGGCGCCTTTTGCACCCTGGCCAGCCACCAGGCGCGATTGCAGAAGCTCCAGGCGCCGATGTCGCTGGCGCGAACGTAAGAACGGTCTTTGGGCATGGCGAACTTTCAGTTTCTGAACCGGATTTCGCGTCCGAACATCTTCGTAACCTCTCCGATTGTCGCCTGAACCGCCTGAACGCGCCAACTACGAATCCACGACCAACAACTGCCAATGAAAGCCACTGCCATGAAAGCGACCGATATCCGCGTGGAGACGGTGGAGGTCACCTTCGACGACGAGCGCTTGAGCGTCCCTTTGCATCTCAGCAAGGGCGTGATCGAGGCGATCACCTATGCCGCGGTCACAGTGCGGGCGCGCACCCGCGGGGGCGGCGCCGTACAAGGCACCGGCGCGATCCTGCTCTCGGACGTGTGGGCCTTCCCCGCGCCGGACCTGGACCACGAGGAGAAGGACCGCCTCATGCGCCGGCTGTGCAGAGCCATCGCCGCCTGGCTGGAGGATGACCCCTACGAAGATCCCATCCAGAAGGGGATCAGGTTGGAACAGGCCGCGGTCGAACTGGCCGTGCAGCTGGCAGAGGAAGAGCCTCTCCTGCAGAGCACGCCGATGCCGCGGCTGGCCGTGCTCAACTGCATGTCCCCCTTCGACGCCGCCATCCACGATGCCTGGGGAGCGACCCTGCCGGCGCCGCTCTACGCCGCCTACACGGCGGATCATCTGAACGAAGACCTCAGCGCCGGTCTCGGCGCCGACTTCACCGGCCGCTACCCGGCGGACTACCTGGGCCCGAGGCGGCGCACGCTCTCCGTGCAACATGTCGTCGGCTTCAACGATGCTCTCACGTCGGCAGAGGTGGATCCGCAACAGGCTGCGCCGGCAGACCTTCCCACCGACCTCACCACCTGGATCGGGCGCGACCGCCTGCGCTATTTCAAGCTCAAGCTGCGCGGCCAGTCGCCGGTCGAGGATGCCGCGCGTATGATCGAAGTGTATACCGCCGCCTCCCTGGCGATGGATGCCGCAGGTGTAGCGGGCGGACCGCGCCTGTCGGTGGACCCCAATGAAGCCTATCAGAAGGCCGATATGATGCTCGATGTGCTGGACCGGGTGGCCGTGATGAAGCCGCAGGTGCTAGCGGCGCTGGACTACATCGAGCAGCCCACCCCCCGCGACCTGGAAGCCTATACCGACACGCTCCACGATGTGGCCGCGCGCGTGCCGGTGGTCGTGGACGAAAGCCTCGACGACATCGACAATCTCGACTGGATCCACCGCCTTGGCTGGTCCGGGCTGGCCGTGAAGACCTGCAAGGGCCATACCCACTCGCTGCTGGCTTACTGCTGGGGCCGCCATCACGGCCTCTATCTCACACTGCAGGACCTCACCAACCCCGGCCTGGCGCTCGTTCACAGCGTCAACTTCTGCGCCCACCTGCGCCTCGACGTCGACTGTTTCGAAGGCAACTACCGCCAGTTCATGCCCCTGTCACGGCCGCAAGAACAGGCTGCTCACCCCGCCTATTTCCAGGTCACAGACGGCCAGTTGACCCTGCCGCCCGACATGGGCTCAGGCCTCTACTGAGGCAGCGGCAAGTGAAGTCGCTGACCACCGCCGTCTACCGATAAACGATATCGAGGATGTTGTCGCTGCGGAACCGCACGCTCTGCGCGTCCACCCGTTCGGAGCCCGCTTTGTTCATCTCCGCGTCGGCCGTGTCGGTATGGAAGAAGCGCTTTTCCAGTTCATAGGGGCCGGGCCAGACCAGCGGCGCGATCGGATTCTGGCGATGTCTGGTCACGGCCGCCGCGATGCCCTCGCGGATGCGCTGCCGCGCCGCCTGCGCAGAGAGTGAGATGGCCGAGCCCCGCCCCAGCCCCTCCTTCACCGCCGCCGTGGTGATCTCTGGCACCAGCTCCTCCGCCTCGCGGCAGGCGTCCCGTTCACCGCTCAGAAAGAGCAACGGCAGCCCCAGCCCGCCCATGAACAGAGCAAGCTGTCCGATCTCGCCGATCGGCTTGCCGTTGAGCCGGTAGGCGTCCACCGTGCGGCTGTTCTGCGTGTGGTTCTGGTTGCTGGTTACGACACCGGCCATGGCGTGCTGGCCGATGATGACAAAGGCGTCGTAGCGACCGATCACCTCCCGTAACCGGCTCCAGGGCGGCGAAGGCCGGCCATGCAGCAGCAGCGCGGCCGGATGCAGCGTGTCAAAGTCGATGCCACCGGCGCCGTGCCCGTCCCAGACGAGCACCTCCTCCACCCCGGCATCCAACAGCCCGTCCACCGCGGCGTTGACCTCACCGGTCACCAGCTTCTTGCCGGCATCGTAGTAGCGGCCGTCGGGAAAGGACTGGTCCGCGAAGGAGACGACCCCGGCCACGCCTTCCATGTCGGTTACCATGAAGATTTTCACGAATGAGGCTCCATAGGGCAGTTTTCAGTAACACCATGCGCCTGCGTCGGGTGCAGACTCTGAGGACTAGGAACGAGGTCAATACAGCGAACTGACCGGCACCCGGCGCCCTTCGTCAGACGCCGAACGATAGGCCGCGTCCAGAAGCTCGACCGTGTGCCAGCCGACTTCCGGCGGCGAGTGGTTGGGCGCGCCGCCGACGATGACATCGACAAGGTTGTCCGCCGGCGCCGACTGGGGATAGCTCTCCTCATCCGTGATCGCCGGCAACGCCTCCACAGACCCGTCTGCATAGTAGATTGTACAATTGCGTCTAATAATGTCGGCGTTGATCCACCCCTGGTCACAGTAGATTTGCACAACCATCTCCTGCTCCGGGCCGCCAGCATGCAGCGTGCCCGAGCTGCCGACATTAGCCAGCGCGCCGTTGTCCATCTGCACGATCATCGCGTCGACGACATCCACCCTTGTATCCAGGTTGTCCATCAACGCCAGCACGCTGACCGGCCTCAGCCCGGTCATATGCAGCATCAGCCCTATCGAATGCGTCGCCTGCAGATGGCCCTGGCCGCCGCCCGAGCGCACAGGATCGCTGTAAACATCGCCGGGGCCGGTAACCGGGTACTGGTACAGGTCGTCGTGGACGCTGTCATCGCCCCGGTACAGTGAAATGACGCTGGAAGCGAACATGTTGTTGACAAAGCGTATCGCGCCCAGCCGCCCCGAGCCGAGCACCTCTTTCACCCGCAACACATGGGGGTTGTAGTTCCACGGGTAGCCGATGATCAGCTGGCATCCGCGCTCGCGACTGAGTTCGGTCAGATGGCGTGCGTGCGTTGCGAACAGCGTCATCGGCTTTTCCAGGACCGCGTGCAGACCCTGCTCAAGGCAGGGCCGCGCGGCCTCGTAATGGGCAGCGTGCCAGACCGCGATCACGACGCCGTCCAGCCGCTCCCGCGCCAGCATCTCGTGAACATCGGTATAGGTCCGCTCCACGCCGAAATGCCGGGCCGCTTTCTCCACCGCATCGGCGCGGATGTCGGCCAGGGCGACGAGGTCGGCGTTCGGGTTGGCCTGCAGCGCGGGAATATGGGCGGTCGTGGACCACCATCCGGTTCCGATTACGGCGATTCGGGCTTTGTCGGGCATGGCTCTCCTTTGACCTTCCTCTTCAGACTTCGAGTTCCCCGTTCTGATGAGCGGACAGATTTCGCTTTGAAGCAGCGAACAGCTCTCTCATGGAAATGTCTTAGTCCCTCGCGCTGCAGTGCGTCTGCAAGGCAATTCTCAGTTCGTGAAGAAGGGTGCCGCTTCGAACGGAGAGCACTTTCTGCATCCTGTCCAGAGGGCAGTGTTATTCTTGAGTGAACGGGTATGTCGCCAGCAGGTGCCTCATCTCATCTCGCATCTTGATCGTCTCGGTCATCACGTCCACCTGGTCACAGTCCATCCACGGATCGTGTTCATACTCCAGCGTCAGGTAGCCGTTGTAGTCGGCGTCCATGAGCACTTCGACCACGGCGTGAAGGTCGAGCTCCCCGTCATCCCAGCGCACCTGCAGCTTACCGTCGCAAGCATGCCGCAGATGGACATGGCCGGCATGGGGGCCGAGGGGATCCGCGTCCCCCGGACCATAACCTTTCGCCATAAAGTGGGAGTAATCGAGCACGATTTTGAGCGCGGGATTCTGCTGCAGAAATGCCAACGTTTCAAAGGGGCTTTCCAGCACAGATTCGACGTGCGGCTCGAACAGAAACAGCACATCCTCGGCGGCTGCCAGCGCGGCGAGATCGTTCATCGCGGCCGCGGACAGTGCCACCGCCTCTTCGTGAGTGATGCCCTCCTGGTCAACGCCCGGCAGCACCAGCACCGACGGAATACCTGCGGCTTTGCAGAACTGGAGTACGCGCGTGAACGTTTCCCGGTTGGCGGCGCGTACGCTTTCATCGACAGAATTGACCGGCCTGTCGTCGAATCCATCCCCGAACACGAAGAGCAGATTGCTGAGCGGGAGACCGGCCCCGGTTACGCGGCGGGCCTGCCCCTCCGGATCGCGTTCGATCTCGCGCGAATCGAGCAGCCCGCCGGGCACGGCCATCAGGTCCATCGCCTCTACTCCCAGCGCCTGCCATATCGCGGCCGATTCCGACAAACTGGCGCCCACGAAGGACCAGGCAGCGCCGGCGAATTTAATGGTGGTCATGGTTGTCTCCAATTCATCTTGTAAGCAGGAAGCGAGTCGGTTGAATGCACCTATTCGCTGAATCCTTTACTTAATCCTTGTCTAAAACCTTTACTTACTGGCCAAAATCTACCAAGGATAAGTAAAGGTTTAGACAAAGAGAAGCGAATTGTGCTGAGGATTGTGCAAGATATTTTTCAAAATGTGAAGTGCAAAATATCAGTCTGCTCCCTGTTTTTATTATAGAGGTGCTTGGATCTGATGAGATTCGACTGATTTGTGTGAAGAAGTACGCATTTTAGCCGACATTCAGGCGATAGGCCCGCATAAGCAGGCAAGGCGACTACTTTGTCGTCGCTGGCTCCCAGGCGTCTGGATACTTAGCGAACACCAAATGAATTCGTTACGCACACAACTTTGCTGAATCCTTTACTTAAACCTTTACTATATTCACGAGCTGTGGCACTGCCCCTTCCATGTCTCCTTCCCTACCAATACGCCGCAGTGGGAACGGGCGCCGATAGACCCTGAGCGCTTTCGCATCGGGGACAATCTCTGGGAAAGACGCCAATCGATCTGGAGCGTACGCGATATGGTCAACTCGATCAGGGAGAATCGCCAGCCACAGCTTGGCGGCGCGACCGCGCTGACTTCGCTGGAATGCGTCGCGGCGGTCTACGAGTCCCATTTCACGGGCACGAGGGCGACTTTGCCTTTGAGAGATCGCCGTCACCCGCTTACCAAGCGTCTCTAATCGCGACGAAGGGCCTCTCCGCACGGCATACGGGTAAACGCGATCCACCCGGGCACGACCGAGACAGGGATGACCAACTACTTCTTATCCCACGGCGGAGATGCGCGCTGAGCGGGAGAAGACGACTCCCCTCAATCGCTTTGTGCAGCCGGAGGAGGTGGCGGCCGATGCTGTGTTTCTGGCATCCGATGACGCGGCCGCGATTGCGGGCCGCTCGCTTGTCATTGACGGCGGATTCCAGAACGGCCTGTTGCAGCCGGTGGAACGTATGCTGTCGTAAACAGGCGTGGAATCGAGGGAATGGCGGCGAGAGCGGTCAGGCGGTTTGAATTTGCTCGATGGCGGCAAGGAGATTGTCCCGGCTTTGTCGTGAACCGACCTTCAACGTCTCCAACGTGCTGTCAACTTTACGCTCGTACTCGACCGCCCAGACGCCGTCGAACGAATCGAGCAGCGTGCGGATGATCGGCGGCCAGTCGATGTCGCCCTCTCCAAATGCGCGATACTCCACACCGGAGGCCAGACGGGCAACATCTTTCCAGTGCGTATAGACCACCCTGTCCTGGATTGCGAGCAGGGCTTCGTAGGGATCTTCACCACCATAGGCATAGTTTGCCGGATCGTAAGTAACGCCCACCGATTTGTAAGGAACCATATCCAGCAGCCGTTTGAGCCGCGCGCCCGTGGCCGATGTGCCTCCGTGATTCTCAATCGCCAATGACACATTTTTCGCCTGAGCGTAGCTGCCGAGCCGGTTGAAGGCCGCGCTGAGCGTCTCGTACAGGGCGTCCGTCACCCGCTCTGCCGGCAGCACATAGTGTTTGGAGTGTGTAAAGTCATGCTCGGTGAAGACCCGCACCACACGCGCGTCGAGCGCGTCAGCATGGTCGATCACCTTAGTCAGTTCGTCGCAGCGATCTTCGGCCACATCCCCGTACAGCCCGACCACCGCCCCGCCGCCGAGAGCGGCGATTTTGACCCCGGCATTCGCCGCCATGCGCCGCACAGCGTCCAACTCTTGGGGGGTGGCATCGACTGCGATCTTGTTGCGGGACTCCTCTTCAAGCCAGCCGCAGTCGATTTCGACCAACGTCAGTCCGATTTCACGCGAGGCCGCGAAGAACTCGGGTACGGTGTACTCGCGAAAGCCATACGATGCGTTGCCCAACGCGATCCTGGTAGACATCAGAACGCCCTCCTGGCATGGTTCGACGACAACGAACGGTCGGATGAGATACGGGGCTGCTCTCCCTTTTCGGCGGCCTTCAGGTGCGAAGATGCTGTTGTTCGCCGGCTTGGCTCACCTGTAGATTACGCCAGCGGCCAGTGACGCCCTGGCCAAAAATCGTTTGCCTGTACTCCGGGTCCAGACCAGGCAAGATGCCGCCGCGACCATCCGGAAGATCGTCCAGCAGTGTGAAGATCGCCATATTCACCGAAAAGCGAATCGGCTTGATCACCGGCGCTGCCGGCGGGTCGACCGTCGCTACCCACTCTATCTGATGGACTAGCTCCCCGTCCACGTACCACTCGGCGCGATCAGGGCCGGGCGTCAGCACGCTGTCCTCGCCGGGATCGTAGCGGATCTCGTAGCGATGCCAGGATCCCGGCTCGATTTCCAAGTCGGTCAGCGCCGGATCCGCCATCGGCAGGACGGAGCCGACGCCGCCTGGCGCCGTAACGACGAACAGCTCGCGCAGCGCCATGACGCGGCGATTGGAAATTTCGAAGTTGATGACCATACCGGTCGAATCGTCGATCAGGGCGATGGCGGCGCACCCCAAACGGGGGTCATCCGGGTCGGCCGCGAAGGGATTGCCCTCCGTTCCATGCACATCGACGGCCATGTCCACCGCCACAGAAAGACCGTTGCCAGTGGCAAAACGTCGGTCGGCGGTGACAATCGCCTTGACATGGTCAAGAGGATTGTCGAATGCGATCGTAAAACGCGGGATATCAATTTTGAATTCGGGCCGCTCACGGGTCGGAGTGGTGAGCGTTGCCGCCGGATCCAGGGCCGTGAAATCGCCCGCCTGCAAGACATGCCAGCCTGCGCCGATTATGGGCGAGCCCGCTGTCCAGTCATCGAAATCACGCCCGTCCCCGGCCAGGAGATTGGGGGGAGCGGGCAGACCGCGCCATACATCCACCGTGCGCGGCTCGTTCGGCCAGTCCAGCGGCACGTATCTCTCCTCGTCCCAGATTTGGTCCAGTTCCGTCGTCAGTTCGATGACATTGCCGGCGGGATCGGGCACATAGATGAAGATATTATGGCCGGGACCGTGCCGGCTTGGCCCGTAGATGATGGGCACGTCGTTGCGCCAGAGATGATCGCACATGCGCTTTACATCGTTCCAGTCGGCCAGGTCGTAGGCATAGTGGTTCACCTTGGCGTGCCCGGCATTAAGGAGCGCGATCCCGTGATGATCCTGGTTGCAGCGCAGCCATATCACGGCCTCTTCGGCAGTATCCGACACGCGAAAGCCAAGCGCGTCGGTATAGAAAGCCGCCGCGCGCTTGAGTTCGATGCTTTGCAGCGTGATATGGCCGAACCTGAGCGGGCGGATTTCACGCGGCTGGAGGGGCTGATCGAGGCTCCTCATGCCTTCATAAAGCTCGATCCGGTTCCCGTCGACGTCCAAATAGCAAAGGGCTTCGCCGTGGCCCGGCTCAGCGTACGCCCTCTCGTGCGGATGGAAGCCGCGCTGCGCCAGGGCGTTCCGGGCGGCTTCCAGCGCATCGCCGTCCGTGACTTCCAAGCCCAGATGGTGCAGCTTTCTCTCCTCGCCCGGATAGATGGCCAGGCAGTGATGTTCAGCATTGCAACGCAGGAAGACCGCGCCGCCGTCGCGCTCGGAGACTTCCAGGCCAACAATTTGTTCGTAGAAGTCGACAGTCTCCCCGACATTGGGGACGGTGATGGCGACATGGCCCATTCGCTTGATATTGATCATGAGTTGGGGGGAAGAGCGGCGCGCCACTTCTCCGTGTTCCTCCTATTGGATGCTGAGGCCGCCATCGAGCACGAGGGCATGGCCGTTCAGATAGGCTGCCTTGTCCGAACTGAGCCACAGTACAGAGTTGGCGACCTCTTGCGGTTTGATCAGCCGCTTCATCGGCAGGCTGGAGATCAGCGTCGATGCCACCTGAGCGTCACCGCGCGTGAAACGTTCGAACATGGAGGTGGCCACGACGGCGGGGCATACGGCGTTCACGCGAATGCCGGCGTCGACAAATTCGAGCGCGACCGCCCTGGTCAGCCCGATCACGCCGTGTTTGCTCGCCACATAGGAAGCCATATTGCTTTGACCCAGATGTCCGACGGTCGAAGAAGTATTGACGATCGAGCCTCCGCCTTGCTCAAGCATTGCCGGGATCTCGTGCTTCATACTCAGCCACACGCCCTTGAGATTGATGTCGATGACCCGGTCCCAATCCTCCTCGCTGCTGTCCAAAATGGATGCATTGGCCGGTTCGACGCCGGCGTTGTTGTGGGCGACATCCAACCGACCGTATTCGGCGACGGTCAGGCGAACCATCTTTTCGACCTCGCTCGACTTGGACACATCGGCCTGTACAAAGAGCGCTTCGCCGCCGGCTTCACGGATGAGGCGCACCGTCTCAAGGCCGCCCTTGCTGTCCACGTCACACGCGACAACTTTGGCCCGCGCCTGCGCGAAGGCCAGCGCCGAAGCCCGGCCAATCCCGGAACCCGCTCCCGTAACCAGTGTTACCTTATTCGCCAACGTTGCCTCTCTAAACACAAATGAAGCCTCCTCCATAAGCCGATGCTCGGCGCCTAGGCCAGAATGCCGCCATCAACGGCCATCGGGTGCCCAGTAACAAACGACGCGGCGTCGGAACAGAGCCACACGACGGCCTCGGCAATCTCCTCCGGCCTTCCCATGCGCCCGATTGGCTCCAACTCGGTAAAATTGGCAACAGCGTCCGGGTAGTCGACCGCCTGTTGTGCAACCATCGGCGTGGAAATCAGGCCGGGACAAACAGCGTTTATGCGGATGTTGGAGCGGGCATACTCCAGCGCGGCGGAGCGCGTCAACTGCACGACGCCGCCCTTGGTCGCGCTATATACGGCGAGCTCGGGCGTGCCGGTCATGCCTGCATTGGAGGCCGCGTTGACGATGACGCCCCCGCCCTGCCGCAGCATCTGCGGGATCTCGTACTTCATTGAAAGCCAGACACCCTTCAGATTGACCCGCATAATGCGGTCGAAATTCTCTTCCGTGCAGTCGGCGGTTAGGGACATATCGCCGAGGATGCCGGCATTGTTGAAGGCGCAGTCCAAACGTCCAAACACCTCCAAACAGCGATCGATAGCCGCCTCCACCGAGGTCGCCTCACCTACATCGCAGGAGACGAAGACCGCCTCTCCGCCTGAGAGTTCGATCAGCCGCAGCGTCTCCTGGCCGCCGTCAATATCCACATCAGCGACGACCAGCTTGGCCCCGCGGCCAGCGAAGGCAAGGGCCGTAGCTCGGCCAATGCCGGAACCGCCGCCGGTCACAAAGGCAATCTTTCCGTCCAGACTGTTCACAGCGCTCCTTCCTTTTGTGCGAGGATTCGCATTCCCATGGCATGTCCCGCCATCGTCAATCGGCGGCAGCGACAGGCGAGTCCAGCAAGCCAAGTTCCTCCAGGCGTTCAATCCATTGTTGCCGGAGCGGGCTGCCGCCGTGGTTTTCCAGGACCGTGTGCAGGCCCTGCTCAAGGCAGGGGCGCGCGGCCTCGTAATGGGCAGCGTGCCAGACCGCGATCACGACGCCGTCCAGCCGCTCCCGCGCCAGCATCTCGTGAACATCGGTATAGGTCCGCTCCACGCCGAAATGCCGGGCCGCTTTCTCCACCGCATCGGCGCGGATGTCGGCCAGGGCGACGAGGTCGGCGTTCGGGTTGGCCTGCAGCGCGGGAATATGGGCGGTCGTGGACCACCATCCGGTTCCAATGACGGCGATTCGGGCTGTATCGGGCATGGCTCTCCTTTGACCTTCCTCTTCAGACTTCGAGTTCCCCGTTCCAATGAGCGGACAGATTTCGCTTTACTGCAGCGCCCAAGTCTTTCATGGAAATGTCTTAGGTCCTCCCACTGCAGTACGTCTGCAATGCAATTTTCAGTTCGTGAAGAAAGGCGTTACTTCGAATGGAAAGTATTTTCAGAATCCTGTCCAGAGGGCAGTGTTATTCCTGAGTGAAAGGGTATGTCGCCAGCAGGTGCCTCATCTCATCCCGCATCTTGATCGTCTCGGTCATCACGTCCACCTGGTCACAGTCCATCCACGGGTCGTGTTCATACTCCAGCGTCAGGTAGCCGTTGTAGTCGGCGTCCATGAGCACTTCGACCACGGCGTGAAGGTCGAGCTCCCCGTCATCCCAGCGCACCTGCAGCTTACCGTCGCAAGCATGCCGCAGATGGACATGGCCGGCATGGGGGCCGAGGGGATCCGCGTCCCCCGGACCATAACCTTTCGCCATAAAGTGGGAGTAATCGAGCACGATTTTGAGCGCGGGATTCTGCTGCAGAAATGCCAACGTTTCAAAGGGGCTTTCCAGCACAGATTCGACGTGCGGCTCGAACAGAAACAGCACATCCTCGGCGGCTGCCAGCGCGGCGAGATCGTTCATCGCGGCCGCGGACAGTGCCACCGCCTCTTCGTGAGTGATGCCCTCCTGGTCAACGCCCGGCAGCACCAGCACCGACGGAATACCTGCGGCTTTGCAGAACTGGAGTACGCGCGTGAACGTTTCCCGGTTGGCGGCGCGTACGCTTTCATCGACAGAATTGACCGGCCTGTCGTCGAATCCATCCCCGAACACGAAGAGCAGATTGCTGAGCGGGAGACCGGCCCCGGTTACGCGGCGGGCCTGCCCCTCCGGATCGCGTTCGATCTCGCGCGAATCGAGCAGCCCGCCGGGCACGGCCATCAGGTCCATCGCCTCTATTCCCAGCGCCTGCCATATCGCGGCCGATTCCGACAAACTGGCGCCCACAAAGGACCAGGCAGCGCCGGCGAATTTCATGGTGGTCATGGTTGTCTCCTGACTGTTGGTTCGTCGTTCTGCATTCGTGTTGACCACGTTTCCGGAAGATTTGGATCGTAGGAAATTCACAGTCTCCTGTTTTGTAACGAGGAGAACTTTATATCACGGGAAAAGAATAGATCTTTTTGTAGTTACCAGCACAAAGTTACATAGTTTCTAACAATAAAGTCGGGAGGTTTGAGTCTGACTCTTTGCTATAACAGTACCTGGATTCGGCGCAATCCGACGAATCTGTGCGAAAAAAGGCTAATTCCTTCCTATATTCCTGCCGATATGCCTGTTTGAACAGGCCAATCTAGCAGATCTGGCGTGTTGAGAACCTCTCCATGCTGAATCCATTGTTAAATTCTTTGCTAAAACCTTTGATAGTGTATCGAAATCTTACAAAAATTATCAAAGGATAGGACGACCGGTGGAGCAATGTCTCTCTCCGGCCGCCATATGACGACGAAGTCCTCGCGCACTTTCATTGCCCCAAGAATTACGTCTCTTTGCTCAATCAGCAAGCGCATTCAAAGAGATCCATTCCGGCCGAGATCGCGTCCCCCGATTGATGATTTTGCCTGAGAGGCGAAGATCTTGTAGCAGATTGTGAACTTTGTTCCGTTTCTGCTGAAGGTTGAGTCGGTCAGGTAGCTTCTCCAATAGCACATCGTCGATATCCTTGCGACTTATTGGTCCATGTTCATTCACTACTTCCAGAATCAAGTCTTTATAGTACCGATTATCGAAGCCACGTTCGAGAATGTGTTCACCTATCTTTCCGGTCGCTTTGGCGACTACGTCCGCTACTATAAGGTTGGGATAGCGCCCTTCCACCAAGCCAGCATTCTTGAGCTTGCTATGTTCCCTTTTCTCGATGGGCAATTTTTTCTGCACTCGATCGAGCAGAATTACCTGTTCAAGGTCAAGATCAGTCCGTTCCAGAAGTAGCCGAGTGTAACGTTCATCCAGAATCCGTCCGTTGAGACTTACAGTGACAAAGCCCGGCGTGACAAGATCGTAATCTGGAAGAGGGAACGAACGTTTACGTTGAGTTTCAAACATACGTTTGATCCCGCCGCCTTGTGTGTCGATCAAATTCAGCTCGACCATCGCATCCGCGAGGAATGTATTTCGGTAGATAGACTGTGGAGCGTCCTGTCGAATTACCGTCTCTATATCACCAGGTAGAAAATCGCCGACATTTGTTAAGATCACATGGTCGGGAAACTCAACGACGATGACACGACCACGTAACTGGTAGTCCTGGTGAGCGATGCAGTTGTGTAGTGCTTCCCGGATTACCCAGAAGTCATACTGTGTAAACTCCACCGGGAAAAGTGTCCCGATTGGCATGGCACGCACATTCAGATTTCGGATTCGGTTTTGTAACCTGTCGCCAGCAAGCAAGAAGGGCGGACCGAAGTGTTCATAGTCGAGTTCGCGGTTGTCAGCGTCTTTTAGTATCCACGAAATTTTTGCCACCGCGGGTGACAGTAGCGTAGCCGATTCAGCGCGGCCAAGTAGGAGGAGCGCGGTATGTGTCACTTTGCCTTGCCTTAAGACACGAGCTTTGTTAAGGAAAGTGATGTCGTTCCATTCAGCTACTTCGTCCGCCTGAGAGAGATGCGTGATAGTGAATTGTTCTCGTGCTTTTGTGATAGCCTCTGGATCAAGATCATTAACCGTCGCGTCCTCGCAAATCTCCGCTGACCAGTCGTTCCCCCGTGTCCAAATCGCCCGTGCTTTCTCAGGGTGGCTCTTCAAATTGGTTTTGCTTGCGCCGATCCGGATGTAAGACTCGCCGCGAAAACTGACAGGTCTATCGCGGGCCGGGGTGATTTCAAAAACAACAACACGCCCGTTGGCGTGCTCTACAATGTGGACCTCAAAATTTGGGTTTGGGCTCAACTGCGACATAACCCAAGGAAGCAGGTCTTGATTACCTTGGGCCTTCTTGGTGTATGGATCGAAGGACGTTCCGACAATCTCGTGCGTTTCGTCCTCGATGCCGTAAAGAAGATATGCCTTCGGCTTATACTTTAGGCATGCTGCGTTCGCCAAAGCAGATATGTACTCACCTATCCTTTGGTCAGAGTGGTAATTCCTCTTGAACTCAACCCACTCCGTCTCTCCAGACAACTGGCATAGTTCATCCACAAGACGAACGAGACGACTATCATGAATTCGACTGACTGTCATGTCTTGACCTCCTTGGGGATATTTTAGTTCCCCTCCCCTCCACCGCCAACCCGCCAGTGGAACACCTCCGGCAGCCCTTCGGGATAGGCGTCGTGCGGATCGTAGTCGTCCCCGCTCTCGTCCTCCATAATCGGCGCCATGTACTCCTCCCAGCGCACCGATTCGGGACTCTCCGCCAGGATACGCACCGCCTCGGCGTAGTCCTCCGTCTCCATGTACAGAAACAGCTGCCGCTCGGCCATGAAGATGCTAATGCTGTGCACGCCCGCCCGCTCCAGGTCGGCCAACACAGCAGGCCACACCTCCCGGTGACGCCGCCGGTACTCTTCCTCCTCCCCCTCTCTGACGTGCATCACAAACGCAACCCGTTCCATCGCGGACCTCAGTTGTCAGTGGCCAGTGGCCAGAAACATCAACAGCCAGAGCACCTTCACACCTCCATGCCGGGCACCGGGATCGTGCTCAGCATGCCGCCGTCGACATCAAGCGCCGACCCGGTCAGGAAAGCGGCTTCGTCGGAGATGAAGAAGAGCACCGCATTCACGATATCCTGCACCGTCGGGTTGCGCTGCAAGGGTATGTCGGCGGCCGTGGCCGCCAGGATCTCCTGCGGCTGCATGCCCGTAGCCTCTGTCTTCAGTTCGAGAATCTCCTGTCCCATCCCGGTTCCCGATACGCCGACCGGGCAGACGCAGTTGACCGTAACCTGGCGCGGCGCCAGTTCTCCCGCCAGCACCTTGGTCAGCCCCACAACCCCGAACTTGGCCGCACAGTAGTGGGCCAAGAGCGGGAATCCCACCTTGGCCGCGTCGGACCCGATGTTGACGATGCGGCCGCGCCCGCTGGCGCACAACAGCCCCGCGGCGGCTTGGCAGCAGAGAAAGGTTCCCTTCAGGTCCACGTCGAGCACCCAGTCCCACTCGGCCTCGCTGATCTTCTCCAACGGGTTGAAGGCGATGACACCGGCCGAATTGACCAGCGTGTCCAGGCCGCCGAACCGGGCCTCGCAGGCCGCCACTGCCGCCGCCGCTGACTCCGGCGACGTTACATCCAGCTCGATGGCCAGCAGATCGTCGCTGCCCAGACCGCGTTCGGCCTCCTGCAGGCGGCCGCGATCGATGTCCCCAATCGCGACCTGCGCGCCGCGTGCCAGCATGGCCTCCGCAATCCCCAGCCCGAATCCGCTCGCCCCACCGGTAATCAGCGCACGACGGGCGCCGTTCTGCATATCCGACACAGTCTCCCCTCCCGAAATTCATCGGCGGCCAGAAATCATCGAACCACTAACCACCGATCACTAACCACTGCCCTTTCACTCAAACGAGTACTTGCGCACGATCTCTTCGCGCACGTGGACGCCCAACCCAGGCGTGTCGCGCACGGCCAGGTAGCCCCCCTCCTGCACCCAGGGGTCGCTGACCAGCTCATGCTGCATCGGCGACTCATGTGGCTTGAGGTCCATGCTGACGCCGTGGTCGGAAATGGCCAGCAGATGGACGCTGGCCGCGCTGTTGAGCGCGCTGCTCCACGTATGCAGGCTGAACTGAAGATTCTCCGTTTCCAGTAGCCTGATGATGTCGCGACTTCCGGTGATGCCATGGCTGCGGCCCGGGTCGATCTGGACCACGTCCACGCCGCCGCTGCGGATCAGGCGCCCGTAGCTCTCGATATCCCACTCGTCCTCACCGGTGCCTATTGGTGTCGCCACCGCAGCCCGCAGCCGGGCATGCCCCGCCAGATCACTCGGCAACAGCGGCTGCTCGATCCAGCGCAGGCGGTACGGCTCCAACTCGCGGAAGCGGCGGATCGCCGTCGGCACGTCCCAAAGATTGCGCGCGCCCGGCGTATCCACGATCAGCTCGCGTTCATCGCCGATCACCTCACGGATGCGGCGCACATATTCGATATCGCGCCCCGCGTCCTGCCCGAAGACCGCGCCCGGGTGCATGCCCCACCCCGCCTTGACGTAATGGTAGCCCTGCTCCACCATCCAGCGAAACTCGTTCAGCGTCCAGTCCAGGTCCTCCATGTCGAAGATGAACGACGCCATCGCCACCACCTTGTCATGCAGTTTGCCCCCCAGCAACTGGCAGATCGGCAACCCCAGCGCCTTACCCTTCAGGTCCCACAGCGCCATATCGAGCGCGCTCACGCCAAAGGCCGCAATCCCTTCCGGGCCGTACCACCAGATATGGGCCAGCATCCTATGCCAGGCGCGCTCCACATCACGGGCGTCCTCACCGATCAGCAGCGGCGCCAGGCCCTGCTCGATGATCAGCTTCGTCGCCAGCGCAGCCTCGCGAAACTGCGAAATGCATTCGCCCCAACCGACCGTGCCGTCATCGGCCTCGACCCGCGCCAGGGTGATGTAGCGTTCAATGCCCTTGTAATGGGGTTCCGGATAGGCGAGCGCATATGCTTGAACAGTATGGATCTTCATAGCTGTTTCTCTCTCCTTACTCCTCTCCACTCTCTCCTCGATTTTCTGGGCGGTCGGGCCTATTCGGCCCTCCCTTGTGCGGGG
>WTGY01000037.1 GCA_011523365.1 Caldilineaceae bacterium
AGGTGGGGCTGTTCACGGACGCGACGGCGGAAGAGGCTGCGTATATAATCGACCACAGCGACGCCCGCTACGTGCTGGCGCAGGACCAAGAGCAGGTGGACAAGATGCTGGCCGTTCGGGAACAGATTCCGAAGGTGGAGCGGGTTGTCTATTGGGATGAGCGGGGGCTGTGGGATTACAAAGACCCCTGGCTCGTCAGCTACGAGGAGGTATGCCGGCGGGGTGAGGCGCTGGCGGCCAGGGAGCCGTCGCGTTTCGAGGAGGAGGTTTCGCAGGGGCGCGGCAGTGACCTGGCGATACTCTGCTACACGTCGGGGACGACGGGCCGCCCCAAGGGAGCAATGCTCAGCCACGAGAATGTTCTGCGATCGAACGACGCCTTTGTTCAGGTAGACACGCTTTACGACAGCGACAATCATGTCAGCCTACTGCCGCTGGGTTGGATCGCGGAACACGCGTGGGGGGTTGCGCCGCACTGCGTTCACGGTATGGTCATGAACTTCCCGGAAAGTTTTGAGACGGTGCGAGAGAACGTGCGGGAGATTGCGCCGCAGCGGGTCCTTTACAACTCGCGGTTGTGGGACGCGCTGCTGGGGACGATCCAGGTGCGGATGGCGGAGTCGTCGTGGGTCAATCGCAAGCTGTACGGGCTTTTTCTGCCGGTTGGTCAACGGCTGGCGGACAGGAAGCTGGCGGGCGAGGCGGTGTCGCCGGGGTTGCGGCTGGCTTACCGCATCGGCGACTGGTGCCTTTTCCATCCGCTGCGCGATAAACTGGGATTCACCAAGCTGCGGGCCGCGTATACGGCGGGGGGTGCGCTGAGCCCGGACGCGATGCGCTTTTTTCATGCGCTGGGCATTAACCTGAAACAGATATATGGATTAACTGAGGTCACTGGAAGTGGTACAATTCATTGGGACGGCGACATCAAGTTTGCGAGCGTCGGGCGGCCGGGAGGCGGCGTTTCGGTGCGCACGGATGAGGAGGGGGAGATCCAGATAGGCGGGCCGACGGTGTTTCAGGGCTATTACAACAACGCGGAGGCGACGGCCGAGGCAGTTGTTGAGGAGAATGGGACGCGCTGGTTCCGCACGGGGGACGCAGGTCACATTGACGAGGACGGCCACCTGATCTATCTGGACCGGATGAAGGATATGATCACGCTGGCCAACGGCGAGCGCTACGCGCCGCAGTTCATCGAGGGGCGGCTGAAGTTCAGCCCGCACATTCTGGACGTGATGGCGGTGGGCGGGCCGGCGCAAGAGTACGTTACTGCGCTGGTGATCATCAATTTCGACAATGTGGGCAGTTGGGCGGAAAGGCAGGGCATCGCGTTCACGACGTTTGCCGACCTTGCGCAGAAAGCCGAGGTCAGCGAGTTGATACGGCAGACGGTGGACGGCGTGAACGCGGAGATGCCGCCGTCGAGCAAGGTGCGGCGGTTTGTGCTGCTGCACAAGGAGTTTGATGCGGACGAGTCGGAGATGACGCGTTCGCGCAAGCTGCGTCGCGACGTGCTGTACACGCGCTATGCCGAAATGATTGAGGCGATGTATGCGGGACGGGAGCGGATTCACGTGCAGACGCCGGTGCGTTACCAGGACGGGAGCGAGGGCGTGATTGAGACGGACTTGCGAATCGTGGACTGCAGTGGTTAGTGGTTAGTGGTTAGTGGTCAGTGGTCAGTGGTCAGTAGTCAGTGGTCAGTGGTCAGTGGTCAGTAGTCAGTGGTCAGTTTTCGCTGCGAGCCGTCGCGGTCAGGCGGCGGTCATGTTGGGAGTTTAAAGGCAGGCAGAAGTCGAACGGATTTACGGTAAGGACTCGCGGTTTTATGGACGCTTACTTTTCACTCGTGGACAGGTTGTGAGATGAATTGGTCACTGGTGCCTCAGCAGTTTGTTACGGGGATACTCAACGGCGGGACGATCGGTCTGATCGCGTTGGGGATTGTACTGATCTATAAGTCGTCGGAGGTGTTCAACTTCGCGCACGGGCATCTGGTGATGTTTGGCGCTTTTCTGACGTGGTGGTTCACGGGGGGCGGGGCGGAGCCGGGCGCGGGGCTGATCGATTTGCCGCTGTGGGGGGCGGTGGTGGCGGCGCTGATCGTTTCGATGGGACTGGGTCTTGTGATTGAGCGGTTCGCGCTGCGGCCGATGACCGGGCAGCCGCTGCTGGCGATCATGCTGATGACGCTGGGGCTGGCGCAGCTGTTTGAGGGGACGACGGCAATACTATTCGGCGTGGAGTTGAAGAGCAACTTCCCGGCGCCGTTTTCGCCCAGCGACGTGTTGGTAATTCCCTTTCCCGGCGCGTTCGGCGATGCGATCCGGCTGAAGTACACGCTGGTGGCGACGTTTGTGGTGGCGACGCTGGCCGCGGTTGTGTTCATCTGGTTTTTCAACAGCACAAAGACAGGCTTGGCGATGCGGGCGACGGCGGAGGACCACGAGGTGGCGCGCTCGGTGGGCATCAAGGTCAGGCGGGTATTCGGGCTTTCGTGGGGGATCGCCGGGGTGATCGCGACGCTTGGGGGCGTGCTGCTGGCGACGGTCAGCGGTGTGAGTCTGAATCTGTCGACGGTGGCGCTGATCGCGTTTCCGGCGATTCTGCTGGGCGGGCTGGAGTCGCTGGGGGGCGCGTTGTTGGGGGGGTTCGCAATTGGCCTGGTGCAGGCGCTGGTGCAGGCTTCGCGGTTGATCGAGGTGCGGAATTCTTCCGAAATCGCGCCCTACCTGTTGCTGCTGGTGGTCCTGCTGATCCGGCCGGAGGGGCTGTTCGGTCAGAAGCGGATCGAGAGGATATAGCCGGTGGCGATGCTGCGCCCTGCGGGGGACTTTGACCGCTCTTATGAGCAGGATATGGCGCTGCTGCGGCAGCCGTGGCACTACTGGCTGCTGGGAATCAGCCTGCTGGCGGCGTTCACTTTGCCACTGTGGGGGGACGCCTACCTGGTCGCCACCGCAAATCAGATCGCGTATACGATTATTGCGGTGCAGGGACTGAACATCCTGACCGGCTACACGGGCCAGATCTCGCTGAGCCAGGCGGCCTTTATGCTGGTGGGCGGGTATGCGTCGGCGCTGCTGGTGATTCACGCGGGGCTCTCCTTCTTCATTGCGCTTCCGCTGGCTGCGCTGGCGGCGGGCGCGATCGGTCTGATATTCGGGCTGGCGAGTTTGCGGGTCAAGGGCTTTTATCTGGCCTTTGCGACGCTGGCGGCGCAGTTCATCATCCCGTGGTTGAGCCGCCACACGTTCAAGGATTACCTGGGCGGCGCAAACGGCGCGATTGAAGTGCCGCTTCCGCAGCTGGGCGGTGTGAACTTCGGGGAGGTCAGCAACTACTTTTACATCTCGCTGGTCGTGCTGCTGATAACGACCTTCCTGTTGTTCAATGTCTCGCGCACGCGGTTGGGGCGGGCCTTTGTGAGTGTGCGGGACAACGATTTGGCGGCAGAGCTGCTGGGGGTCAACCTTTTCACGTATAAGCTGCGGGCGTTTTTCATCGCGGCGATGCTGGCGGGGCTGGCGGGTGCGATCAAGGCGCACAGCCAGCGGGGCGTTGGCACCGAGTTCGGCTACAGCCTGAACGAGTCGATCATCTACCTGGGGATGCTGGTGATTGGCGGCCTGGGTACGAATCTGGGTCCGTTTCTGGGCGTTGCTTTCATCATTTTGATGGAAGATCTTTCCGACCTTCTGGGCGGGGTGCTGGCGGCGGCCTTTCCTGAAATTTCGGACCAGCTACTGACGTCTTTCCGCCCGATTTTTTTTGGCGTGGCGTTGATGCTCTTTCTTATCTATGAACCGCGCGGCCTTGCGCACCGCTGGCAGCTCTTGAGGGCAGGTTGGCGGCTGCGTCCATTTGCACGTTGACTTTAACGACTTTCCTGAGCGTGCTGCTTAACTGAAGGCATGAACGTTTCAATGGCGATTCGCGAGAAAAGGAATTCACAAGGGAGGAGGAACTCCACATGAAAAGGCACCTATCTGTAACTTGCATTTTGCTGGCACTCTTGCTGGTCGCGGCCTGTTCGCCGGTCCCGGCAGAGGAACCGATGGCGGCGGCAGAGGAGGCGGCGCCGGCCGCAGAGGCAGAGGAGGCGGCGCCCCCTGAAGCGCCGATGGAGATCGCTTGTGAGAACAGTTACGAGGGGGAAAGCCTGGTCATTTACCAGCAGGCGGGGCTGACCGGACCGCTGGCGACGCTGATGGGAACGGGCTTTATCAGCGCCACGCAGGACGCGATCGATCAGATCAACGCGGAGGGCGGCGTCTGCGGTGTGATGCTGAGCGTGCGCATGGAGGATACACAGTACGCTCTCGAGCAGGAAATCCAGGTCTATGAGCAGTTCCGCGCGGTGGACCCCAAACCGTTGTTCATTACGACGGCCAACAGCGCGGCGACGATCGCGCTTAAGGACCGGGTGGTTGAGGACGAGATCGTCAACCTGGCCACGGGGGTCCATTCGCAGTCCCTCTACAACCCTGCCGACGGCTACACAGTGGGCATGGTGCCGATTTACCCCGACCAGTTTGCGGGTTTTCTGCAGTTCGTGCACAGCAACTGGGCGGAGATCAAGCCTGAAGGCGCGGGAGACAGCATCACCGTGGGCGTGATCGGTTGGGCGAACGCATTCGGCGCGGGTGCGACCACGCCGGAAGCACTGGCCTTCGCCGAGTCTCTGGGAATCACGGTTCTGCCGCTAGAGGAGCAGCCGGTTGATCCGGCCGCAGACGTGACCGGTCAGTTACAGAACCTACTGGTCAACGGCGCGAATGTCATCTATATGCAGGCCATATCCTTCAGCATTACGCAGGTGATCGGCACGCTGCACGCCATGGGCTTTTACGATCAGGTGGTGCTGGGCAGCGTGAACTGGGGTATGAACCGGGACATACTCAATATTCTGGGCGAGAATGCGCCGCTTGCCATAGGCTACTATGGGGTATTCCCCTATCTGTGGTGGACCGACACCGATGTGCCGGGTGTTCAGAAGGCCCTGGAGACATTTGCGGCCAAGGGATATCCTGACTCGGACAAGGCGTTCACGTACCTGCTGCTTTACAGCGCGATGTACGGGTTGGCGGACGTTCTGACAGTCGCCATGAACAATGTCGGTTTCGACGGACTGAACGGGACGGAGTTCCTGAAGGCGATGCAGCAGATGGGGACGGTGAGCGCGGCAGGCGTGTTTGAGATGAATGTGGAAGGAAGCAACAGGGCGCCGAACAAGGCCCAGATCAGGCAGGCGCAGATGATGGAGGACGGCAGTATCGACTTCGTCGTGATCCAGGACTTCGTGACATTGCCGGATTTGCGGCCGGCAGCAGAATAGTCATCCTGAAAGGACCTTAGTCGCCGGTGGCCGGAGGAGGTTACGGTCACCGGCGCTTTCGCGTATATGTTGCAGATCAACAATATTGAAGTTGTCTATAGTGACGTGATCCTGGTGCTGCGGGGGATTTCGCTGGCAGTGCCGGAGAAGCGGATTGTGTCGCTGCTGGGCGCCAACGGGGCGGGCAAGTCGACGACGCTGAAGGCGATCTCGGGCTTGCTGCGCACGCAGCAGGGGGAGGTCACGCGCGGGAGCATCGAGTGGAACGGCGAACGGATTGACGGCAGATCGCCGGACGAGATCGTTCAGATGGGCATTGTTCAGGTGCTGGAGGGGCGCAGGCTTTTCGAGCATCTGACGGTGGAGGAGAATCTGCGCACGGGCGCAGTTTTCCGCAGGACCAGCGACGCGGAGTTGCGGAGGGATTTGGACGAGGTTTACGGCTATTTCCCGCGTTTGGCAGAGTTCCGGCGGCGCACTGCGGGCTATCTGTCGGGCGGAGAGCAGCAGATGGTGGTGATCGGCCGGGCGCTGATGGCAAAGCCAAAGCTGATGCTTATGGACGAGCCGAGCCTGGGGCTGGCGCCGCTGCTGGTGCAGTCGATCTTCGAGGTGATCCGGCGTATCAACGAGGAGTCGGGTGTATCGATACTGCTGGTTGAGCAGAACGCGAACGTGGCGCTGCGCTCAGCTTCGCATGCTTACGTGATGGAGACGGGTCGGATTGTGCTGGACGGGCCGGCGGAGCAGCTGGCGGAGAACGCGGATATCAAGGAGTTCTACCTGGGCATGACGCAGGTGGGCGGGCGCAAGAGCTACCGGGACGTGAAGCATTACAAGCGGCGCAAGCGCTGGCTGGGGTAGAACGGCAGTAGCTAGTAGTCAGTAGTTAGTGGTCAGTGGGGCGCCAGCCTAGGGCTGGCGCTACTTTTTTGGCGACCTGTTCGAGCATTTCGAGGATTCTTTCGAGGGGTGGGTGGATGGGGTCGAACTGGAGGATGAGGTCGGTGGTGTAGGGGAGTACGCGGTCGGCGGACAGGCGGGCGGCTACGTCTTCGGGTGCGCCGTAGGCGATGTGGGCGCGCTGGCAGTAGGCTTCGGGGGTAAGGCCGGGCGGGATGCCTCCCATGGCGTGTTTTTCGATTTGGCGGAGGGCGTCCTGGCGGTCGTTGCCGAGGTAGATGCCGCGTGAGAGGCCGATGCGGGGCGGCAAGGGGCGCTCGCCCCAGGCCTCGCGGAAGGCGACGGCTACGGGCTCCTGCTCCTGGCCGGCCGCCTGTTCTTCGCTGCCGACGAAGCGGCTGAGGAGCAGGCCGGCGTCGTTTTGGGCGGCGTACTGGGCGCCGCGAATGCTGAGGGCGCTGAGCC
>WTGY01000104.1 GCA_011523365.1 Caldilineaceae bacterium
GCGCCCTGCAGACCCGCGCCGCCCGCTCCCCCCTGGAAGCCGCCCGCATCCTCGCCGGCGTCTACGGCCACGAACTCGATCCCGTCATCTACACTCAGGGCGTCGCCGTCAGCGGACGCCTGCGCCTGGCCCAACTGGACGCCGATTACCCCGATCCATCCGCCGGCATCGCAGCCATGGTCGCGCCTTACATGTCCGGCGCCAAGGAGTGGTTCCCCGCCGGCGGCGAAGGCGGCGCCAACCTCGCCGGCCTCGTCTGGGCCGACGAGCTCGCCGCAACAACCTGCGATACCCGCTACGCCGACCTGCTCGTCCAAACCGCCGACCGCTACCGCACCACCCACGAAAACGGCGTGCCCATCCCATCCAATCCCAACTACCAGGTCGAGGACATGTTCTTCACCGCCGCCGTCCTCGGCCGCGCCTTCAAGCTCACCGGCGACGACGCCTACCTGGGCATCCTGACCCGTTTCCTGCTGGATGCCAACGTGCAGCAGCCCGACGGCCTCTTCTGGCACGACCGCCGTACACCTTTCTACTGGGGCCGCGGCAACGGCTTCGCCGCCCTCAGCTACGCCGAATCCCTGACCTACCTACCCGACGACCACCCCGACCGCGCAGCCGTGCTCGCCATCCACCGCCGCCACCTTCAAGCTCTGCGCGGCTACCAACACCGCAGCGGCATGTGGCGCCAGGTCGTCAACGGCCCCGGCTCCTACCCCGAAATGACCGTCACCTGCATGGTCGGCTATGCCCTCGCCCGCGGCCTGCGCCGCGGCTGGCTCGACGCCGGCTACACAGAAATGCTGACCCGCGCCTGGCAGGGCGTCGCCGCCCGCATCGACGACCACGGCGGCCTCGTCGACGTCTGCACCGGCACCGGCGTCCAGCAAAGCACCCGCGACTACCTCGACCGCCCCGCCATATTCGGCCCCGACGAACGCGGCGGCGCCTTGTCTATTTGGTTCGTCACCGAAATGGAATCCTTTCTCCGGCAGCACTGATTTCGCAAACGGAAACTCTAGTGGCCACTGACCACTGACCACTAACCACTGCAGTAAGGAGGTAGATATGGCAGATGAGGATCTGGGCCTGATGGCTCATTTGCTGCGCCGGGCAGGCTTCGGCGCCAGCCGCGAAGAGCTCGAGGCCTACGCCGCAAAAGGGTACGACGAAGTCGTAGAAGATCTGGTGGACGAGGAGCGCTGCCCGCCGATCGACGAGGATATCATCAAGCGCTACTTTGGCGGTGAAGGGCCGGAGATCCGCTCCGGCACCTGGATCTACCGCATGATCAACAGCCCGCGCCCGCTCGAAGAGAAGATGGCCCTCTTCTGGCATCACGTCTTCGCCACCGGCTATGCCAAGGGCGAGCACGCCCTCGCCATGAGCGACCAGATCGATCTCTTCCGCCGCATCGGCATGGGCAACATACGCGAGATTCTGCTCGAGCTCTCCATGAACCCGGCCATGATCAACTGGCTCGACAACAATGAGAACATCAAGGGCGAACCCAACGAGAACTACGGCCGCGAGCTGCTCGAGCTCTTCTCAATGGGCGTCGGCAACTACACCGAGGACGACATCAAGAACTGCGCGCTCGCCTTCACCGGCTGGACCTACGCGCAACCCGTCCCCCTCTACCCCCACGGCTTCTACTCTCCCGAATTCCTCTTCCGCGAAGAGGACCACGACTTCGGCGAGAAGACCTTCCTCGGCCACACCGGCAACTTCAACGGCAACGACATCATCGATATCATCGTCGAGCAGCCGGCAACCGCCCGCTTCATCTCCCGCCACCTCTACAACTTCTTCGTCGCCGACGAACCCCAGGTCCCCTCCTGGAATGTCACGCCGCCCCAGGACCCGGACGCCATCGAAATCCTCTCGGACGCCTTCATGGAGTCGAAAGGCGACATGCGCCATGTCCTGCGCACGCTCTTCAGCAGCGAATTCTTCAAGGCGGCCCGCTTCAAAAGGGTGAAAAGCCCCACCGAGCTCATCACCGGCGTCCTCAAGCTGGTCGGCACCAACCGCACGCCTACCCCCGGCATGCCCCAATACCACCGCGCCGCCAAAGTGATGGGCCAGGAGCTCTTCAACCCGCCCACAGTCGAAGGCTGGCACACCGGCCAGGAGTGGATCGACGGCGGCATGCTCACCGAACGCATCAACTTCGCCGTCGACGAAGTCGGCGACGCCAGCAAGCCGGGCATCCAGGCCGTCATCAATCGCCTGCGCGCCGCCGGCGACAGCCTCACCCCCGAGCAGTTCGTCGACAGCTGCCTCGACCTCGCCGGCCCCGTGAACCTGGAAGACAAGACCCGCGCCGACCTCATACACTTCGCCCAAAGCGGCGGCGACCTCGTTTTCTCCAGCAACGGCAGCACCAACGGCGAAACCGACGAAAGCACCGACCGCATCGTCCTGATGCTCCAACTAATCGTCGCCTCCCGCGAATACCAATTCGCCTGACTTGCAGCTTTTAGCAACACCATCCCGCTTAGACAGCCGGAAGGTGTTCACGAAAAACGAAAAACCGACGAACGCGGCGGCGCCCTATCACTCTGGTTCGTAACCGAAATGGCGACTTTTCTCCAACAGAATTGATATCGTAGTCGGGAATTTGAGTGGCCACTGATCACTGACCACTAACCACTGACCACTGCAGTAAGGAGGTAGATATGGCAGATGAGGATCTGGGCC
This sequence comes from Caldilineaceae bacterium, assembly GCA_011523365.1. Taxonomy (GTDB): domain Bacteria; phylum Chloroflexota; class Anaerolineae; order Caldilineales; family Caldilineaceae; genus Bin5. The sequence continues at coordinate 2,707 of WTGY01000104.1, forward strand.
TGATAGCTCATTTGCTGCGCCGGGCAGGCTTCGGCGCCAGCCGCGAAGAGCTCGAGGCCTACGCCGCAAAAGGGTACGACGAAGTCGTAGAAGATCTGGTGGACGAGGAGCGCTGCCCGCCGATCGACGAGGATATCATCAAGCGCTACTTTGGCGGTGAAGGGCCGGAGATCCGCTCCGGCACCTGGATCTACCGCATGATCAACAGCCCGCGCCCGCTCGAAGAGAAGATGGCCCTCTTCTGGCATCACGTCTTCGCCACCGGCTATGCCAAGGGCGAGCACGCCCTCGCCATGAGCGACCAGATCGATCTCTTCCGCCGCATCGGCATGGGCAACATACGCGAGATTCTGCTCGAGCTCTCCATGAACCCGGCCATGATCAACTGGCTCGACAACAATGAGAACATCAAGGGCGAACCCAACGAGAACTACGGCCGCGAGCTGCTCGAACTCTTCTCTATGGGCGTGGGCAACTACACCGAGGACGACATCAAGAACTGCGCGCTCGCATTTACCGGCTGGACCTACGCGCAACCCGTCCCCCTCTACCCCCACGGCTACTACTCTCCCGAATTCCTCTTCCGCCCGGAGGACCACGACTACGGCGAGAAGACCTTCCTCGGCCACACCGGCAACTTCAACGGCGACGACATCATCGATATCATCGTCGAGCAGCCGGCAACCGCCCGCTTTATCTCCCGCCATCTCTACAACTTCTTCGTCGCCGACGAGCCCCAGGTCCCCTCCTGGAACGTGACGCCGCCGCAGGACCCGGACGCCATCGAAACCCTGGCAGACGCCTTCATGGAGTCGAAGGGCGACATGCGCCACGTCCTGCGCACGCTCTTCAAGAGCGACTTCTTCAAGGCGGCCCGCTTCAAGAAGGTCAAAAGCCCTGCCGAACTGATCGCCGGCGTCCTCAAGCTGGTCGGCACCTATCGCACGCCCACCCCCGGCATGCCCCGCTACCACCGCGCCGCCAAACTGATGGGCCAGGAGCTCTTCAACCCGCCCACAGTCGAAGGCTGGCACACCGGCCAGGAGTGGATCGACGGCGGCATGCTCACCGAACGCATCAACTTCGCCGTCGACGAAGTCGGCGACGCCAGCAAGCCGGGCATCCAGGCCGTCATCAATCGCCTGCGCGCCGCCGGCGACAGCCTCACCCCCGAGCAGTTCGTCGACAGCTGCCTCGACCTCGCCGGCCCCGTGAACCTGGAAGACAAGACCCGCGCCGACCTCATACACTTCGCCCAAAGCGGCGGCGACCTCGTTTTCTCCAGCAACGGCAGCACCAACGGCGAAACCGACGAAAGCACCGACCGCATCGTCCTGATGCTCCAACTAATCGTCGCCTCCCGCGAATACCAATTCGCCTGACTTGCAGCTTTTAGCAACACCATCCCGCATATCCAGCCGGAAGGTGTTCACTGAAAACCAAAAACCAAAAACTAAAAACTGCAGTAAGGAAAGGAAGTAAAGATGGTTGACCACAAAAAAGACCCCGTTCTCGTTGTCGTACAGCTCAGCGGCGGCAACGACTTCATGAACACCGTCGTCCCCTACACCGCCGGCATCTACTACGATTCCAGGCCGGTCGTAGGCCTCAAAGAGGACGAAGTCCTGCCCATTCACGATACCCTTGCCTGGAACCCGAACTGCGAGCCCCTGCAGCAAATGTATGAGGCCGGCGACATCGCAGTCGTGCAAGGCATCGGCTACCCTAACTCCAACCGCTCCCACTTCCGCGCCATGGACATCTGGCACACCTGCGAACCGATCGAAATCGGCACCGAAGGCTGGGTCGGACGCATGATCCGCGAGCTTGACCCCGGCGGCCACAACGTCCTCACCGGCGTCAACGTCGGCCAGGGCCTGCCCAGAGCCATGGCCGTGCCCGGCGTCCCCGTCACCTCCTTCGCCGACCTCGACACCTACGGCCTGCTCACCGGCATCGACGAACCCCGCCGCCGCAACCAGGCGCTCGAGGTCTTCAAAGGCATGTACGGCCACGAAGTCGGCGCCGGCTACGTCATGGACTACCTCTCTCAGACCGGCCTCAACGTCATCCAGGGCACCGACGAGCTCAAGAAGGCCAAAGAAGGATACAGCTCGACCGTTGAGTATGGCGACAGCGCCATCGCCAACAGCCTGCGCGACGTCGCCCGCGTCCATCTCGCCGGGCTCGGTACCCGCGTCTTCTACACCGCGCAAGGCGGCTACGACAACCACGCCAACGAGGTCCCCGACCATCCCAAGCTGCTCGCCGACCTCAGCACCGCCATCACCGCCTTCTTCGAGGACCTGCGCGCCCACGACGCCTCCTCCGAAGTCACCATGCTCGTCTTCACCGAGTTCGGCCGCCGCATCCGCGACAACGCCAGCGGCACCGACCACGGCTCCGGCGGTGGCGCCTTCATCATCGGCGACCGCGTCAACGGCGGTCTCTACGCCCAATACCCCTCCCTCGACCCCGCCCGCTGGGTCCACGGCGAGGACATGGAGCACACCATCGACTTCCGCGGCGTCTACGGCACCGTACTTGAACAGTGGATGGGCATCGATCCCACCCAAATCGTCAACGGCCACTTCGAACAGATCCACCCGTACAGCTAGTCTCGTTGCGCTCCCAGCCCATAACGTAGCCCATTCGCACACAGGGGTTCACTAAAAACTAGAAACTCAAAACTGAAAACTCAAAAAGGAGTTCCACCGTGGGCAGACCATACGGTCTCTTACGCGCCGGCTTTCCCTTCCACAAGACGCTGGGAATGCGGCGGCTGACCAACTATCCCATCGACTTGGCCATAGGCCAGGAGGACCGCCTCTACATCCTCTGCCGCAGTGAGGGCACCGCCCTCATCCGCAAATACAGCACCGAGGACGCAGACCTCGGATCCATCGGCATCTACGGCGAAGAGCCGGGCCAGGTCACCTGGCCGGTCACCATCCTCGCCGACGCCGACGAGAACCTCTACCTCACCGATGAGACGCTCCATCGCGTCACCATCATCGACAGCGAGGGCGAGCTCATCGACTGCTGGGGCGAAGAGGGCAGCGAACCCGGCCAGCTCAGCGGCCCCGCCGGCATGGACTTCGACGCCGAGGGCAACCTCTACGTCGTCGATTCCCTCAACCACCGCGTCCAGAAGTTCACCCGCGAGGGCGGCCTCCTCGGCGGCTGGGGCAGCTACGGTTGCGGTGAGGGCGAGTTCAACATGCCCTGGGGCATCGCCGTCGACGAAGTCGGCGACGTCTACGTCGCCGACTGGCGCAACGACCGCGTCCAGAAGTTCAGCGCCGACGGCGAATTCAAGATGGCCTTCGGGACCTCTGGCTGCGGCGACGGCCAGTTCAACCGCCCCAGCGGCGTCGACGTCGACGCCCACGGCGATATCTACGTCGTCGACCGCGGCAACAATCGCGTCCAGCTCTTCAACGAAGAGGGCCGCTACGTGCAGCAGTTTATCGGCGACGCCACCCTCTCCAAGGTGGCCATCTCCTACATGATGACCAACGCCTACCCCAACCGCCTGCGCGACATGGCCAAACTCGAAATCCAGAAGCTCCTGCGCTGGCCGCAATCCGTCGTCGTCAGCGAGGACGGACTCATGTACGTGCCCGACACCGGCTCCTACCGCGTCCAGGTCTACAGAAAGGAGGCCGTCGAGCTCAACGAGCTCCAATTCGCGCCCCCCCGCCGCGCACCGGCCCTCAACATTTAGCGCCCAACGTACACCGCAGCCACACCCAAATCGCGGCGCACAGTATACCCGCGCCCGCAACAATCCCTACCAGGCTCTTCCCCCACTGACAACTGATCACTAACCACTGCAGTTAAGGGCGGTCGGGCCTTCGGCCCTCCCTTGTGCGGGGGGAACCCCCCGCAACGCCCCCCCCCTCCTAGCT
>WTGY01000064.1 GCA_011523365.1 Caldilineaceae bacterium
GAGCCCCCGCACAAGGGAGGGCCGACTAGGCCCGACCGCCCAGAACTGCAGTGGTTAGTGGTCAGAGGAGGCGCTTCACCTACTTCAGGGTTTATCGCGGACTGGACATGGCTCCGTTGCTACCCGAGGGACAGGAAAGTTTTGCCCCAATATTGGGATGCACCCAAGGGCTGATACGATTGAGGTGGGCGAACCTGTGTGCTACAATGGCGGCAGTTGCGAGAGGCTTTTCGAATTCTGAAGATATGGAGAGAACGGTTCGCGGTGCCTTTGAAACTCCCTACGACGTTTGCTTTCAACCAGTCAAGTCTGCAATCCTATGTGAACTGCCCGCGCCGGTTCTGGCTGGCTTATGTGGAGCAGCTCAAGTGGCCAGCGTTGGAGGCCGCGCCCTACGACGAGCATGAAAAACTACTGAGACTGGGCTGGCAGTTTCATCGGCTTGTCGAGCGGGCTGAGGCCCGTATGCCAACCGATCTGCTGGCGGATGGTCTGGAATATCCTCTGGATGAGTGGTTCGAGAGCTATCAGCGCCACCGGCCGGCCGATCTCCCCACGGAAGTCGTTGAAATCGAGCGCGAACTGAGCGCGCCGCTGGAAGTGGAGGCGGGCCAGTACCGGCTGGCCGCGCGCTACGATTTGATCGCGGTGGGCGGAGAGGGGGCGGACAGGCGGGCGGTTATTCTCGACTGGAAGACGAATAAGCGGGTGACGCGGCGTTCGACTTTGCAGCAGCGGATGCAGACACGCGTGTATCCATACGTGCTGGTGGAGGCGAGCGCCGGTCTGCCGTGGGGTCCGTTGTCGCCTGAGCAGGTGGAGATGCGCTACTGGTTTACGGCGGCGCCGGCTGAGCCGGTCTCTTTTGGTTACAGCAGTGAACAGCATGCGGCGAACCGGGCCAGGTTCGAGCAGTTGTTGAACGGGATTCTCAGTGGGGAAAGGGAGAGGGACTTTCCCAAGGTGGCCGACACGGATGAAAACCGGAAGCGCTTCTGCGGCTACTGTATCTACCGTTCGCGCTGCGATCGCGGCGTGGAGGCCGGTGAGTTGGAGGAGCAGGACGAGGAGGCGTTTTCAGACGAGGACCTGGAGAGGGCGCTGGAGTTCACGCTGGAGGAGGTACAGGAGCTGGCGTTTTAGGTGGACTACGCCGAACGCCATCGCCCGGAGCGCCATGGACGTGAAATACTTTGAGGAGACTGATACTCTTCTAATCGATTTTTCTGACAGGGAAATCGTTGAAACGCGGGATGCAGGTGAGGATCTTTTTATTGAACTGGACGGCGATGGGAAGATTGTCAGCTTGACAGTTGAGCGTGCGGGTGAGCCTATCGAAGTCTCGAACCTTTCCTACGAGTGGATTCCCGTGTGATGGGGAAGGGTTGAATTCACGACGGATGGAGGCCTTATGTTAACGAGACTGCAAGTATCCGGCTTCAAAAACCTAGTCGACGTTGATGTCCGATTGGGCCCTTTCACCTGCATCGCCGGAGCGAACGGGACGGGAAAGTCCAACCTGTTTGATGCGATACAGTTTCTGAGCAGGCTTGCCAGCGACACATTTGTTGATGCCGCCGCGTCAGTCCGCGCAGAAGACGAAAAGGCATCATCAGTTCAAAGTCTGTTCCATCGCATAGGCAACGAGTACGCAAATAGAATCTCATTCACGGCAGAAATGATAATCCCGGATAAAGGCGTAGACGACTTAGGTCAGGAAGCAAAGGCCAATTTTACATTTCTGCGTTACTCTTTGGACTTGGCCTATCGCGTCGATGACAGAATGCCATTGTCTGGTTCATTTGAGTTGGTCAAGGAGAGCCTGGAGCACATAAAACTTGGCGAGGCGTGGAAACACCTCAGATTCCATCATAGCGCAAAAAGCTGGCGGAACTCGGTCGTCAAAGGACGCAGGGCGGCTCCATTTATTTCTACAGTGGATCACGAGGGGCAGCGGGTAATACGTCTGCACCAGGACGGTGGCAGCAGTGGGCGCCCTCAGTCTTTCTCGGCGAGCAATCTTCCCCGTACCTTACTCTCAACCGTAAACGCGACCGAAAGTCCAACCGCTCTGCTTGCCCGGCGAGAGATGCAATCTTGGCGTTTGCTCCAACTCGAACCTTCGTCGTTGCGCAGGCCCGACGATTTTATGACACCTCCGGGGATGCGTCCTGATGGCTCCCACCTGCCTGCAACTCTCTATGCGCTAGCGCACTCCGAGAGTTCGGAAAGTACTGATGACCATGACACTTGGGTCTACGAACAGATTGCTTTGAGGTTGACCGACCTGATTGACGATGTATATGAGGTCAGTATCGATAGAGACGAGAGGAGGCAGTTGCTGACCTTACAAGTTCAGGACAAGAATGGCACGACCTACCCCGCCCGATCTCTGTCCGACGGCACGCTGCGATTTCTGGCGCTGGCAGTGCTGGCGCTCGATCCCTCTGCCCAGGGCGTCATCTGTTTGGAGGAACCGGAAAACGGAATTCATCCTGAACGAATTGCGGCCATGTTGGAGTTGCTTCAGGACATTGCGGTCGACGTTTCAAGGTCTGTTGCTAAGGACAATCCTCTACGCCAAGTGATCGTAAATACCCATTCTCCAGCGGTTGTACATCTTGTTCCGCCCGAAAGCCTACTTATAGCGGAGACGGAACAGGCCATCCGCGATGACAAGCGCTTTCAGAAGGCGGTCTTCAGATGGCTGCCGGACAATTGGCGCGGCGAGGCGTCCCCTGAGGAGAGAACTGTGATGAAAGGACGATTGCTATACTATCTGAATCCTATACCGAATAACGGTAGTCAACTGAGTCTTCTGATGGAAAATGTGGAACTGTACTGACGATGGAGGAACTCCGCTATACGTCGGTTGCTGAAGGAGGTAGCGACAGGGCATTTCTTCCCGTCCTGGACTGGTTGTTGATTGAGAATGGAGTACGCTGTCCCATTCAAGCGGCTTGGGCAGATCTTGGCGTTTTGCCACTTCATGACAGACCAAAGTTGGCAGACAAGATAGAACGCAGCCTTGCGTTTTACCCCTGCGATCTTCTGTTTGTTCATCGAGATGCAGACAGAGAGCCTTGAGAGAAACGCATACGAGAGATACATGAGGCGATTGCTGCTATACCAGATGGGCTGTCGCCCGCTTATGTCTGCGTAATTCCAGTCCGGATGCAAGAGGCCTGGCTCTTGATAGATGAAGACGCTATCAAGGCAGCAGCAGGAAACAGGCGTTGTACGGGTCAGCTAGATCTGCCCGCAGTAAATCGGCTGGAAAGTCTACCCGATCCAAAGGGTGTCCTGAGCCAGCTACTTATTCAAGCCAGTGACCTCAACAGACGACGGCTAAGAAGCTTCGGGGTCACCAAACATGCGGAACGTGTCACCGAATTCATAGATAGTTTTTCGCCATTGAGACAGCTGAGCGCGTTTGCGGCTCTGGAAGAAGAGGTCAGCGACGCAATTCGGGAAAACGGGTGGCACCTCTGACCCTGTTCGTCGAACATCGCTGCCCACTTTACTTACAATGCCCTCCCAACCCTGGATTCTGAGACCACAAGCCGAACCTTCGGCGGCGCTGCGGGCTGCGGTGGGTGGGCATCCTCTGGTGGCGCGGTTGCTGGCGCAGCGGGGGATGACCACGGCGGAGAAGGCGCTGCCTTTTCTGGACAGCGCGGCGTATGTGCCGGCGCGGCCGAGCGCGCTGGTCGGCCTGGACCGGGCGGCGGAAATTTTGATGGAAGCGGTCCGTCAGGATAGGAACTTCCTGGTCTGGGGGGATTTCGACGTTGACGGGCAGACGAGCACGACGCTGCTGGTGGCGGCACTGCAGGAGCTGGCGGGGGCGCAGAGGGTGCGCTTTCACGTGCCGAACCGTTTCAGTGAGGGGCACGGCATCAAGCCCGCGAAACTGAAGGAGCTGCTGGAGGATACGAACTTCGAGCCGGACGTTTTGCTGACGTGCGACACGGGCATCGGGGATGGTGAGGGGATCGGCATGGCAAAGGAGGCCGGGCTGACGGTGGTGGTCACGGACCACCATGACTTGCCGACTGAGTTTGCCGACGCTGAAGCGGGCCAGGCGCCGCCGTGTGGTGAAGCGGCCGACGTTGCCGGCGAGCAGAGCGTGCGGCGGGCGGACGCGATCGTCAACCCCAAATTTTTGGGCGCTGATGATCCGTTGCGCACGCTGCCGGGCGTGGGCGTGGCGTATAAGCTGGTGCAACGACTGTATGAGCGGGCGGGCGACCCCGAAGGCGCGGCGCAGTTCCTGGACCTGGTGGCGCTGGGTATTGTTGCCGACGTGGCGGAGCAGATGCATGACACGCGCTACCTGCTTCAAGTTGGGTTGGACAGGCTGAGGCGGACGGAACGGATCGGTCTGAAGGCGCTGATGGAGACCGCCCGGGTGTCGCCGGAGAGCGTGGACTCGCAGGCGATCGGATTTCAGATTGGGCCGCGCATGAACGCGCTGGGGCGGTTGGATGATGCGACGGTGGCGGTGGAGCTGCTGACGACGGATGACGCGATCCGTGCGGGGCAGCTGGCGGCACAGATGGAGCGGCTGAACAACGAGAGGCGGCTGCTGACCAGTCAGATCACGCAGACGGCGTTCGACATGCTGGAGCGGGAGCCGGTACTGCTGGACTTCAATGCGATCGTTCTGGCGAATCCCAACTGGCATGCGGGGATCATCGGCATCGTTGCGGCGCGGCTGGTTGAGGCGTATCACAAGCCGACGGTATTGCTGTGCAGTGCACCTGGGGAGCCGGCGCGGGGCAGTGCACGCAGCACGTCGGGGGTGGATATCGGCGGGTCGATCGCGGGGTGTGCGGAGCTGCTGATGCATCACGGCGGGCACCCGGGCGCGGCCGGGGTGACGCTGGAGGCGGCTAACATTGACCGCTTCCGGCGCGAGTTGAGCCGGCAGGTCGACCAGAACAGGATTGATGCGGGGCCGGAAGGCCTGCAAATTGACGCGGAACTGCCATTCTCCGAGGTGAGCCTTACGCTGGCAGAGGAGATTGAGAGGCTGGCCCCCTTTGGCAACGGCAACCCACTGCCCAAATTTGTAAGCCAGAGCCTGAAGGTGGTTCAAGACCGTCGGATCGGACGGGACGGCGCGCACCGGCGATTGCTGCTGCAGGATAAGGAGGAGAGAAGGCAGACGGCGGTCTGGTGGCGCAGCGCGGATGTGGAGCTGCCGGGCGGTGCGGTTGATATTGCCTACACGCTGGGCGTCAATGAGTATCGGGGGCAACGGACGGCTCAGCTGACAGTGGAGGCGGTGCGGACGGCGGAAGAAGTGGAGGCGACGCGCGTCGTCGAAGAGGTGGAGGGGGAGTGTGTCCTTCATGACTTGCGACGCGAGCTTGTATCCGCGGATGATCTGCCGTCCTTCGACGGCGCGGTATGGTATGCGGAGGGTACGCGTTTGGGAGAAATTCCCTTGCACTCGCGGTTGGCGTCGACCCGAGCTGAGACGGGTCGTCCGCTGGTGTTGTGGAGCAGCCCGCCGTCGCCGGAGCTGTTGCACTGGCTGGTGGAAAGGGTAGCGCCAACTGAACTGTACTTGATTGGCCGCGACACGGCGGAAGCACAGCCTGATGCGGTGCTGAAGCAGGTGGCGGGGATGGCAAAGTGGTCGATGCGGCCGGGCGAGGAGGAGGGCCAGGGCGCGGCAGTACAGGACGGCAAGCTTCCCATTGACAGGCTGGCGGCCCGCATCGGTTTGACGGAAGAGATCGTTCGTTGCAGTCTGCTGTGGCTGGAACAGAAGGGGCTGCTGCAGTTGCAGGGGTGGGAAGAGGGCGATGTCGCACTTGTGATGCCGGGGGACGGGAGAGAAGGGGACGGCAGTGAGCGAAGGCTCCTGCAGGAGGAGTTGAAGGAGTTGCTGGCGGAGGTGCGGGCTTACAGGCGGTTCTTTCAGCGGGCGCCGGTGGGGGCACTCGGGCTGGACGGGAAACTGCAGTGATCAGTGGTTCGTGGTTAGTGGTCAGCCTCCGTTGGCATTTTGGGGAGGCCTCTCAGAGTAGAACAAGAATGTAAGGGCTGCAGGCTTGTCAGGGATGTTTCGGGCTTGAGTGCTGTAAAAGACAAGACCAATCGATCCGCGAAGGCACGCGAAGAGGCGCGAAGAACACCAAGGGCCCACGAAGGGCAACGGTGAAAACCCTTGTTCCACGAAGGGCCGCGAAGAGCACCATAGGCTACCGGGGTTTTCCTTGCGTGAATGCGCGGGTCAGCCGCACTTTGCAGCCGTAAAACGCTGTTCAGCCAAACGTAAACGATCCCTAGTGAACTGCTAAGCCATGTTCTGAGTGCTTACTGTGTGCGGTCTTCCTGGGCGGAATGTTCTGCCAGGCATTCTGTGCCGGGCTCTTGATGGTCATAGAGGGGCAGGTTGGGGCCGATTTGAACTTGCCGTGCCTGCGCCGGCTCCCGCTTCGGTACGAGCCACGACGCGGGGTGGGGGAAGTTCGGTCGCAGCGGGTCGACAAGGTCATATGGCCACACACTGGCTGCGGCGGGGGGTTTAGGG
>WTGY01000076.1 GCA_011523365.1 Caldilineaceae bacterium
CCACCGACACAAACTCCCCCGCCGCCACCAGCCGCTCCGCCCGCCCCAGGTCCGCGACCGCCAAATCCTGCGGCCCCATCCCCGCCACGTCCGTGACAAAACTGGCACCCGTCAGCAGCGCAAAATCGCGCATCATATCCCGCCGCAGATCCTCCACCGGCCTGATCCGCGCCGCATACGTCGTCACCGGCCCGCGCCGGTTCGCCGCCACCAGCGCATCGATCGCCCTCTCCCACATATTCTTGCAGATGATGAACAGCCTGTCCCCGCCCGCCTGCGTTACCAGGTCCAGCAAATGCAGCACATGACCCGGCTCCTCAAAATGAAAGTCCGCCACCACCACGTGCGGCTCGTCCATCGCCGCAATATGCCTGAACTTGTCGCTCAGCAGATAGCGCGAAATGTACTCCCCCGCAAAGCGCGACCCCTCGCGGAACCCGTATGTGTGCCCAAGCCCGTACCCCGGCTGGATCAGAATATTCCCGTACGGCCCCAGCACCTCCATCATCTCCGCCAGCAGCTGCGCCACCTCCGCATCGTCGATCACCGCCCGCGCCACCCCCGCCACGTGCTCCGGCCGCGTCAACGGGATCGACATCTCGTCCAGCGCCGCCACCGCCGCCTGCACACCCTTCTCCAGCCCCCGCTGCAGCAGCACCGGATCCGCACCGCCCGTGATCAGACGGTGCATCTCACCCGCAATACCCCGCGCCAGCACCGCCGCCGTCACGCTCCCGTCCCCGAACCGCTCGCGCATATGCCACACAATATGCCGCATCATCATCGCGCCCGCATTCTCCACCCGGTCCGGCAGCTCCGTAAACCGCCGCGCGATAGTCGCACCGTCCTCCAGCGGCTCAAAGCCCGCCGTATTCACCCGCTGGCTCACGATATTCCCGCCCCGCGGACCCAGCGTCAGCGAAATCAGCCGCGCCAGCGTGTCGAACCCGCGCCGCATCGGCTCGCGGCACTCAGCCCCGAACACAACCGACGGCGCCCGCACCGCAGGCGCGGCCGAACCGCCCGCAGAGGACCGCGAACGTGTCGGCATGCCTCAGCCCTTCAGGGCGCCGAGCGTGATGCCGCTGACAAAATAGCGTTGCAAAAAGGGGTATACAACCAGAATGGGGACGACCGTCACCAGCGTCTGCGCCGCCCGCAGCGAACGGTCCGAGAACATGTCGAAATCCTCAGGATTGCGCATGAACTCGTTCATATCCATCTTCACCACCACAGTACGCAAAAACGTCTGCAACGGGATCAGGTCACGGTCCGCAATCAGAATCATCCCGTCAAACCACGCGTTCCAATGCCCCACCGCGCCGAACAGCGTCAGCGTCGCCAGCGCCGGCACCGAGATCGGCAGATACACGTGCAGCAGAATCTGCCAGTACGTGGCCCCGTCGATGATCGAGGCCTCCTCCAGCTCCTTCGGCACCCGCCGGAAAAAGTTCATCATCAGAATCACGTTCCACAGCGGCAGCGCCTGCGGAATGATCAGCGCCCAGATCGTGTTCAGCATGCCCAGCTTGCGTATCACCAGGAACCATGGGATCAGCCCCCCGTTGAACAGATACGCAAACACCACCGAGCCCATGATAATGTTCCGAAACGGCATCTCCTCCTTGTTCTTCGACAGCGGGAACGAGATCAAGACCACCAGCGTCATCTGCAGCGTCGTCCCGATCACCGTCCTTATCACCGAAATCCAGAACGCGTTCAAAAAGACGCCCGCCTCCAGCACCTTCTCATACGTGATCGACGTCGGCCGCACCGGCCACAGCGTCACCAACCCGCCCGTCGCCGCCGCCCGGTCGCTGAACGAAAGCGCCAGCAGATGAATCAGCGGAATAACGCAAGACAGCCCCAGCACCAGCAGGAACGTATGGTTGAATATATCAAAAACCCGCGACCCAAACCCCCGCCGCTCCGCCCTGTTCATCCCGTTTCCCTAACTAACCACTAACTACTGACCACTGACCACTGACCACTGACCACTGTCCTATCGCAGCTCCATGCCGGCGCCGCCCAGACGGCGCCGGCTCCCGTGCGCCGGCGGTCACTCCTCCTCGACGGGTATATAAATGCCGGAGCCGATGACCATCTTCTCATCGGAGGCGCCAACCTGGAGGCTGATGGCGTAGCCGAGCTTGGGGGAACCGGTGTCCTCGTCACCTTCGATGGCGGGGTCGTCGTAGTGATACCGCAAAAACTTCCGGCCTTCCCGGCGTGCGCCTCCGATCAACTCCTCGGCGAACGGCACGCCATTGACGTCGGTCCTGGTCATGTCGGTGGGATTGCCTTCGCGGAAGGGCTCGGTGCCGTGAAACAGGGTGACGCCCCCGCCGCTCACGACATACAGGTAGATGGAGCCTGTCTTCCAGTCCCCGCCTTCCACCCGGAAGGCGTTCTTGATCTCGACGAGGGGGATACCGCCTTCGAACCTGAGGGCCTCCTGGTAGATCCTGGCCGCCTCTTCGACGAAGGTGATCAGTGTCTCGCGGTCCACCACTTCGGAGGCCGTGACCGCGGGCCTGGGGAGATCGGCGATGCGGACTTCGACATCGGAGACGTCCTGCGAGTAGCCGCCGACGAGCACGAACTGTCGTCTGAATGGGACGGCGTATGCTGTCTTCGGCCCGTCGTCGTAGTATTCGACGAAACCGCCGCCTTCGGCAGCGACCGCCAGGAGTTCTTCGACGACCTTGGTTCCGCGTTCGTCCTCCATGTCAAGCAGGTTTCTGTCTTCGGCGCCACGGTCGTTCCCGTGCGCGTAGACGTTTCCGTTAGCCGCGAAGATGATGAGGAAGGTCGATCCGGATTTCCAGTCGCCCTCCGTTTTGACCCACTGCTTGAGCTTCGCCGCTGCGTCCAGGCTTGTGGCGATCCGTTGGATTTCGGCGTGAGCTGCGAGGACCCAGGCCTTGAGGCTTTCGGCGTCCGTCACCTGGGCGGCCGTTACCTGGCCCATGGCCGGTTCAGCGTCGTCCATAGGCGGTATCGGCTGGCAGGCCGCCAGCGCAATCCCCAACGACGCCACAGCCGCCGTCCTGACAAATGCGCGTCGCGAAACTGTATAGTCTGTCACTGTTTCTTTCCTTTCCTTAAACTGCATTTGCACCAACCTCCTGCAAGATGTCCTTCCTATCTTCACTCAATCAAATGGCCTCCCCCAACTAGCAAGGCCCCACGAACCACTGACTAGAGCCCCTTGACGTTACTCAGAGCAGCGATTAACGGCAGCAAAGTGCGACTGACCCGCGCATTCATGCAACGAAAATCCCAGTAGCCTTTGGTGTTCTTCGCGGCCCTTCGTGGCCCTTCGTGGACAAAAAGGTGTTCTTCGCGCCCCTTCGCGTGCCTTCGCGGATAGATTGGTTTTGTTCCTCACAACCCCAAAATGTCATCGGAGCCTAACAGCTAATAGACTTGGTAATCAGTAAACCGCGAAATCAACCGCAAACTCACCACAATCAAAATCAGCCCCAGCACCGATCGCACCAACCCCACCGCCGTCGCCAAACTGAATCGCGCCCCCAACAGACCCTCACGATAGATCCACGTATCCAGAATATCACCCGTCGAATACACCGCCGGATTGTACAGATTCAGCACCTGGTCGAACCCCGCCGCATTGAACAGCAGCCCGAAGTCCAGACACAGCACCAGCAGCAGCGTCGGCAGCACGCCCGGCAGAATGATATACAGCACCCGCTGAAAACGCCCCGCCCCGTCGATCGCCGCCGCCTCCAGCAGCTGCGGATCAATACTCGTCAGCGCCGCCAGATACAGGATCGTCGCCCACCCCACCTGCTGCCACAGATGGCTCGCCACCAGCGTCGGCACAAACGTCCGGTTGTTCCCCAAAAAGATGATCGGCTGCTCCACTCCCGCCCGCTGCAGCAGCTGGTTCACCACCCCCGCCGAACCCAGCATCTCCAGCATGATCCCGCCCAGCACAATCCACGACAGAAAATAGGGCAGGTACACCAGGCTCTGCACGCTCCGCTTGTAAAACAGCTTCCGCACCTCGTTCAGCAGCAGCGCCAGGATAACCGCGCAGAACTGCAGCGTCACGATCTTCGACGTCGCAATCACGATCGTATTGCGGAAAATCTGCCAGAACGACGGGTTCTCCAGCATCAGCTGGAACTGCTTCAACCCCACCCACGGCGACTTCGCAAACCCCAGCGCCGGCTTGTAATCCTGAAACGCGATCCGGATCCCGTACATCGGATAATAGCTCAGCAGCACCAGATGAATCAGCGCCGGGATCACCATCACGTACAGCGGCCACAACCGCGGCAAAAAACGAACAAACCTGCTCGCCTGTTCCTTCAGATCATCTACAACCGGAGCCAGTACTTGCATAACAAAAAGTAGTGGATAGCAGGCCAGCGCCCACTATCCACTAAAAACTAAAAACTCGAAACTAAAAACTCATCAACTCTTCGCAGCCCACCACTCATTGATTTCGGCCAAAACCGCCTCGCCGCCCTGCGCCAGCCACGTCGTCACATACTCGTCAAACGCGTCCACGGGCAACTGGCCGGTGATGATCGCGAAATAGGTCTCATCCGTCAGCGTCTGCAGCTGCGTCCACTTCTCCTTCTGCAGCTCCGTCGGCGCCGCGTTCCACTCATTGCGGATCGTGTCCGCCAGCGAATGCTCCGCCAGGAACAGCCAGCCCTCGTCCTGCATCGTCTGCAGACCCGTCGGGTCGTCCAGCAGCAGCTCCATCATCGCGTCCCACTCTTCGCGCGGCACCGTCTCCTTATAATTCAGCTTCCACTGAATGTTGTTCATGTTCGAGGTCGGGCTGATGTTGGCGCCGCCCCGCGTATTGATGATGCCGTACCCATGCGTGCCGCCGGACAGTGGCACAACCCTGTCCTCGCCCTCGACCCACTCGTAATTGTGCCCCTCAAAACCGTGATAGCGCCGCTGCGGGCTCAGCACGATCTCCGCCTCGAAGTTCGCCTGCATCAGGATCTTGTCAATATGCTCAGAACCCTTGCGGAACGGGAACACGCCTGTGCGCAGCGGGCTGAAGTAGTTCTTGCCCTTGCGCACCGGGCCTGCCGGCACGTCAAACCAGTCCCAGCGCGCCTCGGGATCGTTCGCCATGCTGCCGATCGCCCCCGCAACCACACCGCCCCAGGGATGCGTGTAGTTCATGCCCACGCGGTTGCCCTCGACCTCGGTGCGGTTCTCCTGGTAACCCTTCGTGAAAAAGTCGGGGCTCAGGATCTTCTTCTCGTACCAGCGGCGCACCAGCGTCAAGGCATCCTTCATCGCCGGATCGATGCCGTCGAACTTCAGACCGCCCTGCCCGTCCTTCGTGAACGTGCTCACGCTCGAATACCACGACGGCAGCACGCCAAACCCGCCGAACACCGGCCCCAGGCCGCCGTACCAGCTCTGCAAATCCCGCGACGCCATCACCCCGACCGTCGTGCCGGGAGGACCCGCGCCCAGATCGTTCGTGACGAATGCCTCCGCCACCGCCTCCATCTCCTCCAGCGTCGTCGGCGCATCCATGCCCACCTTGTCCAGCCAGTCCGTGCGGATAAACAGAATCTGCTCATCCTGGCCCGCCTGGGCAATGCTCGGGAACGCCATCTTGCGGCCGTCCACCTCCGCGTACGCCCACAACTGGTTATCGCCCCATGCCTGCGACTCCTTGACCCACTTCGGGTGCGCAGTCGCCTCATAGACGTCCGTAATATCCGCCACCAACTCGCCTGCCACCATGTCCTGGAACATCGCCAGCCCGATCCCCGGCATCAGGTCCGGAATATCGCCGGCCGCCATCGCCAGGTTCATCTTCTGGTCGCGCTCCTCGCCCTGCACATACGTCCACGGGATATCGTACTCAATGCCGAACAGCGCCTTGATGTAGCGCAGGCTGATATTGTCGTAAATGTCGTCGTCGCCCTGGAACCGCGTATCCGCGTCCGTGCGCGTAAACGAAGTGATCGTCACCGCCGGATTCAGCGGCATCCCCTCCGGCAGGTCCGGCAGATCCGTCGTCCAGCCCTTCGCATGGTCCGGCGACCCCGGCATCAGCCCCGCCGGCGTCAGAATTTCCTCCGCCGTCATCGCTACCATCGGCGCCGACTCAGCCACCGCCTCCGGCGCAGCCGGTTCAGCCGCACAGCCCGCCAGCAGCACCCCGCCGCCGGCAACCGCCGCCCCCTTCATAAACTCACGACGTGAAACAGAACCCCTCGCCATAGTGCCTTCCTCCCTCGGCGCAAAGCCGCTATGTCTTCCCTATAGAATTCTAATCTATCAAACTCTCGCGCTGGTCAAATCCGGTGGACAAAACAGTGAGGCAATTTCCCCGCCAATATAGCACCCCTCCCCTCCCC
>WTGY01000174.1 GCA_011523365.1 Caldilineaceae bacterium
CAACAACATGCCTCGTCGACCTGGTGTCGACATTGGTGACGGGTGCCCAATCGAAAGTGTCTAGCCAGACCGCGTCCCGACAGCCCCATCGGATCCCTGTAGGTGCTGGCCTTGTGCCTGCTCTTTCCCGCTCCAAAACTGGGATGCACCCCCAACCCTTGCACCCTCTGCCTGGCTAACGTATACTTTCCGGAAATCGACTACGCTGCCTTCACAAAATTTGGCACAGGTTGGACGTCCAAGTTCGGAGGAATCAAAATGAACGAACGCGAGAAATTCATGTACGATCTTCAGGGCTTCCTAAAGGTGGAGAATTTCCTTACGCCCGAGGAGGTCCAAGCGCTCAACGATGCCTTCGACGCCAACTGGGACAAAGCGATTCCTGACCCCAATTCGCACCCCGACGGGGACATGGCGGGAGACCTCCCGCGTGACTTTTTCAGCGGAATGCTGACGTGGGACAAACCTTGGTGCCAGCCCTTCCGCGATCTGCTGGCCCATCCCAAACTGCTCCCTTATCTGAATACAATGTTCGGCCGTGGCTGGAAGATGGACCACGCACCATTCATGCTGGCCGCAACGGCCGGGACGGAAGGACTTCGCCTGCACGGGTCAACCAGCCGTGTTTTCGACGGCACACAACACTATAGCTATGCCAATGGCCAAATGCGTTGCGGCATGATTGTCTGCCAGTTTCAGCTGGCTGACGTGAACCAAGGCGACGGCGGGCTTTGCGTGATTCCCGGAAGCCATAAGGCCAACTTCCCCATGCCGGAGGATATCGCGCGGTACGAAAAAGACCGTGAACTGGTCTACAACGTGCCCTGCAAGGCAGGCGACATGGTCATCTTCAACGAAGCCACCATTCACGGGACCCTACCCTGGAGGGCCAAGCAGCAGCGTCGCTCGCTTCTATATCGTTTCTCTCCCAACTACCTGCACTTTGCCGGCGGCGTCTACGAGACCTCAATGCCCGACTGGGTTGACGAGCTGACTCCGGCGCAACAGGCAGTCCTGGAGCCTCCCTACATCTACGACCGCCCCATCATCGAAGATGACAGTGTTACAATCATTCGTCCAAAGCGCGTGCGTCCGGATGGCACCATCAGAGAAGAGTGAAGAGTCCGCTCCCGCCGCTCTACGTTTCGTGCCATGACATTCCTTCGCCGCGCACAAGTGTTGCGCGGCGTTCCTATTCGCCTGGCCACTCCGCCTCCAGTTCCCCCGTCTCAACCATTAGTCTGAGTGGATTGACACGCGTCTTCAGCGGCAGGTAGATCCGCTGCCGCTTTCGCGCCGAGTCATAAAGCGCCATCATCACCTCCTGCACAGCCCTCCCTCGCTCCCCGCTGCTGATGGGGGCTTCCACTCGCCCTTCAACCCAGGCAATCGCCTCCCGGCACTGCTGCGACCAGCAGTCATGCCATGGCACCGACACCTCTTGCCAGCCACTTGTGTTCCCGTTCAGGTAACGAACTGTGCCGATTTCGAAGTTATATCGCGCCGACAATCCCTCGGGCATGTGCATCGGCGCATCCGACGGGACCATCTCGTCAGGATGAAAAGTCGTGCTGAGTTCCATGATCCCCTCTGTCCCGATCACGCGACATCCCTGGCCCAGGCCCTGAATCACGTCCCCCATGATGAGGATCGTGGCGCCATTGTCACAAGCCGCCAGCCCAAGGCAGGCATCCTCCGCAGGCAATCCGCGCTCCAGAAGTTCTGTCGTGCGTTCGACCGCGCCCATCACCCACTCTACCTGCGGTTCATCCATGAGAAAGAGAGCCAGGCGGATATTGTGCGAGTTGGTATTGAGCAGATTTCCCCCCGCGTCCAGCTGAATCTGCACGACGCGGCCAATTGCCCCCTCCCGCAATAGCTCTCTCGCCTTCAGCCATGTGGCATGGTGCGGCCGCTGGTATGCGATCACCAACTTGACGCCGTTCCGCTGACACGCTGTCAACATCGCCTCCGCTTCGCCCAGATCCACGGCCATCGGCTTTTGGCAGATGATCGCTTTCGGCTGTCGTGCCGCAGCCGCAATGACCATCTCCGCGTGTAGCTGGTGCCAGGAGCACACGTCGACGAAATCAAGCCGCTCACTGTCCAGCATCTCCCGGTAGTCGGAGTACCGATGCGCCTCGGGTACCCCGAAGAATTCGCCAAACTCTCGCAGAGCGTCCGCATTCGAGTCTGCAATCGCCCCAACCTCGGTTAGTCTGCCCTCAACGCCTAGCCATGCCCTGGCATGGACTCGGGCGATAATGCCACAGGCAATGATTCCGGTCCGGTATGTTGCCATTGGATGCTCCAATTTGGAGATGAGTGACCCGATTAGACCTGCTTTGAGAAATGCGAATTCAGTCTCAGCGTCATAGTCCCAGAATCAAGTCGTGTTCTCTCAGGTTGACCCCGGTTATTCTCCATCTGCCTGCAATGCCTTCTCCAGGTCGGCCAAACTCGTAAACCAGCGTACCTGCCCAAAAAAATGGGCCAAACTGTCACTCTCCTCGCGTAGCTGCTCCAACATTGGGCCAATCGGGTTGGAGGATGCCGCTCCGGTCCCATAGCTGCCGTTGAAAGCAAAGTAAGCCTGATTCAATACCCGCAAGGGGTATCCCTGTGCCACAAAATACCGCCTGCGCCCTTCCATGTACGTCTCCGCGGTCTCCACGTGCCCGGCTTCCAGCAATCTGTCCACGTGCAGCCTTGTTTCCCGCATCGCCCGTCGAAAGTCGAACCCAAGAGGCCGCCCGTATCGCTCCCAGCGGCTTTGCTCCAACTCGTATGTCTGCGCCCAAAGATCGGCCGTGCTGCAGGCGCAGGGAATGTCGTCGTTCGACCCTGCCGCCGGATCCGCAGATGGCGCCGAAGTGTCATACAGCCGCCGCCATACCCGTTCGCCGATTTCCACGCCAACAATTTCCGCAACCGTTTCATTGAGTGTTGTCGCCTCGTCACTGCTGGCGTAACGCAAACCCACAGGGAAAAGAAATAGATAGTGGTGCACCCACTCATGCGCAACAGTCTCCAATACCCATTTGAGCGAACCGCTCTCCACAACCATCGCCGGGAAGACGGCCATGCCCCCAATCTGTGAAATATGCGCGCTCAGGCCCGTGTGGACCTCGATGGAATGTTCGCTCTCCTCCAGCGTAATAGGATCATAATCGGCCTGCAGAACGCGTGAGTGGAGCGTGGAGATTCGGTCGCGCCGGCTTACGGTCAGCTTCAGCGGGGGTTCGATGAAGGCAAACTGCACAGGGGGCCAAACGAAACCGAACAGTCCCAGGTCAGCTTCAAGTATCTCTTCGCGAATCTGGTTCTGCAGGATAGCTTCTACCAACGAACGATCCGCTGACTGCTGGCGCCGCAAACCGGCCAGTTCCAGACGCGCCTCCTCAACCATCTTCCCGCGTCCCGGGACAGCGATGGCATCACCAGCCCCACCCGCCCACTGTCTTGCCCTATCGGATGCCTGAACTGTATCTGATTCAGCGTCACCGGTTGCCGCCGAAGCCTCTTCCGAAACCAGCCCGTTTAGTTCCACCTCCTTTTCTGAGATCAGCTTTGCCCTTTCAAAATAGGCTCGCACCAGCCCTATCTGGGCGTCTTCCTCAAGCCCGTCTATCAGCGGACTCTCGCCACCAAAGACCGCCCTTCCCAACGCGTTCAACTCCCAGGCAAAAAAGTTGAAATCAGGTAGGGCTACGGCTGACTTGATTATGTGGGCACGCGTGGGGATCGAACGTGGAACGCTTCCGCTGATAAGAAACAGCGCCGCGAGCAGCGCGATCGCCTTCCAGGAACTACGCCTCAATAGGTCCAGATTGAGGAAACTGTAGGAGCCCGGTAGATTCAGGGAAGACACTTTGAAATCAAATCTGTCAATGAGGCCGTCCATCGGAAGAACGATGTCCTCACCTTATTTCCCCCTGGCCTCAAAGCCAGGAGGCGACCTGTCAACGCCTACTTTACCCTTACAAGTCCTCTTATCCGCATTGCAGCCCGACCCAACTGCCTTGCCTCGGGTTGACCCACCAAGAGTAAGAAGCCAGCATAGGCCAGGACGCCACCACCACCGCAGACAACGATACGCAAAACGTCATTCGACAACGAGTTCTCTTCTCCCGGGTCCAGCAGCGACAACAACCACGCTATCACAAAAAGCATAGCACCCGCCGCCCCGATGACCGACCCGAAAGAGCGTATGGTCGGCCCGATTCCCCTCTTTCCCCCGCCCTCCAATTTCTCCCTGGCACTATCGGGTCGCCAGCCCGTCGAAACATAACCCAGCTTCCAGTACAGCAACCCCAGCATTACAACAGCATGAGCGCCCTGCTTCGCTGTGTCCGCCCATACCAGACCAAGGAAGCCCAGCCCTTCAATCAGCGCCAGCGCGAAAACGGTATATACCAGCACGCTGAGTACGCCCACCAGCGCCGGCAGTAGTGTATCGTTGCGTGCATAGAATGCATAGATCAGTGGAAAGTCGATCGACGCAAAAAGCGCCCCCACAAGATATACCCGCAGAGCCGACACCACTTGCGCAGTGTCGGCCGCCGTGAACTGTCCCCGCTCAAACAGTAACCGCACCGTCGGCTCAGCCAGCAAGCCCAACCCTACGAGGAGTGGCACGATCATCACGATAACCATACGCAGTCCCCGTGCCAGCGTCGCACGGTAAGCCCCCTCATCACCCGCCGCAAACTGTTGGCTGAGGCGCGGCAACGCTGCCAGCGATATGGCAACACTGATCATCCCCAGAGGCATCTGTTGCAACGTCGTCGCTTTGCTCATCCAGGCGATACTCTGGACCCCTGTACCGCTGGCAAGCCTCCTGTCTAACCCAACTTGGAACTGAGCCACGATCAGCCCGACCGCGATCGGCAAATACAGTAATACGATGCGGCTCAGCGCCGGATGACCCCACCTCACCGTGAACTTCAGGCCGGCCCGACGCACGTCCCACGCCATCAATCCAAACTGGATCATGCTTCCGGCTAGCACGCCTACTGCCAGACTTGCAATGCCTACACGACTCGCCAAGAGCGGCGCGGCAACAACGATTCCAAGGTTGTAGACTGCTGAGGCGAGGGCTGGAACACTGAAGCGTTGGAGCGCAAAGAGGACCCCCGTCAAGAGTCCGGCCATGGAGATAAACCAAACGACCGGCGCCATCAGCCTCAAAAGTCGCGCAGTCAGAGGAAGCAGCGCGGGATCAAAATCGTCAAAGCCCCCGGCGAGCAGTCCGGCAAACTGGGGAGCTAAGATGGCCATCAGAAGAGCCAGCCCAGCAAGTGACACAACAGCCAGGCTCAGCAGCGCACCCACCAGCCGTACCAGTTCAGGATTCGGCCCAACCTTCGCGCCCTCAAGCGGCTGGTCGGCCTCTTGAGCACTGTCTTTTCGGCTTCGTTCAAGCCGGGCGTAGTCACTGAGGACCGGGACAAGCGCCGCACTCAGCATGCCTCCGACCAGAAAGTCGTACAGCATCTTTGGCGCGGTGCTGGCCGCCGTAAAGGCGCTAACGGGCCCGGTCGCGCCAAAATAGCTGGCGATTACCATCTCCCGCGCAAGACCCAGTAGGCGACTTGCAACCGCGCCAATGGAAAGTAGAGAGGCGCTGCGAGCCAGCGCAGCTGAAGAGTGATCGTCGGGTGTATTACTCGGAGGAGGCGGCACTACGGGTCCGATCCTTTGCCAGGAACGATGCCTCTGCGTAGAGCAGCAGCTTCTCGCAGCGCCGCCTCGCCTGTGCACAAAATCTGGCGGCCCCTGAGGGGAAAATCAGTCGGCAGCCACCAGGTCCGCCTGAGCTTTGGGAACGCCTGGCGTGGGCCAGGCCCGCGGGTCTTCACTGAGGTCTGGCAGCCCTTCGGCTTCCAGTGAGGCAAGGAACTTCTCCGCCTGCATTGCTGCTGCACAGCCCTGTCCGACGCTAGTCGCTACCTGCTTGAAAACCTTGTCGGCGATCTCACCGGCTGCAAAAACGCCCGGAACATTCGTCCGCGTGGAGGGGTCGACGATAAGATGACCGTCCTCATCCAGGTCCAACTTACCGTGATAGAGGTCGTTATTAGGGAGGTGACCGATGTAGACGAAAACACCGTCAGTGGCGATATCTCCCTCCGCGCCGTTCTGCGTATCACGCGTCGTCACGCCGGAAACGACGCCATTCTCGTTTCCATTGATCGAAGTTACGACCCGATTCCATACAAACCTGATCTTGTCGTTGTCAAACGCCCGGTCTTGCAGAATCTTGCTTGCGCGAAGCTCGTCTCGCCGGTGAATTATCTGAATCTTGGTGGCAAACTTGGTCAGGAACAACCCCTCTTCAAGCGCGCTGTCGCCCCCACCCACCACGACCAACTCCTTGCCTCGGAAAAAGAAACCGTCGCAAGTGGCACAGTAACTGACGCCCTTTCCTGTATACTCTTCTTCCCCAGGCACCTCCAGGAACCGGGGTCTTGCCCCTGTACACAGAATCAGCGATTTGGTTCTGTACTCCTTCTCCTGAGCAGTGCGAACCGTAAAGGGATGCTCGTCGACCACGATTTCCGTGACATGATCGTAGGAAACGGTACATCCGAATCGCTCGGCCTGCGCCTTGAACTTCTCCACCAGGTCAGGACCGCTCAATCCCTCAGGAAATCCTGGGTAGTTTTCGACTTCGTATGTAATGCTGACCTGGCCGCCGTAGTCGTCGCCGGTGATCAGAAGTGGCTCCAGGTTGGCCCGCGCTGCGTATAGGCCCGCCGTCCAGCCTGCCGGCCCGCTGCCTATCACGATCACCTCGTGCAGCGTCTCTCTTTCCTCAGCCTTGACGGACTTGGCTCCCGCGCCATTTTGCATCTCTGCACCGTTCTGATTCGATTCCACCATTCTCCGACTCCTGATTTTCTGTACGTTTCGAACTACATCATGGCACGCAGTTGTGACTTTTCACCTGTCCAAAAAGCGGATTCCGCCAGGCTTCAATACCAAAAGCTACCCTCATGCCATGTGCCAGAACGCAAGTGTCAATAAGTGCCATACCCTACAGCCATTTTCCCAAAAATCAGGGGAACTTTCTGGGGGCTTGCCCACAATTGCCCCTGTCAATCCCTTTGCCCCACACTAAGTCTGCAAAATCTGAATCACGTTTCCACACGTGTCGCCAAACGAAGCGATAGAGTAACTTCCATAGTCCGTCGGTTCAACGACAAATTGAACACCTAGGGCCTTCAGCCGTTCATACTCCTTTTGCAGGTCTTCTACGTCGAACATCGTGGCCGGTATTCCCTGCTCGAAGATCGCCTTCTGATACTGTTCGGCAGCCGGGTTATTGTTTGGCTCCAGGAGCAGTTGGGTGCCGTCTTGATCGTCGGGAGATACAACTGTTAGCCACCTGAATTCACCGACTGGAATGTCCACCTTCTTCACAAAGCCAAGGACTTCTGTGTAGAATTTCAACGCCTTTTCTTGATCGTCTACAAAAACGCCGTTATATGAGATCTTCATGTTTCATTCCTTTGCGATTGAGGCTGCACTTCTTGTGTCAGACTGAATCTGGTAGGGTGGCCGCAATTGCCTCCACGGCCATTTCAATTTCCTCGTTACTTATGGTCAGCGGCGGCAGCAGGCGCAGCACCGTCGATCCGGCCGGGAGTGCCAGTACCTTGTGCTCCTCCATCAGCGACTTTAGAAACGGTACGGCCTTCGTGCGCAGATCAATGCCGATCAGCAGGCCCTTTCCCCGTATCTCACGTACAACTCTGCGCGTACCGATGGCCGCTTCCAAGGCTTCCCTGAGGCGTCGGCCAGCCCTCTCTGCCTGTTCGATCAGACCATCCTCATAGACCCCCAGTGCAGCGATTCCGGCCGCGCACGCCAGCGGATTGCCGCCAAATGTACTCCCGTGCGCCCCGGAAAACAGACTCTCCTGAATCTCTTCCGTGTAAACCACCGCACCCATAGGGAACCCTCCCCCAAGGCCCTTGGCCAGCGCGACGATGTCCGGCTCTAAATCGAAATGTTGAAAACCGAACCAGCGCCCGGTGCGTCCGAAGCCGGTCTGCACCTCGTCGATCACCAACATCGCACCCCTCTCCCGGCAAAGCTGCTGTGCCGCGGCCAGGAATTCGGCGCTCCCTACGTGCACACCCCCCTCCGCCTGCACAACCTCCAACACCACCGCGGCAGTCCCGTCGCCTACGGCTTCATCGAGCTGATCGACATTGTTGAACTGTACATGGCTGACATCTGGCAACAGCGGTTCAAACTTGCGCCGGTATCTGGGGTTCCAGGTGATCGACAGGGCCCCAATGGTACGCCCGTGGAAGCTGTTGCGCGCAGCCACGATACCCGTACGCCCCGTAGCCAGCCGCGCGAACTTCATAGCGCCGTCAATCGATTCGGCGCCGCTATTCCCCAAAAAAGCCCGCGTCAGGTGCTCAGGTGTAACCGAGATTAGCCTGCTCAAAAACTCCGCACGCGTATCGTTATGAAAGAAGTTGGGACAGGCGTGCATGCGCCCTGCCTGCTCCTGAATCGCCTCCGTCAGCACAGGGTGGCCGTAACCCAACATGGCCACACCTTGAGACGAAGTCATATCCAGGTATCGCTGTCCCTCGGCGTCGACCATCCAGCAGCCTTCCCCCGCCACCATCACAGTATCCCCGCGACGAGGTACCACGCCCGACTCATAGGCCTGCGTACTGCTCACTGCGAATTGAGTATCAACTGTGCTCTGTACCATTGTCATCAACTGTGTTGCGATTCTCAGTCTGCTCTCTTGGATTGGGCAATCTCTGTCACCAGGAGTATTTGCCTTCCCAAATTTCCACTTGCTTTCTCAAAGGCATGGCCTGAATATACTCACTGCGGTTCCATCGTCTTCCATCTCACACTATCTGGGTCCCGTGGCCTTCGAGAGCCCGTTGGACTGGAACCTCGACGCGACCATCGGCAAAGATAACCCTCTGCACACCGGCCGCGACCGCCTCGGCCGCGCCCATCACCTTCTTCTTCATACGGCCCTTCGCGAACTCCATAAAACTGTCGGCCTGCGCGCGCGGTATCTCTCGAATCAGGCTGGACTCATCGGGAAACGCCCGCAACAAGCCTGGAACATCGGAGAGAATCACCAGCGCTTCAGCACCGAATGCTGCGGCAACCATGGCCGCTGCCCGATCACCGTCCACGTTTATCGCCTCGCCTATGTCGGACGCCCCCGGAGGCGTGAGTACTGGCAAGTAACCTGCCCCTAGCAATAGCCGTAGGAGATCCACATTCACCTGCTCAACCGTGCCGGTCCAGTCATCTCGCAACACCAGGCGCCGCCCGTTGACCCGCACTCGCAGTCTGTCTTTCCTCTTGCCTTCGAAAATACGCCCGTCCAATCCGCTCAACCCGACGGCGTTCACACCGGCTAGCTGTAACTTCTCCACCCACATCTTGTTGAGCTGGCCGCAGTAGACCATCTCGAAGATCTCCAGGGTCCTCCTGTCCGTACGGCGGCTCTCAAAGCCGCTCTCGCTCGTAACGAACTGAGGCGGATGCCCCAGCGCCTCGGCCACGTCGTTCGTCGTTTCCGCACCGCCGTGAACCAGGACCAGCTCCCTCCCAGACTGCTGCAGCGCAACGATATCGTTGACGATGGCGTCTATATTCAACTCTTTGCCGCCTCCAACCTTGACCACTAGCATCCTGAGTGCCCTAACTGAACTCCCACCAACCTGCCCTGCGACACTTCAACCTTGAACGCATCGGCTGCCCGCTAACCGGTTTCCGCGATCTTCCTTTCGACAGCCGCCGCTTCCTCGGCGTCCAGCGTCCCCAAGACATAGCCGCAGCGCCACTCGCCGCCGCCTTCCAACTCTCTCACGTTGCCTTTGGCCAGCTCGGCACTCCTGCCTTCCGGCTCCGCGGTAGACGGCAGAACCAACCCTAACGCATCCTTGTCCGGCGTGCGGCAAATCCATCGGACTCCTATCGGCAACTGCTCCGGTCTATGACGCACATAGTCCGCACCGCCGTCCGGATGCACCTGGAGCGTATGGGCCCAGCCTGTTTCATCCGCGTCGTAGTCGATGCTGAACACCAGCTCTGGGACAAAGGTCATACTCTCGTCGAAAACATGATGTTCCTCTGGCCTCTCTTCCAGACGGTCAAGAAAATTCAGGTAGTCGGGTCCCGTTCTGATGTGGTCCGGAATACTGCGGCGGATGCGTACCGTCTCCGGCGTAACCTTGGCGCTGTATACGATACGCCCGCCTTCGACTGGCCTGTAATTCGCATGGGCCAGGTACATGTACTCCATCGGTGTCTTCTTGCAGTTGCGGCAGCACAGGGAAACGTGCACCTCCTTGGCGCCGGCGTATAGCTTCACCAGCGGTGTCGCAGTATAATTCTGCGTGAAAGCCACCGTGTGCTGGTACCGCCCACCCAAGCCGATGTATGCGCCGCCTTCGTCCTCTCCCACCACAAGCCACGCATGCTGATACACGGCGTTGGGCAGCTCACCATGCAGCGGATGGTCATCCTCCTCCGTCGGTACGCCCATCGCCGTAAATCCGCAGTGGAGCAGAAACCCGCCGTAGGTCTGAAGATAGTCTGAAGTCGGCCGCGGCTGGTCGAACATCGTTTTCATCGTCACGTTTCTGCCGCCGAATGTCGCCGACCAGATCTGCTGTCCCTGAAAGGGCAACATGACGATCTCGCTGACACCGTTCTCGAGCTCGACGGCCGCGACCCCGCTCTCAAACTCGAAGAGCGATGCCCTGAGAGAACCGCTCTCAAGAAACAACCGCTTCTTCTCCGAGAAAAACTGTGGATGAAGCGAGACCTTCACTGGCTGAACAGTGCTGTCAGACATACCTGCGCCCCTCATGCATCAGTCAATGAGCCCATCCCCAAATTGCCGGCTGCAAGTCTGGCGAATCGTATCACGAGACGCTCCGTTT
Organism: Caldilineaceae bacterium; assembly: GCA_011523365.1. Classification (GTDB taxonomy): domain Bacteria; phylum Chloroflexota; class Anaerolineae; order Caldilineales; family Caldilineaceae; genus Bin5. Next base: position 10,947 of record WTGY01000174.1, read on the forward strand.
GAAAAGGTTTAGACCCTACTACTATGCTATAATGCGCTCACTGTTCCCTGCCGGCTGGAAGTGCTGGAAACCTGCTTGAAGTGGCGCCGGACTTACTATTGTAACGATAACGCGCACACGGCTGCAGACTCTCGTCCGGTCATCAGGCCATTTTTACGCACCCGAAACGTCTGCCGCTACTGTCTGAGACCGCTCAATGCAGATTCGTCGAAACCTGGGCCGCCTCATTCGCTCTCTTTCCCCATTCGCCGCCCGATCAACCGCCCCGTCGCGCAATGTGGAAGAGGACCGGACCGCCGCTGGGCCTGCCCAATACTCGCCCTTCAAAAGAGGGGGCCGCGATTCGGAGTTTGTCGTCATCGGTTTGGGCCGCTTCGGCACCGCCGTCGCAACTACCCTCGTCGAAAACGGCTGCACCGTGTTGGCCATCGACTCGAACCATAGCCGCGTGCAGGCGCTTAGCGGCGAACTCCCCCACGTCGTGCAGTTGGACGCGACCAACATCGACGCCTTGCGCCAGGCCGGCGTCGAAACCTTCGACACAGGGCTCGTCTGCATTGGTACCGATTTCGAGAACAATCTGCTGGCCACAGTTCTCCTGAGGCAACTCGGCGTTCAGCGCGTTATCGCCAAGGCCCTGACAATAACGCAAAGGGAGATTCTGCTAAAGGTAGGTGCAGACGAAGTGATCCTGCCGGAGCATGAGGCCGGCCGCCGCCTGGGGAGGAAAATGGCAGTCGGTCACCTCGTCGACTATCTGGAAGTGAGCAACGACGTTGGAGTCGTCGAGCTCCTGGCCCCGCCCAGCACGTGGGACCATTCCCTGTCCGAACTGAGCTTGCGGCAAAGATATGGACTGTCAGTGATCGCCGTCCGCAGAGGTGACGACCTGATTGTCAGCCCAAGCGCCGGCTTTCAAATCAAGGAAGAAGACGTCGTCGTTGTCCTCGGCAGAATGGAAGACGCAGAACGCATGAGACAGTGATTTGGCATCTGTCGGCCCAATTCAATTCCAGTCCCCATTACCCTGACCGTAAAGTTCAACTGCAATGACCAACCTATTTCCCATCCTCGATGCCAACGCTGCACGCAACTCGATACTGCGCCGCCAGCCTTGGGACGCATTTGACCTGCCTGACGAAATGCTTGACGCCAATGAGCGCATCTTTGGCTCACGCATTGGCCCCGACGAAGCCGTCCGCCGTATCCTTGCAGAGGTCCGTTCTGATGGCGATGCCGCCGTGCGAAAATGGACAAAAAAGCTGGACGAAGTCGAGCTCGTCGACTTGCAAGTTGACTCCCAGACCATCCTGCAAGAGACCGCTGACCTCGATTACAAGGTCTGTGAGGCTTTGGCGCTCGCCGCCGAACGCATCGAGAACTTCCATTGCCGCCAGCCAAATCAGAGTTGGATCCAGAACGACCGCGAAGGCACCGTAGGTCAGCTCGTGCGGCCAATAGAGCGCGTGGGCATCTACGTTCCCGGCGGCACCGCACCCCTGCCCAGCACACTGTTGATGACCGCGATCCCAGCGAAGGTCGCCGGCGTTCCGGAGTTGATCGTAGTCACGCCTCCCCAAAAGGACACCGGCTTGCCGGATAAGGTAACCTTGGCTGCAGCCCTGATTGCCCGCGTCGATGCCGTTTACATCGCCGGAGGCGCGCAGGCAATCGCCGCAATGGCCTACGGCACCGAGACCATCCCCGCTGTCGACAAGATATGCGGGCCGGGCAACCTGTTCACTACCTTGGCCAAACGGCAGCTCTTCGGCCTCGTCGGGATCGACGGCCTGCCCGGTCCCACCGAAACGGTCATCATCGCCGATGTGTCAGCCGATCCGCAATTGGCCGCCGCCGATCTCTTGGCCCAGGCCGAGCACGACATCCTCGCCAGCGCCGTGCTCCTGACGCCTAGTCGCCAACTGGCGCATCAGGTTCAGGCAGCGGTCCACGCGCAGTTGGAGGATTTGGATCGAGACCAGATCGCAGCCGCCACCTTTGGACGCGGCGCGGGCATCGTCGTAACCGACTCCTTGAACGAGGCCTTCTCGCTCGCCAACCAATACGCCCCCGAGCACCTATGTCTCCTCGTCGAAGACCCCTGGCGCTGGGTAGACCACGTACAAAACGCCGGCGGGATCTTCCTCGGCGAACGCAGTTTCGAAGTACTCGGCGACTACACCGCCGGGCCCAGCCACGTCATGCCCACAGGCGGCACCGCCCGTTTCGCCAGCCCGATCAACGTCACCGACTTCGTCAAGCTGATCAGCCTCATCGGCCTCAATGAGCAGGCGTTGGCCGCGATTGGCCCTGCCGCCGAAACCTTGGCGCGTACGGAAGGTCTGGGCGGCCACGCCGCCGCAGTCAGTCGCCGGCTCAATCCAACAGTCCACAGAGAGGACGAACCATCGTAATGGCAGCCTCCACGTATCAGACGCTCCTTAACCCGCACCTTGCCGGCCTGGAAGAATACACACCCATTCAACCCTTTGAAGTCTTGAGCCAGAGGCTCGGCATTCCTGCCGCCGAAATAGTAAAGCTGGACGCCAACGAAAACCCCTACGGCCCGCACCCAGCTGTATCTGAAGCCCTGGCCGAATACGCCTACTATCACATCTACCCCGACCCGCAGCAGACCGAACTTCGGCAGGCCTTGGCAGGCCATCTGCAGGACGAGCAGCAACCCACCGGCAACACTAAAGTAGGCTCCGGTTCCCCCACTTCAGCCGCCAAAGCAGTGCCCGTCGAGCAGATTCTGCCCAGCCATGGCACTGACGAAATCCTTGACTATCTCTGCCGCCTGTTTCTCGGCCCCGGCGACGCTATCATCAACACGCCCCCAACCTTCGGCATGTACAGCTTCGACGCCAAGTTGGTCGGCGCAAAGGTCCTGGAGGTCTGGCGGAAGGACGACTACCACATCGACGTCGAGGCAATCTGCGATCTGGTCGACGCCGCAGTATATAACCCCGAATCGGCCCGCCCCAAGCTGCTTTTTCTCACTTCGCCCAACAACCCTACGGGCAACTGGCTGCCCGACGTTGACCTGCTGCGCCTTCTGAAACTCCCTGTGATCGTCGTGTTGGATGAGGCCTACGTAGAATTCGCTGTAGAAACAAGCCGCACGCCCTGGATCCTGGACCACGACAACCTGGTCATCATTCGTACCTTCTCCAAATCCGCTGGCATCGCCGGCCTGAGACTCGGCTACGGCATCTTTCCTGCCTGGATGATGCCGGTCATTTGGAAATTCAAGCAACCTTACAACGTAAACGTAGCCGCCACAGTAGCCGGTCTTGCCAGCCTCCGCTATGTCGACGAGATGCTCTCGACAGTTGAGAAGCTGCGTGCCGAACGCGACCGTCTCTATTTGGCATTGCAGAAAGTACCCTACCTCCTCCCCTATCCTTCCAGCGCCAATTTCATCCTCTGCCGTGTCGAGGGCTTCAGGACGACCGGCAGCGGAGACGCTGCCGCCCTCAAGTTGGCTCTCGAACAGCGAGGCATCCTCGTGCGTTACTACCAGAAGCCCGGCCTCGACAACTGCATTCGTATATCCGTCGGCCGCCCGGAACAGACGGACCGTCTTCTGGCCGAGCTTTCCAATCTCGCCTGACTTGGCTCGAAAACCTCCAACCGATTCCAGGGATGGCGAACACTTTATCACCAATGTAGAGTTCTGGTAGACATTGATATCGTTCCCACAGAAAGGAGTGCCGGCCCGTGATTAAATTCACGGCATGCGGCATCACGAGGAGGACTCGCTTACCGTAAAAGTCTTCGCCGAAGACTCGCTGAGCAGGCACGGCTTGGCAGCCATTCTTGATCTGGATCCTGCCATCGTCGCGGTCCTGGTTGAGACCCCGGCCCTACTGCCCGAGGACAAAACGGCGAACGCGGACGTCCTGGTCTGGGATATGGGCTGGGACTTCTCAGCTCATGATTCAACCGAGGTCTGGGAGACAGTTACCGATCTCGTCGAGGACGGACTGCCGGTCATCGCCTTGCTACCCGACGATGAGTCTCCCTGGACCGCCCGTCAAATGGGCGTTGCAGGAATTCTCCCTCGTAGTGTCAAGGCGAGTCAGCTGCGCGCCGCCCTCTTCGCGGTCGCCGAAGGTCTTTCAGTTTCAGACCCCTCCCTTACCACTCCTCTGTGGATCTCGTCGGCACCTTCCCAACAGTCCATCCCCGAACCACTCACACCTAGAGAACTGGAAGTGCTGTCCCTGCTGGCTGAAGGTCTGACCAACCGGGCCATCGGTGTGCAACTGGGCATCAGCGAGAACACCGCCAAATTCCACGTTCAAGCGGTCCTCACCAAGTTAGGCGTCAGCAGCCGCACCGAAGCTGTCGTCCTCGCCGCCAGGCTGGGGCTTTTCACCCTCTGACCGCCGCAACTGCTCAGATCGACGCTGGCACACAGCTTGAAACAGGCAAGCAGCGCCTGGTGCCTCCTTCCCACCCGAACTGACGGGATAATCCAGTCAGTTCTGCGGATGAAGTGAAGGTGACTCCGCGCTATCATTGAGAACGTACGACTTACAAACTGCTGATGGCGCTTCGCCTCTCAGAAGAAGGCTTCTAATGGAGAAGAAATATGACTACAGAGTTTAGGGCAATGGCTGATGCAATGGCGGCCGTAGTCGAATCGGCTGGGCAGAGTGTGGTGCAGGTAAACGGCCGCCGCCGGATTCCCGCAAGTGGACTCGTCTGGTCGGCTGAAGGTGTTATCGTTACCGCGAACCACGTTGTCAGGACTGAAGATGTGAAAGTCGCCCTGCCCGACGGCGACCGAGTGAATGCGACCCTGATTGGACGCGATCCTGCGATTGATCTGGCGGTGTTGCGCATCGACCGCGACGGCCTTACAGCCTCCCCATGGTCACTCGAAGAAGAGTTGCGCGTAGGCGCCATGGTATTCGCCCTCGGCCGGCCGGGTTCAACTATTCAGGCTTCCATGGGCATTCTCAGCGCCCTGGGTGAGGACTGGCGCCTACACGGCGGAGTTCGGATCAGCCATTACGTGCGCGCCGACCTTGTTATGTACCCTGGCTTTTCCGGCGGCCCCACTGTCGACGCAGTTGGGCGCGTCGTCGGCATGTCAACCTCTGCTCTGAGTCGGGATGGCGGCATCGCTCTGACCCGCACGACCGTCGAGCCAACGGTGGAAGCCATACTGAAACATGGTTCAGTCCGTAGAGGCTACCTGGGCGTGGGCGTGCAGACCGTTCAATTACCCTCTGCCCTGAGAAGTGAACTGGGTCAGGAGACGGGAGTACTTTTCAACTCCGTTACGCCTGACAGCCCCGCTGAACGGGGAGGCCTGGTCGTGGGTGACATTCTCGTCAACCTCGAAGGTGAAAGAATCTTCACACCTGAGGATTTGGCAGCTGCTCTGCGAAGCGACTTGACAGGCAAAGAGACGACTCTACAGATCATTCGCGGCGGCGCGTCGCACAAAGTATCGATCGAGATTGAGGTTAGGGAGGAGCGGAACCGGTAAAGGAGGACGATTGCCGTGCAGTAGCCAGCTCTCTCTCGCAGCTCTGTCGCGGTTAGGGCTGGCAATTCCGCAGCTCTCGCGATTGCTGGCGGAGAGACCTACGCGGTTCTTAGACTGATCGGAGCCTGCAAGACGTCAGCAGTTTATGGGCTGGCGTCCGTTCTACCATCTGCCAGCGGATCCGGCAGGCAGTCGTTCATGATGTTCTCTCAGAGCCAAATCGCCGTCAGATCAAGGATCCTTGCCGCGCTCTAGAAAGCGATTCTTGGCGACAGTCATACAGGCGATGACCAGGCCGTACCCGCTCTGTGTGCCGGCGGGATTCATATGGTTCGGCGCAGTAATTGTAAAAGCGCGACCTCGCCCTGAGAAAGAGTCAGCCGCCGAACCTCCGAAATTGCCCGGAACTCGGCGCCCACCTCGAATCCGTCTACTTCCATAGCCTCCGGGAAATAGTCCTCAGCCTCCGCCCTGTAAAGCATCTGAAGAAATTCCGGATAGGGGTAACGGTGGCCTGCCGGCTTTGGTGTGTGGATATGGAAGTGAAACAGGCCAATGAGCTCTGGTTCCCCCTGAACACTCCAGCCTGTCTCCTCCAACAGTTCCCGCCTCAAGGCTTCTAGCAGCCCTTCACCATCATCCAGACGTCCCCCGGGCACGATATGCTCCCCGTCAGGATCTCGCATTACCATGACCTGCGGGCCTCGCATCAGAATAGCCCTGACGGACGTTACAAGGCCCAACGGCGGTGAATCCGACGGGGTCAGCGCGTAGGTAGTTCGAGTCTGTACGAGCTCCCTGCCTCCACCCGACCAGTCCAGGCGTTCCTCAGCCAACTGCGTTCTCCCTCGAAGAAACGCCTTCAACTTCTGGTCGACTGTCTTGCTCTTTGAGGGTAGGCTTCTCCAGGTCATGGAGAATCTTCACGCCCCGCCATGTGCCGGAATACGGCGCTTGTCAGCCTGGCATCGTCCACTGCTCTGTGACTGTTGGGCAAGGGGATGCCGCACTGCTGACCCGCGCGCTGCAGGCTCTGCCATGTTATTTTGCCGACACCTACAAGTTCACTATAGTATCGGGCGTACATCTTCATCACGCAGAAGGCCCTCCCGCCCATCTCCTCCCATGGCAGATCACGCTGCTCATGCGACTGCCGCATCATGCGAAGATCAAAATCGGCATTGAATGTGCCCACTCGGCGGTCGGCAAAGAGACGCTTCACCTCTGGCCAGATCTCCGGCCACGTTGGGGCGTCCAGCACCATATCGTTGGTGATACCATGTACCGATGTAGCGTCGGCGGGTATGCGTCGCTTCGGACGCACCAGACTATCGAGCACTGTCTGGCCGGTCGCATCCACAACACCGATCTCGACGATCTCAGCGAATCTGTCCAGACCCGTTGTCTCAGTGTCGAAAAAGAGGGGCTCACTAAGGAGAATTCTGCGTGCACTCAGGACAGTTTTTTGACTCATATGTCATCTGAGAGTTAGGTGCCTTCTTAGGAACAATGTCGAACGGTATATTCCTCTGCGCTCAGTTGGGCAGGAAGCAAGTATCTCTCTTTCTTCAATCACAACAGTATAGGCTCGGCCCGCCTCGCCGACTCATAGGCTGCCAGCGCAACTTCCAATGCTCGCAGTCCGTCCTCGCCGCTTACAGAGGGCTCCCGGTCCTCGCGGATCATGTCAACAAAATCCGCCACCAGACCCTCGTCACCGCTGCTGCCCCAATTGACCCAGGAAGTCTTGCCCTCTTCCTCCGAACTCACCTGTAAGTTCTGTTCGAAAGCGTCGACACTGATCAATCCATTCTCCCCGAGGACATCCAGCTTCACGTCCCCCCAGGTCGGGTAGCTCTCCGGCCGCGACCAGCTCGTGTCCAGCGTTCCAAAGACGCCATTCTTGAGCTGGAAACTCAGCAGTCCTACATCGTCGATTCCGAGCCCTGGATGCAGCAGTTCGTCGCCGACCTCGGCGTAGACCTCCTCCACCTCCGTGTCCCAGAACCAGCGCAGCAGGTCGACTACGTGCACAGTGTGATCAATCACCGCGCCCCCGCCAGCCAGTTTACGGTCGACAAACCAGCGGCCAGGCATAGAGCCATGATTGGTACTCTTGACGCTGTATATCTCACCCAAGACCCCCGAGTCCAACTGCTGCTTCAACTCCATTACCGGCGGTGCGAAACGCATCGGAAAGGCGATCTGCAGTTTCGTGTCTGTCTCCCGGCAGCGCTCAATCATCTCCAGCCCATCTTCCACCGTTGTGGCAATGGGCTTTTCGCAAAGGATACCGTCAACTCGACCGGCAGACTGCAGAACCAGTGGCGCATGATGCGCATTCTCTGAACAGATGATCACTCCGTCCAACTCCTGGTCCAACAGGCCGTCTACCCGTCTGAAATACGGTACGTTGTACTGGGCGGCGAAACGGCCTCCCCTATCGTGGTCATCGTCGTAGATGCCTGCAATAGCTACGCCCTCCATCTGGGCAAGGAAGTGAATGTAGCTGACCGCATGCATATGGGCAAGGCTGACCATGCCGATTCGAATATCTGACATCTAATGGTTTTCCTCTTATTCTGGACTGGACTCTATCCCTGCGGCAGCGGATTCGAGACCGAATCGACTTGCATTCTGATGCAACACGCAAACGGAATGGGGCCCATTGCTAAGACCGTTGATTTAACTGTCATACCTGATAATCTCTGGTTTTTCTGACTGTAGGCTGTTGATTGCAGCCTGTGCGATTTTCACCGCCATCATCCCGTCATGGGGTGTAACCAGGAACGGCTCTTTCGCCTCGGCGCAACGCACAAAGTGTGCCAGCTCAGCATAGTAAGGGTCATGTTGGGGCGCCGTCGGTGAACTTCCTGACGACGCCAGGCTACCGTCCTCCTGCGCCAGGGCCACTTCCACCGGCGCCCGTGCCCGCGAGTCCCACTCAATGATCCCGCCTGTGCCAGCGATTTCAATGCGGGTCGAAGAGTGCCCGCGGGGGTAAGACCAGCTTCCCTCAATGTGGCCGACTGCCCCGTTTGCAAAGCGCAGCGTAATCAGCGCGTGGTCCTTCGGCTCCTTACCCGCGTACATCATTCCCCGCGCGAAGACACGCTCGACTTCTCCGAAACACCAGCGCTGGTAGTCGATGTCGTGAATACAGAGGTCCAAGAGTACACCCCCGCTCTGCGCAAAATCGCCGTAGTAGCTGGTTTTCGCAAGACCCTTGCGCCAGGCCGACCCCGCGTCTGGGAAACTTCCGCTGCGTACAGTGCGTATAACTCCGGGCGCGCCGATCGCCCCGCTGTCCAACACCTGCTTGGCTTTAGCAAATTGAGGGAAAAATCTGACCACCATCGCAACAAAGAGCGGCGTTCCCGTGCGCTCCGCGACGTCCAGGATCCGAGCGCAGTCCATTAAACTGTTTGCAAGCGGTTTCTCGCATACTGTCGGGTGCCCAGCCTCCAACGCCTTCACCACGGGCTCAACGTGGGCCGTACCAGGCGTACACACGTCAACGTAGTCAACGGTATCGAGCAGCTCATGCATACTCCTGAAGACTCTGCCCCCGGATCTCTGTACAGCCGCCCTGGCGGCATCCTTTACAATGTCATAGAATCCGGCCAGCTCAATGCCCGGCATCTGATTCCAGCGGTCAGCGTGCGTTCTGGATATCCCACCCGCTCCGACGATCCCAACACGTTTCATAGATTTCTCTCTTCTTGAATTCCCTGCAAATGGTACCGGTTACTAATTCCATCCAATCGGAAATGACGATTAGTGCTGATTCACTCTATCAGGCAATTTCGAGCATTCTGCTTGCATAGTCCTTACCCGCAGTGGGAGACGGCAATGGCCTGCCTTCCTCCGTATTGAGTTCAATTGCCTCCTCTACGATGCGGCAAAGTTCAGCGACAACCGCCTCGTCGTCTTCGCCATGGCATCCCCCATAGAATAGTCCGGGACAACTACCGACGTAGCAGTTGTCTTCTTCTGACCATTCCACAATCTTGGCGTAGAGGGCGCTGGTCTTCACTTTCCCCTCACCTTCATATCACGGCTCTGCACTCTAGCCGAGACCGAAGTGGTCGTCAATCTCGCGCTGGTAACCAGACACCTCACCCGACAGCAACTCCTCCATCGAGACGGTCCGCCCCAGCTGGGACGATTCGATCATCCCAAACGCGGCCGCCAGGTCCCGCAGGCCCTCCTCACCGTCCGTCTCAGGCTGGCCCCCCCGGCCGATGGCCTCAAGCCAGTCGTACTGCTGGATGGCGAAAGGATCTGTAAGGCGCGTTTCGTTCGACCCCACCCGCGGAAACTGGGAATCCAGCAGCGCCGCGTCCGCATCGGCCCAGAACGCCTCTTGCAGGTTGCGGCGGCTGCCATCGTCAAGAATAATCTCACCGCCCTTGATGCACCCTTCGCTGCCATAGAAGACCGGCGCCCCCGGGATCGGCGTCTCCTCCCCGTGGCCGCCCCAGGACCACATCAATTGCGCCAGCGCGCCGCCTTCACAAGTGACCGTCGCAAGGTAGGTGTCGTCCACGTTGGCCTCGACGCTTGGGCCCGCCACCGGGTCACCGTGCAAGTAGCGCACAGGTTCAAACGTGCGCACAGTCCCGCTGACCGCAGCCACCTCGCCACAAACATATCGGACCATGTGCATCACATGCACGCCAATGTCTATCGCCCCCCCGCCCGCGCCTTCGAGCTTGCGGTGACGCCAGGGCGTTTCGCCTACGATCTTGTCCGGGGACCACAGCCCGCCTATCCCGCCAAACAGCGCCAGCTGAAGGTCGCCGATCAGCCCATTGCCAATCGCCCAGGCCGCCGCGCGTGTCCCGGCCGATTGGCGCACGTTTTCGAACAAGCCCAGTGTCAATCCCCTGGCCTTGGCGCCGTCTACCATCAGGCGCCCCGCCGCCACAGATATCGCCAGCGGCTTCTGCACGAGCAGATGCAGGCCGGCATTGAAGGCGGCCGTACCAATCTGGTGATGCATCGACAGCGTGGTGAAGTCGTTGACGGCATCCACCACACCCGCTGCTATCATTTCCAGGTAGTCGGTAAAGACCGCGACGTCGGTATCAGGCTGAAACTCATCTAGATAGATGTGGGGCGCCGCCAGCGGGTCCCCCGTCTCCGGCGCCAGCACTGCTGCGCGCGGTGTCGGCCCTTCGCCGCACTTCCGGAACATGAGAGCGTCATTCTCGTTACGCGCGCACAGCGCAGTGATGCGAAATCCGTCATAGCCGGCTTCTCTCAGCAACCGGTAGCCGTGCAAATGTGCGTTGAGAATGCGGCCGCAGCCGACGATGCCGATTCGGATCATGTAATGAATCTCCGCTCAACTGTGGTAATCTCTGGCAAATGAACGTGACGGGGGCTTGCCGATTCTTCCCCGGCGAAACCGTTTTGCCCGGCATTCTCCGCTCAGGCGACCTGTCCTTCCGGATAGACCTGAGGAAAGTGTCTGCCGCGCAGCGGTTCACCGTCTTCCACTTCGACAAACGCTTTCATCACATGCTCGCCGCTGGCGACATAGAAGGTCTCGTTCGTCATGTAGTGCAGTGCGATGGCTCTGCGTGGACGGTCGCTATTGTTGTCATGCGACCCGTGCCAGGTAAGCGCGTGGTGGAAGTGGACCTCCCCCTTCTTTACCGGGCAACTCGCGACTCGCAGCGCCCGTCCTTCGTACTCCGTTGGCATCTCTTGGATATCTTCCAACTGCTTCAGATACTCAATCCTATTGCCCCATCTATGCGACCCCCGCACCATCGACATGCAGCCGTTGGTTTCGTCCGCGTCATCCAACGCAACCCAGGCTGTCACTTCCGTCATTGGCCTGATAATTGGCCACAATGGTGCGTCCTGATGCCAGTGGGTGGTGCCGCCGGTCTGCGGCGGTTTGTACTGGATCTGATCGTGCCAGATCCGCAGCTCGCTGGCCCCCGTCAACTGGGCAATCCCGGTCGTGATGTCTCTTCGGCTTATTAGTTCGTGGAACGGCTTGCTCGCCTCCCAGATATTGACGATCTGCCAAACCGATTTGCTCTCGTCACGGCTCATATTGCGTACATGAACCGGTTGAGGAATGTCGTCGCGTTCTCGCTCGTCGATGACTCGCATCACCTCGGCGCGCAGCGTCTCCACCTCGTCGTCGCTAAGCACTTGGCCGCCGTTCAGAAACCCGTCGGATTGAAACTGCTCAATCTGTTCTGTCGTGAGCATAGAGCACCCCTCATTGAAAACTGTAACTTTGAGATGGGACTGACCATCCCATTCCAAGGACGGACTGCTATAATTTCAGCGTAGTTCAACGTGCCCCGCACGCCTGCAGACAGGCCTGCATGTGACCCCGGCTCTCAGCAGCAATTACGCAGCACTGCTCCAAACTATACTCCCTCGCGCCGATTACCTCCAGATTCAGTGGTCCCGTGTAGCCATTCTCGTGAAGCACGCGCACGTACCCCACCAGGTCAATGTCCCCGCGCCCGTTCGCCTGCAACTCCGGTTTTCCTGGGCCCTGCTGACGCCCCTTGCAGTCGCGTATATGCACGTGCTTGACACGGCTGATCACTGCGGCAATCGCCTCTACCGGGTTCTCGTTGGCGCGGTATATGTGCGACGGGTCCATGTCGATGCCTAAGTTAGGCGAGCTGATCGCTTCCATCGCCCGCAGCGTCGTTGGCGTATCGAAAATACTGGCCCCCACGTGCGCCTTTACGCACAGGGTAACCCCGTATTTCTCCGCCATCTGCGTGAGTTCGCCCAGCTCGTCAATGGTCTGTACCAGGCTCTCCTCATTGCCGCTCTCACCGCCCGGCCCGCAGTTGACAATCGGGATTCCGCACTCCACGGCTGCCTGCATCGCCTTCTCCATCAACTCCCGGTCCCGACTGGGCTGTTCCATCGCCAGCAGCTCAAGTTCATAGGTCTGGGCCAGCTGTCTGATCTCCGGCGCCAGCTCTTGCCAGCGGTCCAAGACCAGGTGCTGGGCCATCGCATCGATTGCGGCCATCTCGATGCCGTCGTAACCGGCCATCGCGATGCAACGGAAGGCGGTCTCCATGTCGTAACCGCCGAACAGGACTGAATTTGCGCCAAGTTTCATCTATCTCGCTCCATCGTGAGCCGATCGGTCGGGACAGCCAGTCTGGCTATTTTCACCCGCGCCCAAATCGTTTTGGATTATCCCTTCTTTCCTGCTGAACTCCTTTGCAACCGCTCCCGCTCCAACGCCTCCTGACTGGGGCGCCCAATTCGCAGGTTTTCGTAAGCCTGCTGCGAACTCGTGAAATAGTCGATGCCCTCGATATCATGCCACCCCGGCTGGTGGTGGATCGGATTGGGCATCCCCGTCGCCGCCTCCCGCATGCGCAACCAGGCCTCCATCCGCGCCGTGAGCGCCGACACGACCTCCGGCATCTCTTCAGCCAGGTTGCAGCTCTCCCTAGGATCTTCCACCAAATTGTATAGCTCGACCGGCGGCATGAAATGAAAGTCCGGTTCGAGCGCACGAATCAGCTTCCACTGCGGCGTGCGCCAGCCATGTTTGCGCATCCACGCGCACTCCGTAATGTAAAACTCGCTCTCGTGCGACGCCGCCTCCCCCTCAGTCATTGGCAACAAAGAGCGGCCGTCGAACTCGATACCGGCGTCGATCTCCGCAAGCGCAAGCACTGTCGGGACCAGGTCTTTGTGCTGGTTGTAGCCGGCAATGCGCCTGCCGCCAGGCAGCTTGGGCGGGTAGCGCAGCATCAAGGGCACGTGCAGCACAGTGTCGTAAAGGCCGTGGTGATCGTACCAGTATCCGTGTTCGTCCAGCTCCTCGCCATGGTCCCCGTTGACCGCCACGATGGTCTCGTCGAAGATGCCATGTGCTTCGAGCGCGGTGAAGATCGACTGTATACATGCGTCCATATACGCGATGGCCCCGTCATACTGCGCATTCACGTACTTCCTGTCGCTGATTCCCGGCGGCAACATATCGATGAGCGTATGCTTGAACGGTTCGAACGCAATCACCGGATCCATAGATCGGTTGTCAACGTCGCACTCATCGCCATGATAGAAAATGCGCTCGAAGGGCTGCGGCGGCAGGTAGGGCGAGTGCGGGTCCATGTGGCGCAGGAACAGAAAAAATGGCCTGTCGTCAACCACCAGCCTGTCTAGCGCAGGCAGCGCTAACTCGTTAAGCCGCTGCGCCTTGGGCACGCGACCATCCGACCAGCTGCCCATCTGCCTGAAACTCAGATATTCGTCGAAGCCGCGCGCGCTCGCTCTGCCTGTAAATCCGACCGAGACCGTGGTGTAGCCGTGCTCGCGCAGAATCTCCGGCAGTGTCTTCACCTCAGGCCGTAGCGGACCCTTTGGGCGATGCGCGACCAGCTGCGAAGTGAAAATGTCCATCCCGGTCATCATCATGCAGTAGGCGCTGGTCGTCGGAATATGGGGGCTGAATGTGTTCTCGAACAGGACGCCCTGCGAGGCAAAACGGTCCAGATGGGGCGTGGTCAGACGGTCGTAGCCGTAGCAGCTCAGATGGTCTGCCCGCAACGAGTCGATGCCCAGGATTACGATGTTCGGCTTCGCAGTCGCAGCCATCGCGCCTTCCCTGCCCCTATTCCTTTTCCTCGACTTCACGCGACTTTGCCTGCAGACGCCGGGCGGCGCTGGCGTCTCCGATGTAGAGCGAGTCGTAGGCCTGCTGCGAACTGGTAAAAGGGCCGACCCCTTTGAGACCGTGCCAGTCACCCTGATGGTGTATCGGATTCGGCAACCCCGTTTCCGCTTCCCGCCTGCTCACCCAGGCCTCCAGACGGGCTGTCAGCGCCGCCGCGACGCCGGGCAGTTCATCGGCGAGATTGCAGTTCTCCAGTGGATCTTCGACCAGGTTGTAGAGCTCCACCGGAGGCTTGAAATGAAAGTCCGGCTCCAGTGCCAGCATCAGCTTCCATTGCGGCGTGCGCCAGCCGTGCTTTCGCATCCACGTGCACTCGGTGATGTAGATCTCGCTCTCGAGCGACGCCATACTGCCCTCGACCATCCGCAGGAGGGATCTCCCGTCGAAGTCGATTCCGGCGTCGATGCCGGCCAGTTCAAGCAGCGTGGGCACGAGGTCCTTGTGCTGATTGTAGCCCGAGACGCGACGGTGGGCCGGCAACTTGGGTGGGTAGCGCAGCATCAATGGAACGTGGAGGACATTGTCATAGATGCCATGGTGATCGAACCAGCACTCATGATCGTAGAGCGTCTCCCCATGATCCCCGTTGATCGCCACGATCGTCTCGTCGAAAATCCCGTGCTCTTCCAGCGCCGTGAAGATCGACTGGATGGCAGCGTCCATGTAGGCGATGGAGCCGTCATACTGAGCGATCACATAGTCCTTGTCAGTGATGCCCGGCGGCAGCCAGGAGGCCAGAAAATCCCGGAAGGGCTTGAAAGCAAGCACCGGCTCCATAGATTTATTGCTGGGGTCGCACTCATCTCCGTGGTAAAACATGCGCTCATACGGTTCCGGCGGAAGGTAGGGCGCGTGGGGGTCCATGTGCCGCAGAAAAAGGAAAAAAGGCTTGTCTTCCGACACCATGCGGTCGATGGCCGGAATCGCCTGCTCGTTGAGAAGTTGGGCCTTTGGAAGACGCCCCTCCTCCCATGAGCCCCAGGCCGGATAGCTCAGATATTCGTCAAAACCGCGACTGCTGGGATTCCCGTCAAACCCGACGCAAATTGTGTGATAGCCCTCCTCGCGCAGGATTTCCGCCAGCGTCTTTACCTCCTGCCGCAGCGGGCCTTGGTGTCGCAGCGCCACGACCTGTGTCGAGAAGACGTCCATCCCGGTCAGCATTGAGGCGTAAGCACTTGTTGTCGGTATATGCGCGCTGAATGTGTTTTCGAATAGGACACCCTGAGAGGCAAATCGGTCGAGGTAGGGGCTGGTCAACCGTTCGTAGCCGTAGCAGCTCATGTGATCTGCATGTAACGAGTCGATCCCGAACAGGACGATATTCGGTTTTGTGTTCGATGTCATCGCGCTTTCCTTAGCAGTTGGTGAACTGGCGGGTCACAAAAAGTGGAGAGCTGCAGCCAAAACGGGACGGCAATTTGTCCAGGAATCTCTCTGTAAAGAGGTGGAGGAATCAGCACATTCGGTTCAAACCGATTGCTCAAGGCTCAGACCGGTTGAACCGTACCACAACCGCCTGTTCGCCGCAAGAATCTGCCCCTATATTCTTGTCGGATTCAGATTGAAACGCAGAGCAGGGGCGTGCCCCCGAACTGCAAGTAGTGTGCGTAATTGCTCTTTGCTTGATGTCTGTTTACAATGTAGCCCACGCCCTTTCATGTTAAGGCACTTCCCGAGTCCGGTCTGTGAAGCGCCGGACAGGTTTCGCGTGTAAAGGATTCTGGCTTCATGATGGTTCCAATGTCCCGCGTGCAGCGGCGGCTTATCATCGTCCTTTTCGTGGTCAGCAGCCTGAACAGTGCCGCGATGATCGGCAGTTTCGTTCTGACGCCGATCATCTCCTACTCCCTGAGCGGCAGAGTACAGCTAATAGGCCTTCCCAACGCGCTTTCGATGGTGGGACGGGCAGGAGCCGGCTATCCCCTTGGCTGGCTGCTGGACAAGGCAGGTCGGCGCATCGGACTCGCTGTCGGCCTTTCCTTTGTGATCGCAGGAATGCTGGTGTCCGCGGCAGCCATCAGCGCCGGCTCGCTTGTATTCTTTCTTGGAGGCGCGATCCTTCTCGGCATGGGCCGCTCCGCGCTGGAACAGACACGTTACGCCGCCGCCGAGATCTTCCCGCTCGCACAACAGGCCAAAGTGATCGGAATGATCGTGTTTGCGGGCACGGTCGGGGCAGTAGGCGGACCTCTTCTTGTTGAGCCGTCTGTCGAAGTAGCGAGGGCCCAGGGATTCCACGAGCACGTGGGCCCGTTCTGGTTCGGTGCGGGGTTGATGGCCCTGGCCCTGATCCTGCTGCTTGTTGCACTACGGCCCGATCCAAAGGAGTTGGCTGCACTCCTGGCTCGACAAGGGAGAGAGTCCAGGTCTGATGACGGATCGACGGAAGGCTCGGCCAGTGACGTTTCGACCAGCAGCGCGACATCCAGGGGGTGGAAGCAGGTCTTGGAGCTCCTCAAGCTCCCCGACGTGCAACTGGCCATCGCGGCCATGGCGATCGGGCAGATGGTCATGACACTGCTGATGGTGGTTACGCCGCTGCACATGAACCGGGCCGACTACAAAGCCGATGCAATTTCCTACGTGCTCATGGCGCATACGCTGGGAATGTTCGGTCTATCTGGGCTCAGCGGGTGGCTGGCGGGCCGCGTAGGCCGCGTGCCCATGATCTTTGGTGGCGCGCTCGTGCAAGTACTGGCCGCCATGATGATGCCGCTTTCTACCGAGTTGCCGGTTCTGTTCGTTTCGCTCTTCCTGTTGGGGCTTGGCTGGAATTTCAGCTACATTGCCGGCTCGTCGCTTCTGTCTGCGGCGTTGGAAGGCTCGCGGCAACGTGGTCGCGTACAGGGCATCAACGAGACGATGGTGGCGATCGCCTCAGCAATGGGTAGCCTGGGCACGGGGGGCATCTATTCCATTAGTGGGGTCGTCGCCGTGGCCGTTAGCGGTGTGGTAATCTCCGCCACTCTGGGCGCGCTGGCTCTGTGGCTTGGCCGCGCCCACCTGTTTCCCGTCGCAGCCGAGCGAGGTTAGCGCCGCGAGATTCTACCCACTATCAGCCTGGAAGCTTAACCAAAAAAAGAGGCCGTGCGCGATATGAAATGTGCACGGCCTTCTCTTATTGCCTTCGCGACTGCCAGGCCACAGCCAGGTCGCGTCTCCGCTTCAGCGACTTGAGGCGCTCTGACTCGACACACTCAGGGTCGAAGCAGGGTCTTAACAGGTCAAGTCCCTTCCAGTCTGTTGGGTCAGAGTCGCCAAGCGCCGGCAGCCGTAGGGTGGTCGTAGGGCTCGTCGGCCACGCGAGCCTGCAGGCGATGTAACTCCTCGGTCAACTCCTCTACTACGCCGGCGTATTCCGGATCATGATACACGTTGTTTAGTTCGTAGGGGTCGGCATCGAGATCGAAGAGCTCCCACTCGGGCTCCTTGGAATCGTCAATGACACCAGGCTGACCCAATCCGTCCGCATAATAATAGATCAGCTTGTAGCGCAAAGTGCGCACACCATAGTGGGCATAAACGTGGTGGTGTGCAAGGTGCATCCAGTAGCGGTAGTACATTGATGTCTGCCAGCCCTCCGGCCTTTGGCCCACCAAAAGTGAGCGGAAACTGGTCCCCTGGAAGTGCTCCGGGACGTCGACGCCGGCGTATTCAAGCAGCGTCGGCGTAAAGTCGACGTTCAGAACCATCTGATCGTTGACCGTCCCCCCCTCGACCGCACGCGGATAGCGGATGAGCAGCGGCATGCGCAGTGACTCCTCGTACATGAATCGCTTGTCATACCAGCCATGGTCGCCCAGGAAAAACCCCTGGTCCGAGGTGTAGACGACGATAGTATTCTCCGCCAACCCTTCCTCTTCCAGGTAGTCGAGTAGTCGGCCAACGTTGTCGTCAATTGAGGCGACACAGCGCAAGTAGTCCTTGATGTAGCGCTGGTATTTCCACTTTTTTTCCTCCTCCGGCGTCAACCCTTCCGGCGTCGGCTGTTTCAAATCAGTCAGCGTCATATCACGGTCGATGCGCATCTCAGCCGCTGCGGCCGCCGCCGCGCGGTTGCTGTAGTCGTCGTTAAAGGTTTCCGGATAAGGAATCTCCTCGTCTTCGTACATGAGCGCATGTTTTTCGTCCGGCTCCCACGAGCGATGCGGCGCCTTATGGTGGCACATGAGCATGAAGGGCCGCTCCGGATCGCGCGCCCGCAGCCAGTCCAGCGAGAAGTCCGTGATCAGGTCGGTAACGTAGCCGGGGAATACCTTCCGCTCACCCATCTCGATCATCTCGGGGTTGTGGTAGAGCCCCTGACCGGGCAGCACATTCCAATAGTCGAAACCGGTCGGATCATTTACGCCGCCGTGCCCCAGGTGCCACTTCCCCACAATGGCCGTCTGGTAACCTGCCGCCTGCAGCAGTTTGGGCATCGTCACCTGCCGGCCATCGAGAGTCGAAGCCAGCGTTGTCACGCCGTTAACGTGGTTGTAGGTGCCGGTCAGAATCACCGCGCGGCTGGGCGTACAGATCGAGTTGGTGCAGAAGCAGTTGTCAAAACGCATGCCACCTTCTGCGATGCGGTCCAGGTGGGGCGTGCGATTGATGCGGCTGCCGTAGCAGCTCATCGCGTGGGAAGCGTGGTCGTCCGACATTATGAACAGGATGTTGGGGCGGGCGTCGGGCATATGAATTCCTTTGGGTAGTCTACTGGATATAGCTGATGAAGACGTCCTTTGTCCGCAATGTTCTGGCCTCGTCAGGCACGTTGGCGACAGGTCCGGCCATGCTATCAGACATCGAATGCGGGGTCAAGATGATGGGCGAAAACAGGTGCATCCCAAAATGGAGGCGAACCTTCTTTTGCCTCAAAAAGCAACAGAGCCGTTTCCGTTCCTCAATCAACTCAAATGAAAGCGCCTCGTCTGTCAACTGACTTCTAACTACTGACTACTAACTGCTGCAGTTCCGGGCGGTCGGGCCTATTCGGCCCTCCCTTGTGCGGGGGCTCC
>WTGY01000131.1 GCA_011523365.1 Caldilineaceae bacterium
CCCGCAACGCCCCCTCTCCTACAACATGCCTGGTCGACCGGGTGTCGATATTGGTTACAGGTGCCCAATCGAAAGGGTTTTGCCAAACCACGTCGCGCCAGTCCCATCGAATCCCCGTAGGTGCCGGCCCTATGCCTGCCTTCGCATCCCCTCCAACTGACGGAAGCCACGATAATGTCCGGCCTGGCGCCTCCCCTGCGTCTATCCAAAAGCCGCCAGACTATTCCCACCCCAAATTAGGGTTGCACCCGGGCGGGCTCCTGCTCAGACACACAGGATCTGAGGCTGTCCAGACCGCACCTCTGCGGGCCTGGAGGAACTGTTCAAAGATTGCCAAGAGGCTGCCGCTACCTGCGAATGAACAGGATGCCCCTCCCAACTCCCAGCCTGCTATTCCGGTTTTCAAGATCACAGAGTTATGATAAATTGACCGGCACCCAGAAGCCACCCAGGAGAGCATCATGTTCCACGACAAAACCAATCACACCTGCGACGGCGAGCCGACCCTGACCGACTCGCAGGTGCTCGAATTCTGCCGCGAAGGCCATCTGCTGCTGAAGGGTGTCGTTCCCGACGAAATCAACCGCCGCACCTGCGACTATCTCGAAGGCAAGATCCCGGCCAACCCCAGCTACATCCCCGACGGCCTGACCGAAGCCGACCTCGAACGCATCCGCGCCTCCCACGAACCCAGCACCATCTTCCTCGAAGACTGGTTCCTCCAGAACGTCCTGCTCAATTCCCACGTCGTCGGCGTCATGCGCTCGCTGCTGGGCCGCAACTTCGGCCTGCCCGTCCTCGCCAGCCACCACCACGTCCAATGCCCCATGCCGGCCCAGGGCTGGCATCACGACGCCGACCACGTCTTCGGCCCCGAGCTCAACTTCGTCGAGGTCTTCTACTTCCCCCAGGATACACCCGTTGAGCTCGGCCCGACCGAACTGGTGCCCGGTTCGCATATCATGCCCACCAAGCGCCCCAACGACGAGGGCGGCGTTTTCGCCGACGGCCCCGCCGGCACCATCGGCATCCACCACCAGAGTATCCTCCACCGCCGCGGCCTCTCCACCGCCAAGGGCACGCGCCATATGCTCAAATACAATTACTGGCGCACTGCCTCGCCCCAGAGAGATTGGATCACCGAGCCCGATTTCGACTTCCAGAGCGCCTACTACGGCGGCCACAACCAGGCCCGCTACGTTGCCCACATGTTTTACTGGCTCTGCGGCAGGGGAGAAGAGTACCGCATCATCGGCGGCCAGGCCTGGCCGTGGACCAGCCCCAACCAGATCGGACCCTCCTACGGCTTCGGCAGCACCAACGGCTACCAGCCCGACTGGCGCAAACACAACCAGGACGGCTACGCGGTCTGAGCAGCGACATGATTCACGACAAAGCCAGTCATACCTTCGACGGCGAGCCGGCGCTGACCGACTCGCAGGTGCTCGAATTCTGCCGCGAAGGCCATCTGCTGCTGCGCGGCGTCGTTCCCGACGAGATCAACCGCCGCACCTGCGACTATCTCGAAGGCAGGATCCCGGCCAACCCCAGCTACATCCCCGACGGCCTGACCGAGGCCGACCTCGAGCGCATGCGCTTCTCCATCGCGCCCAGCTCCATCTTCCTCGAGGACTGGTTCATGGAACACGTCCTCCTCAATCCGCAGGTCGTCGGCATCATGCGCTCGTTACTGGGCCGCAACGTCGGTCTGCCCGTCCTCGCCAGCCTCCACCGTGTCGAATGTCCCATGCCCGCGCAACACTGGCATAACGACGCCGACCACATTTTCGGCCCCGAGCTCAACTTCGTCGAGGTCTTCTACTTCCCCCAGGACACCCCCGTCGAGCTCGGCCCGACCGAGCTGGTGCCCGGCTCCCACATCATGCCCACCAAGCGTCCCGACGACGAGGGCGGCGTCTTCACCGACGGCCCGGCTGGCACCATCGGCATCCATCACCACAGCATCCTGCACCGCCGCGGCGTCTCCACCGCCCAGGGCACGCGCCACATGCTCAAATACAACTACTGGCGCACCACGCCCCCGCAGCGCGACTGGATCACCGAGCCCGACTTCGACTTCCAGCGCGCCGACTACGGCGGCCACGACCAGGCCCGCTACGTCGCCCACATGTTTTACTGGCTCTGCGGCAAAGGCGAAGCGTACCGCATCATCGGCGGCCAGGCCTGGCCCTGGTCCCACCCCAACCAGATCGGCCCCTCCTACGGCTTCGCCAGCGAGCGCGGCTACCGACCCGACTGGCGCAAGCAAAATCAGGACGGCTACGCTTCTTAGGTTGTCAGTTTCTGGGTAACGACGCAGCGAAAGTCAATCCCCGACCCCGAGCGAGCCGGGCCCACCAGCCTGCACCCTCACGCATCCCATGTCAGGATGATTCCCAGCCACCCCTCGCCGCCAGCGGCGGCCTGCGCATAGATCTCAGGTGCCTGCGTGTATGGTATCCTGTGACTGATCAGGTGGTCGACCGCCAGTGTCTGGTCGGCAATGCGGCGCAGTACTACGGCGCGGTCGCGTTGTGGCGTCCAGGGCCAGTAGACGTGCGGCACTTCGAGGTCGAGCTCATAAGCGCCCAAAACGTGCAGTTCGCGGCGCAGCAGCTCGACCTGGAGCCCGATTTCGGCTGTGCCGGGCGCGCTGCCAACCATCACCACCTTCGCCCGCTGGCCGGCGGCCTCGAATACCGTCTGCAAAATCTTCGGATTGGCTGAAGCGTGAAAAAGACACTGCGCGCCACCGCAGGTGATTTCTCGAACAGCCTCCACCGGATCTTCCACACTCGCGTTCACAACATGCGTTGCCCCGCTTTGGCGGGCAAGCTGGAGACGCTCCCCGACCAGGTCGACCGCGACGACAGGAAAGGCGCCTGCGAGCCGGGCCAGTGCGGTGACAAGCTGCCCCACGACGCCAACGCCGAAGACGACCACCGACTCGTCGATCTGCAGACGCGCCCGCCGGACTGCGTGCAATGCCGTAGCCCCGTTAATCGCAAACGTCGCCTGTTCGTCGGTCAGTGTGTCGTCCAGCTTCCGAATATAGCCGTTCTGCAGAGGCGAGCCGGTCACGTCGACGGTCCAGTGCGTGGCGTGGCGCCCCATGATCAGAACCCGGGAGCCCGGCGCAAAGTCGGTGATGCCCCCACCCACATCCAGGACCCGTCCCACCGCTGCGTAACCCGGGTAGCCGGCGCGGCGCCCGCTTCGCTCCATGCCGCGGAGCTGGTTCAACTCTGTACCGGCGCTCACCTGGCTGCATGTAGCCCGCACGAGCACTTCGTTGGCGCCAGGCGCCGGTACAGTGAAGTCTTCGACTTCAACCTGCATTCCTGGGCGAAAGACGAGGCGGTGGCCGTGCATGGTCCGCTGCAGCGATTACTACGCGGTCCCGAAAGTAAGCCCCAGCTCGTTCAGCCACCTGCGGTAGGCAATGGCAGTGCGGTCGGACCGCAGATGCAGTTCAGCCTGTAAGTCCAGAGGAAGCATCTCCGGCCGTTGCGATTCCACGACCGGTATGTCCTGGTCGAACAGTTCGTCCTGGAAAGCGCGGATTTCATCTTCAGGAACGTCGTACGCTGTATCCGTAGAAAGCCACAGCCAGCCGCGGCTAACCAGCTTCTCGACCGGCGTGACTGTGAAGAAGAAGGCGAACCGGGTCTCAGCAGTCGGTTTGACGACATAGACTGTCAAGGGGCGTTGAATGTGGAAAGTGTAGGATGACGGATGCTCGGGATCACTCCCGTCCGGCCTGGGTTGCCAGATACGAACATCCCTCGCAATCACGCCATTTGACCCTACCTCGACCTCGTAATCCTCCATTTGCGGGTAACGCTGGTCGCCCAACAGACCGTCATGCACGAAGGGGAAATGGGCAACATCGACAAAGTTTTCCAGGACACGCGGCGCACTGGCTTGGATATCGTAGGGTCCGCAGAAAGTCTTGTGATAGTGCGGCTCATCCCATTCGGGATACGCAGGAACATCGTGTGCGGGATCGCCAAGGGAAACCCAGACCATGTCGTATCTCTCTTGAACCCGGTATGACCGGGCTCGCGCTTTTTGCGGAGGCACCTGGTCGGGGTGGGCCGGAATGTGTACGCATTGCCCCTCGCCGTTGTAGGCCCAGCCGTGGTATGGGCAGACGAGGTTATCATTTTCAACCCGGCCAAGCGACAGACGCGTGCCCCGGTGAAGGCACAGGTCTCTCCAGGCCAGGACCTCGCCCTTGAGACGCCACAGCACGATGTCCTCCCCCAGCACACGCGCCGCTGAGATCCCTCCCTCTTTCAACTCGTGTGAGAGTTCGACCGGATGCCAGTCGTCGATCAGAACAGGGTCATTTATCATGGTAGCGTCTCTCTGCAACAGTTGGATGACAGGTGAGAATATGTGATTTCAGCCTCAAGATTCCAAGGCTTGCACATCTGCCTGTCTGCTATCGAAAACCGGTTGGAACGAGGCTGAATTGAGCTTGGCGCCAGCGGCTCCCTGCAACGTCGCCGTCAGGCTGCTCCAGCTAGGACGCTGCCTGATCCCGCGTCAATACTTCGCAACCGGTCTCGGTAATCAGGATGGTTTCGCTTGTGCCGGCCCCATACTCGCCCAGGACTCGCAAGGTGAAGGGAAGGTGAAAGGTCATGCCGGCCTGCAACGGGGCATGGTTGTGCAGTTGGATGAAGAAATGGATCGGTTCCAACCAGTCCGGAGGGAAGCCGATTCCGACCGAATAGCCGAAATTGTAGTGGAACTGGATGCGGTCCTCAATGGGCTTGATCGCCTTTTGGAGCGCGGCCGCTGCAACATCCGAGGTCGGGACGCCGGCGCGCGCGGTTTCAACGATTGTCTGTACGGCCAGATGGGCCGCGTCGTTCAACTCCTGACGCTCCGGCGGGGTCGGCCCCACAACGGTGGTACGCATGATCGGCGCCGTGTAGCGCCGCACACAAGCCCCCAACTCGATGAAGACCGAGTCACCGTGCTCAATCGGGATGTGGCCCACTGTACTGTGGGCCAGCCCGGAACGATAACCGGCCGCTACGATGGGCTCGATGCACATGAAATCGCTGCCGTTGCACCGCATGACTTCGTATGCCGCGCTGGCCACAGCATGATCATGGACGCCTTCAGCGACCGCCGCCAGCGCGGCTTCCGCGCCCAACCGGGTGAGCCGGCCGGCCTCGCGCATGTAGGCAATTTCTGCCTCTGACTTGACCAGCCGCACCTCGTCTACAAGACCGGAAGCGTCCGTCCACTGGCTGCCGGCCAGCATCTGCTGCAGGCGGCGGTAGTTTTTCACGCCAAGATTGGGGCTGTTCTCTTCGATACCCAGGCGTCTGTTGCGCAGATTCTGGTCATCAAGCAGGTTGACCAGTGACGCAACCGGATCGTCCTGCGCCGTGTAAAGCGCCGGTTCGCTCAGCCACGCGCTGGCCAGGAAACGACCCAGTTCAAAGTTGAAAATAAGCAGTATGGGATCGCCGCTGTCGGGGACAATGCAGCACTGGAAATCCCACGAGTTGACACTGTTGTAGCCGGTCAGATAGAAGACGTTGCCGGCGCCGAATACGAGCAGCACATCGATTTCCCGGGCCGCCATTTCTGTTCGCGCTGCGGCCAGCCGGCGGTGATACTCCTCCAGCGTGAACCAGTTCTCCTTCGGTATTCCCATCGTATGGCTCCATGAGACAAAAATAGTTGATAAGCAACGCTACGGGGACCGGTTCATGCGCTGGCAATACAACCGGCAGGCCGGATGGAGGAAGGCAGGGCCTGTCGTTCTCTTCGCAGCCGAGCGCGCAACCCCTGCCCTGGGCGGGAGGCTAGGAATTGCCATTCAGCGATACGGCCTGCCCGGTCTTCGTGGAACGGATGATGGCGTCGGTTACCCGCAGCACATCCAGATTGTGTCGACCGCTGACCTCCGGCTCCACGCCCTCAACAACGTATTCATACAAGAGGCGTGCGACCCAGTTTATACCATCCCCCGGCTCGACATCGATCCCCGCGTCGAGCGGCAGGGAAACCACGCGGCCGTCCTGGTATTCAGCGTGCAAGGTGGTTGGGATGTCCTGGAGGGGGCCGCGCTGTACCAGCGTGGCCTCGGCGCACTCGATGCGGAATTCGTAGGCGCTGCCTCGGGCCTGGGAGGTCGACACCAATGTAAACGGAATGGAGCCGTCGAATTCGATCGTCGCCACCGCGGTAGAAGGGGTGGGCCAGTTGCCCCAGGAGGGCTCGAATGAGTATCCGAAGACGCGCGTTACCTTGTGTTGGGCGAGCACTGATATCAGCGAATCGATCTCATGCACTGTCATCTGCCACAGCTGCATGTGATCGCTCAAGGGGTAGTGACCGGAGCGCGGCTTATAGTGGTGCATGTGGCCGAAGCCGGGGGGCCCATAGGCCTGCTCCAGCATCAGCCGGCGCATGGTGAGTTCCGTCCGGAAGTAGCGGATCTGCTGGGTCACCACGATCTTCACTCCGTGAGCATCCGCCAGTTCAACCAGGCGCACTGCTTCTTCCAGATCGCAGGTGAAGGGCTTCTCAACCAGCACGTGCTTGCCGGCGAGGATCGCCTCCCGCACAAACTGCGCGTGCAGCCGGGCGTGGGTTGTCACACCCACCGCGTCGGCCGGTACATGCCGCAGTGCGTCTGTCAGCGTGGTGAAACAGGCCGTCTCCGGTAATCCATTTGCCAGGCGTTCACGTTCCAGGATTTCCCGGGAGATGTCCACGATCGCCACCGGTCGCACATGGGGGGAGTCCTTCAGATGCTCGAGGTAGTGGCGGCCGCGCCCGCCTACCCCGACAAAGATCGCCTGCAGCGGTTCTTCAGCCATTGCGACTCCATTCTGTGTTCAATCTGAACTCTCGCGCCGGTTCAAAAACATTCTTCCGGCGTTCTTATCAGTACTCTGCCAGCAGGACGCCGCGCCCGAAAACGGGCGCGTTCACGCCGGCCAGGCGCAATGCTGCCCAGATGCTCACCGCCGGCGCGCTGACTACCGGTTTACCCAGGTCGGCTTCCAGCGGCTCCATGACTGCGGCTGTGCGGATGCCGCTGCAGGCCAGCAATACGCACTCGGCGCGCGGGGAATCCGCCGCACGCGCCAGGTTATACCAAACCGAGGGTGTCGAGTTACCGATCTCCCATTCGGTTTCCATGCCTGCGCTCTGGCTGCCGGTTACCTCGAAGCCGTGCCCTTCGAGGAAATCGACCAGAAGCTGTGTCACATCCGGGGGGTAGGGGCCAGCCACGGCCACACGCTGCACGCCCAGTGTCCGCAGCGCCTGGACCTGGGCGGTGCTTATCGTAGTTGCTGGAATGTCCACGGCTCGCTCGATGGCTGTGGAAATCTTCACGTCACCACCCACACCGCGCACGAAGCTGCACGAATTGCAGAGGAAAACGATGGCGCCGGGCCGGGTGATGCGCAGGGTCTCCGCCGCGTCCAGGATGGGCTCCAGGTCGGCGTAGCGGTCCACCATGTCTGGGCTGATCGGGTCGAAGCGGGTAGCCGTCCGGTAGCGCGTGAAAATCAGCGACACGCCGTCCGGCAGATAGTGCCAGAACTCGTCGTCGTTGATGCCATCGTCCGGGGACAGGAGACCGAGACGCGTGCGCCAGCCGGGCACGCCGCCGCTTAACGTCCGAGCCGGGGCCGTGGTCTGCGCTTCCGGCAAGTCCGGATCTGAAGAGGCAGCAAACCCGGAGCCGGCACGGAGCCTGTCGAAGGATGCAGCCGTTTCCCGCGCGGAAGCGTGCAGGCCTCCCCGAATGTCCGGCTTGCCGTCTTCCGTCATCGTCCCATCTTATCCTTTCAAGCCGGTGAAAGTGACCCCTTCGACGAAATGTTTCTGGGCAAAGAAGAAAACGATCAGGATCGGGATCAGCGTGGCCACTGAGGCAGCCATCATCAGGTGCAAATCACCGGTGCCCTCCTGGAAATCCAGAAACATGCGCAGCCCTAGAGAGAGTGTGAGGCGGCTGTCTTGCCGCAGGTAAATCAGGGGCCCCAGGAAATCGTTCCAACTGTCAATGAAGGTGAAGGCGGTTACGGCAGCCAGGGCCGGCTTTGACAGCGGCATGACGATCCGCCAGTAGATGTTCAGCGAGTTGCAGCCGTCAATACGCGCCGCATCATCCAACTCTTTGGGTAGGGTCAGGAAGAACTGGCGCAGCAGGAAAATGTAAAAGGCTGTGCCAAAGAAAGCGGGCACCGTGAGCGGCAGAAAGGTGTTGATCCAGCCCAAGTGGTTGAAGATGAGAAAGGTGGGAATGAGCCGCACATGGTAAGGCAACATCATGCTGCTGAGAAGAATCACAAACAGGAAATTGCGGCCGCGGAACCGCGTGTAGGCAAACCCGTAGGCCGCCAGTGAACAGGACAGCAGCGTGCCAAAAATGTTGACGACGGTAATGAAGGCAGTGTTGAAAAACCAGCGGGTGAACGGTAGTGAGGTCCAGGCAACGTAATAGTTGTCCCAGCGGATCACCTCCGGCAACAAGGGTTGCGGAATCCGCTGAATCTCCGGCAACGTTTTTAAGGAGGTTGAAACCATCCAGACGAAGGGGATCAGGAAAACGATGCCGCCGGCCACAATTAGCAGATACAGGAATGCATTGAATAATAGCGCGCGCACCTGAGGCCAGCGCCACCCTGGCGACGAGAGAAGCGAACCTGAACTTCGGACTGCCCCCTGCTCTACTTCCATACTCCCTCTCTGTTAACGTGCGCACTCCTTTGGACATCTACCTTGCGGCCTGCATCCCGACAGTATCGGGAGTAACGCTCGGTTTTCGTTGGCAGGTTCTGCCGTCTCAGGCCAGCTCCTCGCCGGCGTAGAACACCCAGCGCCGCGAAAGTTTGAGTTGAATCAGCGTCAGCGCCAGAATGACAAGGAACAGAATCCAAGCCATCGCCGATGCATAGCCAATGCGCAGCCATTGGAAAGCACTGCGGTACAGATACAAAATATAGAAGAGCGTCGCGTCCGCCGGCCCGCCTTCGGTCATTACGAATGCCGCTGTGAAAATCTGAAAGGAACCTATGATGGTCATGATCATGGTGAAGAAGATTACCGGCGACATCATCGGAATCGTAACGTTGAGCAATTTGTCCCACGCGGTCGCGCCATCGATCTCCGCCGCCTCGTAGAGCTCGCGCGGCACCCCCTGCAGGCCGGCCAGATAGAGCACCATCAGGCTGCCGAATCCCCATGTGCTCATGATGATAAATGCCGGCATCGCCCACTTGGTACTCCCGAGCCAGTTGGGACCATCGATGCCCACCAGCCCAATCGCCTGATTTAACAGACCGTAGTGATAATTGAAAATGAAGCGCCACAGGATGGCCGTGGCGACCCCCGCCGTCACCGACGGCAGGTAAAAAAGCGTGCGGAATACCCCGATCCCGGGCAGTTGGCGGTTGAGCAACAGGGCGATGAAAAGGGCCACCACGAGGATGAGGGGAACGTGGAACACGGTGAAATAGACGGTGTTCACGAACGATTTTATATACTTGGGATCGTTCGTGAACATCGTGCGATAGTGCTCCAGGCCCACCCATGTGGGCGGCCTTACCAGGTTCCAGTCGGCGAAGCTGAGAAAGAACGACGCCAGGAAGGGCCCAAGCACAAAGGCTACGAAGCCGATCAGCCATGGGGCGATGAACAGGTAGCCCTCGATCCTCCGCCAGCGCCACCAGCCAAAAAAGCTCGCTTTTTCCGCGGGACGCACGGCAGTCTGCGATTGTGAAGTCATGGTTGACTCTCAGTGGCAGATGTCAGAGGGGCGGAGGCGCAGGCCGTTATCGCTCACCACACAAACAGCCTGCTCCCCTCCGCGTCCCTGTACGCCTGCTCAACTCTACTGGCGCGCCAGTATGCGATCTCCTTCTGCCACAGCCGACGTGATGGCGTCAGCCAGGGATGCCTCACCAATAAAGGCCTTGGTCAGCTCACCGCCGAAAACGGTCTGGAGCCACTCCGTCTTGCCGTTGAAGATGGGTAGATGCTGCACACCCGGCTCGGCGAACATCTCGGGCACGACGCGGATATTTTCGGGCGGTTTGGTGGCGTAATCTTCTTCCACGGCCGGCGTGTAGATCGGTACCTGAATCTTGGTGCGGCCGGCCCAACGTTGCGAACTGGGGCCGCCCAGCGCGATAGCCAGGTCGGCGTCCAGGTCGGGATGCTCCGACCAGATCGGGCCGGCGAAATTCTGCATGAAGGTCCACAGCGCGCGCTGGCCGGTCGCCGGCGACTTCGGGAAGTGCAGAATGTCATAGGTGAAGTCGGTTACGCTGCGGTTGAAGCCTCCGATACCGCCGGTACCGCCGTATGTCATGGCGACCCTGCCGCCGTTAAAGAGGCTGCCGATGCCCAGGGCTTGCAGCGCCTCCATCTGCTCGGCCAGCGGCCAGACCTTGTGTGTGAAACGCAGGTCGTACAGGAACTCTATGGCCCCCGCCGCTTCGGGTGTATCCAGGGGCGTATGGAGCCTGTCTTCGCTCACAATTTCGCCGCCGTTGGCAAAGATCCATTGGGCGAAGTGCTCGTCCCAGCGGGTGCTCTGCATGTAGCCCCATTGGTCGATCTCGCCGTCGCCGTCGGTGTCGCGCGTCAACTCCTTGGTCACGTCGACAAAGTCATCCCAGGTCCAGTCATCGGACGGCCGCTCGATGCCGGCCTCTTCGAACATGTCCACGTTGTAGTAGAGGAGCGGTGCACCGTTGATCCAGGGCATCGCGATCTGCTGGCCCTCGTGCCATACCATGCACTCGGCGCCCGTGGGAACATTGTAGTCATCCATATCCACTGGGGGCTGTTGCATCGGCAAGCGGTCGTCCAGCGGCAGGAAGACGCCCTGGGCGGCCATCTCACAGAACAGGTTGGCGTCCCAGAGCATTACCGGCAACGTCTTGGCCGCCACCTCGGTCTGCCAGCGCACGTCGATATCCGGCGCGACCTCCACCTCGACCGTGACGCCCGGGTGTGTCGCTTCGAAAATATCCTTGACCCGCGTCGTAAACTCACGGCGTACCGGCGAACCGTAATGCGTCACCATGCGCA
This sequence comes from Caldilineaceae bacterium, assembly GCA_011523365.1. Taxonomy (GTDB): domain Bacteria; phylum Chloroflexota; class Anaerolineae; order Caldilineales; family Caldilineaceae; genus Bin5. The sequence goes on from WTGY01000131.1 coordinate 11,086, forward strand.
GGGTCACGTCTTCCATCACCGGCGCGGCAGCGCCATCGCCGGCCGGCGCCGCCACCGGAACAGCACACGCGGCCAGTACCCCGGCTGTGCCGGCGAAAGCCGATGTGCGCAAGAACGTACGGCGTGTGATCTTCGTTTTCGTTGAAACCATTTCTGTTCTCCCTTCCACTACGTGGATATCATCCGGTTGAGACCGGGGAACAACAGTGCCTTGAGCTTGTCGCATAGGCTGCCTCCTTTGCCGGCACTGCCGGCGCTGCCCTGCTTCCCACTTCCGCGATAGGTCGTGCCCTTGTCAGGCGCCGGGCTATACGCCTTCTATCCCGGCCGGCACCCAGGGCTGAGCGAGATCGGGGTGAGCACTCCGGAAGCCAGGCGTTCGCTGGCGACCCTGCCCCAGCGAGCGTCCGGCCCCGGCTAAGATCTGCTTTCGCAGACGTATCTCTCTCGGCGTAAATTGCGACTGCATGCTTTGGCACGGTTTCGACTTTCTCTGTACCGGCGGCTTGAACAAACAGTGGGTAGAGCTAATCTCCTAACCGGGCCTGCGCGGCATAGGCAACAGCGAGAGCGCCGGCGCAGTTGTCGCTGATCACGCGGCCGTCGTCCATGCTGAACTCGCGCGCGGTGAATTCCGACACCACCACCTTCTCCATCAGCGCAGCCTCCACTGAGGCGCGGGAAGATTCGGGATCGCCGGTCACCGCCTGCTTCGCTTTTGCAGCCGGCACACCCAACACGGTCAGACCCCGCTGAAAGCAGAGATTCTTGATCATCCCCTGGCTCTGCCCGTGCCGGTAGGTAAATTCCAGACGGTCCTCCACTGCCTTTGTATCACTCCGGTCAATGTCTGGACTCCAGTCGGCCACGCACCCGGGCGAGAAACTGTCCATCAGATGCACGAGGCCGAGATGCATGCCGTACAGTCGACGGGTCACCAGTTCGGTGCGCGTCATGGCGCCGATGTCGGCTGGCTCCAGGTAGTCGTCGCTCAGAAACACGCCGCCGTCAACAAGCTGCCGGCCTTCGAGGACCGCCCAGGTGGTCCACACAAAGCCACACTCCAACCCCAAAAAACGCAACGCCGGCCCGCTCGCCGCTGACGCGGCCGCGCTGACCCAAGGGAAAACCGCTGACGGCGGTGACTCTCTTTGGCTGCTCACTAAGGCCTCCTTATCAACCTTCGGCTACGATAGGATTCCGCAGCACGCCAACCTCAGCCACATCCAGTTCAATCACGTCGCCGGGGTGCAGCGCCTCCGGGTGGGCCGGCGTTCCCGTCGCAATGATGTCGCCCGGTTCCAACGTCATGTACTGGCTGAGGTACTCGATCAGGAAGGGAATTCGGAACAGCATCGTGTTGGTGCTGGCTTCGGCCACGACCTCGCCGTTGACGCGCATAATCATCGCCAGGTCGTGCGGATCGCTCACCGCTTCGGGCAGGACCAGGTGCGGGCCGACGGGCGTGAAGGTATCGATGCTCTTGGTATATTCCCAGGGGCGTTGGATATCCCATGCGGCATTCTGCAGATCGCGGGCCGTAACGTCGTTCAGCACCGTATAGCCGGCCACATATTCCATCGCTTCCTCTTCGGGTACATCGCTCGCACGGGCGCCGATCACCGCGGCCAGCTCGATTTCCGGCTCCACCTGCTTCATGATTTTCTTGTAAATGATTGGCTCGTCGGATCCGATAACTGAGGTCGCGACTTTGAAGAAGAAGGGTGGCTCCTCAGGGTCCGGATAGCCCGGGAAGGAGTAGTTGCCGCCGAGAGCGATGATCTTTCCCGGCCGCCTGATGGGCGCCCGCAAGGGATGATCAGCTGCCCCTTCGGGAACTGTCAGAGCTTGCCGCAGGTTGTGCCGGTCAATAAAGTCCACCACCGGTTCGATGACCGCCGGACGGACCATGTTCTTGTCCAGCATCTCATGAATGCTGGTCACCGGCGCTGTCTGGATGTTCCTGTTGAACAGATCGTATGCCTGCATCGCGCGCGTGAGATCGAAGATGCCATCCTCTTCAACGATGCCCACATGATCTTCCTGGCCGAAAGCAAACAGAGCGAGCTTCATGTTAGGTGTCCTCCTGACGTGCGGCGCAATTAGTGAAAAGGGTCCTTACCAAGCGTAGACAGTGTGCCTTCTTCATTCATCAGTGCCAGCGGGTTTTCCCCGATTGACAAGGGAAAGTTAATACAGGCCACGCCCTGTCGTTGGGACTCGAAGACGGCCATGATCATCTCCAGGGCGGCCCGTCCTTCACGTCCGTTGGATTCCGGCTCACGATCATCGATAACGGCGCTCAGGAAGTCCTGGAGAACAATCGCGATCGGATCCTCCGCGACCGTCTCGACAGGCCGCCAACTGTCGGGCGTGTCTCCGGCGGTCCAATGATAGAAGTGAAATCTGTCCACCCCGTCGGAGAGGTGCAGCCGGCCTTTCACACCTTCGAGTTCGGCCATGAACGCAAAGGTACGGTCCGCGCGGTTGCCGCTTACCTCGAAGAATGCCTTGACACCGCTTTGCAGTCCGAAAAGACCGGTGGCAGCATCTTCGATGTCTACGTCAGCGCGCCAGCGCTCGACATTGGCGAGGCACCAGAGCGGATCACCGGCGTAGTAGCGGAACAGATCGAAGAGGTGAGTGCCCTGGGCCATCATCCAACCGCCGCCATTCAGCCGGTACTGTCCGGCATAGTTTTCGGGACTGCGCGGCGGCCCCACGCACTTTCCCGATATCACGAGCAGATCACCGATTGCACCGGCCTCAACCATCGTCTTCGCCTGGCGGAAATTGCGCTCGAAGCGGTAGATGTGGTCGATCTGGAGTAGCGTCCCCGCCCGCTCACAGGCGTCAAGCATCCGGTCCGCCTCGGCCAGATTCATGGCCATCGGCTTCTCACAAAAGATGCCGCGCACGCCGGCCTCAGCCGCAGCGACGGTTGGAGCGCAGTGGGCGAAGGGCGGTGTGCAGACACTGACGATGTCCAACTTCTCCCGCTCCAGCATGACCTCGTAATCAAGGTAGAGGCCCTCGATACCCCAGGTATCCCCAAATGCTTGGAGCCGGTCCGGAACGATCTCCGCGGCGGCCGCGATCTCCACGCCCCCGAGTTGACGGTATGCCCGCATGTGCGCCCCAGCAATGCCGCCACAACCGATCAAGCCCGCCCGCAACGGTTTACCCATATGCGCTCTCCTTGCCACCTCAGGCCGGTTGGCGTTACACCCTGCACGAAGTCTCTCTGCTGGGAAAAAGTAGTGGAAAAAGTAAGTTGCTAGAGTAGGGACCTCATCGCCGCGTTGTGGTCAATGACAAACCGGTTACCCGAATCAGGCTTTCAGAATGAGCGGCCTGAGTGTTTCCGCCTCTCTCCTCGACGCCAAAACCCGATACGCGCCACAGTCTTTGCAGAGATTTTGCTACCGCCCAAGGAGGTTGGTCCCATTCTTGATGACATCTGTGCTTCTGCACACTCGACAACCGCCAGCAATCTTAAAGGAAATTATGTATAATTTTACACGTTTGTCAAAGGGGAGTTTTCTCCCTCGTCGCCCGCGCGTTTGTCGGATCTGTCTCGCGCCAGTGATCTCACGCAGTCTTGGCCCTGGTCCCACCCCAACCAGATCGGCCCCTCCTACGGCGTCGGCAGCGCGCGCGGTTACCAGCCCGACTGGCGCAAGCAGAACCAGGACGTCTACGCCTCTTAAGTTGTCAGTCTGTGGGTACGTGCTAAGCCAAAATCAATCCCCGACCCCGAGCCAGGCGAGCAAAGGTGTCTCTCACTCCTCACTCCTCTTCATGCTCTCCTCGGAGTTACGTTGCGAGGTAACTGCTATTATGATCCTTTTTGGCCGGAAAAGCCTTCCGAGGCGCGTGCTGTGAGAGGCTGAGCCAGCTCCACCTTCACCCCGCCTGCACTGCCCATGCACATGTGCTAAGATGTCCGCGCAAACCAGACCATGCCCCTTCGTCCGAATCACCTGTTCGCCAGGAGGGTCCAATCACAGACATTTCTTGGGAATCTCCCGCTCTGGAAGAACTGGCACGCGCGCAGAACGTACAACCATTGACTGATGTGCAGGTTTTGTTTGGCACGTGGCCGGGCGACGAAGATGACGGCTTTGAAGAGGCAGTTTACGATCTTAGACATGCTGCCAGCGCGAACGACCTGCATGGTCGTGTATTGACTACAGCTGAGTAATTACCCAAAATACTATCCCCTCCCCGCCTCAATCACCCGCGCCACCAGCCCGCCTGCCTGCATCGGACCCGTCAAATCCTCCTCCTGAAGCGCCGCCGGCGCCGCCCACAGCATCATATTCTGATAATAGTCCGCACCGAATGCCCGCTGGCCTGTGTCCGCGTCGCCGCGCACCGTGTTGGGCGCGTCCCACGTATAACCCCACTTGCAGCTGATATTGTCCAGGCAGCGCTGCAGCAGATCGCGGCCGAAGTCCTGCTGCCCGTTGTACATGTACGTCATCGCCAGCATGTACAGCTCCGGCGGGAAATAGCTGAAGGTCCCGTAGCCCCCCACCTTGGCCGGCTCGCCCTCCGCCGTGGCATAGTTGACCGCGCCCGACTGGCTCAGCGCGCAGTTGTTCTCCGCCACCGTCTGCAGCGTCCGCTCCACCCGCGCCGCCGGAAACGCGCCCGCGACCCCGTGCCAGTCCGTCACCCACTGCCCGTCCAGCTGGTAGCCGAAGATCAGGTCGGACTTCTGCCCCGTCTCCGGCTCGTTGAAGTTGAGATAGTAGTCGCCCGCCCACAGATGCTCCTCCAGCGCCGCCGCGCCCGCCTCCAGCCAGGCGTCGCAGCGGGCGCGATATTCGTCGTCCCCCATCGCCTCCGCCATCCGCCGCATGATCTGCACCTGCGCCATGCGCACGCCGCCGGCGTGGGTCACATAGCCCCTCCAGCCCGGCTCCGGCGCCTCGAACCACTCCGTATCGCCCAGCCCGTGCGAATCGGTGCCCGGCGTCGGCATCGCCATCACCTGCGCCAGCCCGTACGCAGGCCGCAGATTCATCGAAAAGTCGTTGCAGCGCTTGAGCGAGTCCCAGAACTCGGCCAGCGCCGCATCGTCGCCCGACACCTGCCAGTAGCGGTCGACCATGATGACGTAGCAGGCCCCGTTCAGCACCGTCTGGTAACCCACGTCCGGCGCGCTCAGCCCGTAGCCGGGCCGGTTCGCCTCCACCGTCGCCGTAATGCCCCCGAATATCCACGGCGGCCGCCCGTCCGCATACTGGTACGCCTTGTAGCCCCGCAGCGTCGACAGCGCCGCCTCCGGGAAGAAGTAGACCAGCGGGATGTTGCCGTAGAAGCTGCACGGCAGGCACTCGATCTGCGGGCAGCCGCGTGGGCACTCGTTCAGCCCGAACAGCCCGTCCTCCTCCCCGCACCACGCCCCGATCGGCGGCTGCGCCTGGCCCCAGATGCTGCACTCCGGGATCAGATGCAGGTTGTTGATTAGCGCGTCCGCCAGCCAGCCCGGCACCTCCGCCGCGCCGTAAAGCGCCTCCTGCCACGCGATTATCCGTCGCAGAAGCTGCTCGTGGTTACCGGCTAGGAACCGGGCTGTCGACACGGCGTCCGCATAGTGCCGCGCGTACATATGCGTAAACAGCTCCGTCTCCTCGTGAGAGGGCGCGCCGCCCGCGCGCCAGTGCGGCGCATGCCAGGCCAGCACCACGCGCACCGTCCGGCTGGCGCCCGCGGCCAGGTCGAACGGGATTGCCAGCGATGCGCCGCTGTCCTCCGGCGAAGGCGCTGGCAGCCCGTCAGCGATCCGGCCCCAAGCCTCCCTATCCGCATTGAGCGCGCCCCCGTCTGCCGCCGCATCCCCGTCCACAACAGCCAGCGCATAGGCCATCTCCCAGGCATCGCCCTCGCGCCCGCTCTCCACCAGCACACCCTGCAGCGGGTCAGTCAGCGGCCGCCGCTGTATCCTCTCCTGCGGCCCGAAGCCGGGGAAGTTGAACGCCAGCGTCCCGCTCTGTGCAACGTCACCCGGGTTGCGCAGGTGGATCTCAAACACCGCGCCCGGCGCCATCGAGGTCACCGTGTCTCCGGGGATGAACGGCGACCACGCCCGCACGCCCACCTTGACCGGCGCCGCGCATTCGAACTCCATGTCCAGAACCGGATAGTGCCCCCAGTAATCGATCGAGTCGGCGATCGCCGCCCCCGCCAGGCCGATCTCATCATACAACGGCGCGTAGTCGGTCGGCGGAAAGGTCACCGCGCTCTGGCTCGGCTGCGGCGTGTCCCGCTTGCCCAGCGTGTCCGAAACCAATATCCACGCGCCCTCCGCGCCGTCCTCGCCCCGGCAGGCCAGCCCCAGCATCGGTAAATTCAGCAGCGCCCGCGGCTCCACCAGGTGGTTGAAGATCGTGCTGTAGCCGAACATCCCGTTCGGTTCCACGTCGATGCAGCCGGTATCCAGCCCGCCCAGCGGCATACCGCACGTGGGCCGCGGCTCCCCGCGGTAGACAATGCCGGTGACGGGTCCCGCGTAGCCGGCCGCCTCAAAGCTGTGCCAGCGGGCATGGAGCAGGTGTGGGGGAAAGAGTCGGTCACTCATCGGGCTCTCCTCAGCGATTTGGACTGCAGTTTATCTGGGTAGATTACGAGTCAATCATAGGCAACCCCCGCCCCAGTGAGCGATCATCGTCACTGTGCGCACGCCAACCAAGGTGGGTATCCTGCAATTGTCGCCTATCCGACCGAAACACAACAAACGTCAACGCATCGTAGGGCTTCTGAGAATACAGTCCGCCCCAATGCCTTTCGGCATCTCGCGAAATCGGTCTGACAGCGGTGGAGGTGGACTGCGGCTGGCCCGAGGAGGAACTACGCAATAAGGTCGGTGTCAATGCCGGCCCACAGGCGTTGGACGGGGTGCAACGGATAGCGGAAGACGCCGGCGTCAAGGGAACTGCGCGAGGCGGGGCGGTGGTCGGGCTGCACGGCGATGCGGCCGGGGCTCGCTTACGTCAGCAGACGCTCCATCAGTTGAAAAAGACTGTTCTGAAAGCCGCCGTCAATGACCAGCGAATGACCGGTGATCGCGGCGGCGTCATCCGATGCCAGAAAAACGGCCGCGGCCGCAACCTCCTCCGGCTGGACAAAGCGGTTCAGGGGGATCGTCTGCTCCCGTTTGGCGCGCATCTCCGCCGTCGGGTAGGAGTAGTCGGTCATCTCCGTCTCGGTCGTGCCGGGAAGGATTGTGTTTACGCGGATGTTGCGGTCGGCCCACTCCACCGCCATCACCTTGGATAACATGGCGACCGCCGCCTTGCTGGGGCCGTACGCCCCCCGGTTGTAGTGCGCCGCGAGGCCGGATACCGAACCGATGTTGATGATGTTGCCGCCGCCCTGCCCAATCATAACCCGGGCCGCGGCCTGGCTGCACAGGAAGGTGCCCTTCAGATTGGTGTCGATCACCCGGTCCCAGTCCTCCTCGCTCAGCTCCTCCATCGCCGACCTCAGCGTGATGCCGGCGACATTGGCCAGAATATCGATCCGTCCCAGTGTTTCGACGGCCGTACGCATCAACTGCTCCACCTGGGAGCGGTTCGAGACATCTGCCCTGCCGGTCAACGCCCGTTGCCCGAGGGCCTCAATGTCTCCCTGCACCAGGCGCGCTTTCTCGGCGGAGGCATGGTAACCAACCACCACGTCCGCGCCTTCACGGGCGAACGCAAGACTGATCGCCTTGCCGATCCCGCGCGAGCCTCCGGTGACCACCGCGACCTTGTTCGCTAAACGCATTGCCTTCCCCACCCCTACCGGGACAGTTGATTTGCTGAACGGGCCTGCCTCTCCTCTTCACCCTCTCGCCGTGCGTGCGCTTCATCGATGTGCCGCCGGATCACCTCCTCCAGCGGCGAAATCTTTACGTTCAACTCCCGCTCGATGCGTCGGGTCGACCAGTTGTAAATATTGGGCTGATCGGGCGCTGATTCATCAAACGTGATCCTGGCATCGGGCAGGTGCGCCCGAATGGCGTCGGCCCACTCCTGCGCGGTGATCGCATAGGCCAACGAGTTGTAGACAGCGTGGTTCAGCTCCTCCTGCAGACAGAGTTTAGCAAACAGATCCGCCGTATCGTCCACGTGAATGATGAGCAGCCTCTGGTCGCGGCGCGAGGGAACTGTGAACGGGTTGCCCGCGGCCAGTTCGTCGATACACTTGCTCTGCCAAGCAGAGAAGCCCTTAGTCCGCCCAGGCGCGGCCACGTTGGCGATGCGCAATCCGGGAATCTGCATTCCGTAGCGCTCCATGTATTTGGCCGCCATAAACTCATTCCACAGTTTGTGTGCCATGTAGACTGTAACGGGGTAGCAGTGGTCATCCTCCAAAACCGGGCGGTCGCCAAAAGAGTCCTGCAGACCGTAGACGGCGATGGTCGAAGCGTAAACGACGCGTCGAATACCCATCAGCCGCGCCGCCTCGAACACGTTGTTCATGCCCATCTGGTTTACCCGCATCGCCAGTTGCAGCCTCTCCTCGGACTCCGGCGGCAGGATATAAGCGAGATTGACGATTCTTTCTACGTCGTACTTCCGGATCGCGGCGATGATGTCCTCGAAACGGGTAACGTCTGCCACGACGATCTCCACGTTGTCGAGGTCGGCCACCGCGCTGTAATCGGGATAGAGATCGAAGCAGATAACGCGCTGGCCCAGGCTGTGCAAACGCCTGGTCAACCGTGAGCCGATCAGCCCGGTTCCGCCTAAAATCAGAATGGACACAATAGCTCCCTAAACATAGGGTTGCCTGTTCATGGCCCGTTACGCAAGCACGGTACGCGCCAGCTCGTCGAACTCCTCCAGCGTGAGGGACGGCTGCGTCTGCAAACGTTCCCGCAGCTTGTCCAGAATCAGTTCAACGTCCCGCGAATTGTACCGCTGCCCGGTCACGTCCAACCGGGCGCGCACCGCTTCGCCGTGGAGAGTCGTGCTGCCGAAGACGACCGTCCGCTCCTGCCCGATCACGTGCGGGTGGACGCCCTCCATCGCTTCCCACAGGCCCTTGACGATGCAGTAGACATGCAGTTCAGCCTCGTGAATGTAGGCGTTTTCCCCCACCAACGGCTTATTGATCTGGCGCCTGAAACCGGTAACTTCCTCAACGAACCTGGACAGCTCTGTCAGCTTCTCCAGGCGGATACCGGTGGAAAGGCCATAGTGCGTCTCCAGCGCCACGACGACCTCCTCCATTTTGGTGAGGCCGCCCTTGTCACCTAATCCGTTGACGACCAGGTCCGCCGCTTCCGCGCCCGCGCCCACCGCGGTCAGCACATTGGCCGTGCCCAATCCGAGATCGTCATGGCAGTGAATCATCAGCGGCACGTCGACTAGATCGCGTATTTTGCGCACAAGATGTTGCACGCCCGGCGGGCATCCGTAGCCGTCTTCGTAGAGGATCAGCAGGTCGATTCCAGCCCGCGCCGTAACCGAATAAAACTCCCGCAGAATCTCCCACGGCGTGCGCGATACGTCGGGATGACCGTAGGCCACGCGCAGGCCGCAGCGCTTTGCATACTCGATCACTTCAACCGTGCGCGGGATCAGCGCCTCTCTGGCCGGACCAAGTTCCATAACCTGCTCGTCCGACGCCCAGATGAGGATCGGATGCTGGAGGACGTCGACCTGCGCTACTTCAAGCTCTTGGCACCGGTCCACGTCCCTCCGCCAGTCCGCCGACCAGACGCGGGCAAAGCCGGTGATCGCCAGTTCCGGGATCTCTTGCCTGATCAGTTGGGCCGTCTCGTAGTGCCCCTGCTGCGCGCCGACATAGCCGATATCAACCTGCTGCACGCCGGCCTCGTACAGCTTCTCGGCGATTCGCACTTTGTCTCGCGTCGTCATCGACAGTCCGGGCGTCTCCTCGCCCTCGCGGATCGTGGTGTCGCGCACATAGAAGCGTGCGGGCAGATCGAGCGTGCCGCGCACCTCCTCGGTGTGCATGTAGCGATCCAGACACCACTTGTCGGGCATGTAGTAAGGCCCGAACTCCGGCCTTGATTTGCTGGACATTGCGGGTTTCTTCTCCATTATTGGCAAGTGGGTGTTTGAAAAGGCGTGCCTGGCAGGGGTGCATCCCAATATTGGGGCGAACTCTCGTATACCTCAGGAGGCACCCAAGCTATGGTCAGTTCCCATTCCCGTTTCCGCCAGAATAAGCGCCGTCTCTGACCACTGCTTTTCTGGGCGGTCGGGCCTATTCGGCCCTCCCTTGTGCGGGGGCTCCGCCCCCGCAACGCCCCCTCTCCTACAACATGCCTAGCCGACCTGGTGTCGACATTGGTGACATGTGCCTAATCGAAAGGGTTTCGCCAAACCACGTCGCGCCAGTCCCATCAGATCCCCGTAGGTGCCGGCCCTGTGCCTGCCTTCGCATCCCCTCCAACTGACGGAACCGACGATAATGTCCGGCCTGGCCCCTCCCCTGCGTCTTTCCAAAAGCCGCCAGACTATTCCCACCCCCAATTTGGGTTGCACCCCTTGGCAGTGCATGCTTGGCAGGGCATGCAAGCGGTCAAAAGCCGGGGCCGCTATCGCGAGAGTTCGTCCAGAAGTCGTGTGATCCCTTCATGGATCAACCGTTCAGCCTGCGGCTGCGGCGGCAGCCAGGGCCGGTTCCGTGTCGGATAGCCCCATGACTCGTAGCCGCCGGCCGGTCCCAACTCATAGTCCTTTTCGGTCGCCACGTAGCCTGTTATCCCGTTGGTATGGCTGAAGACAAACGTCTGCCCGAAGGGCGACACCGCGTCTGCGTAGAGCTGGTACTCGGCAAACATCTCGGCAGTAAATGTGAGGAAACACAGCGCGTCGCCGACGGCCAGCGCTCGCATCGAAAGCGGATGAAACTGCCGCTCACTGCTCTCGGCAACCGCCAGCAGCTCGTGAAAGCGCGTGCTGTCCGGGTCCTCTGCCAGCGCCGCCCTGCATTCGGCTGCTGTCGGCGGCTCTTCCAAAGGCAGGGGCAGATCGAGCGAGCGCGCTTTGAACGCGCCGGGCGCAACCGGTCGCGCGCCGGCCAGCGCCTGCTTGACGGCAAACGCCAGCGAGAGTCCGGCGGCGTCGCACGCGCCGAAACCGCCGCGCAAGGGATGACCGTTGATGTCGCCGCAACAGGCTTGCGCGAACATGAACACGCCCTCCGGCTCACCTTCTCTTGCCAGCAGGTCGCGCAGATGCCTGACCGCGTAGCCCGGAAAGTCCGGCCCGATCTCCTCGCTCAGCCAGTGGACGATCACGGGATGGGCGGCGTGCGAGAAGAGCACCGCAATCCGCCTGCCTTCCATATCCTTCGCCTCGAGAACGTCCACCCACGGCACAATCGCGCCGTTGGGATTCGGCGCCATCACGATTTCGCCGTCCTGCATCAGGCGCCGGTTGTAGCCGATCTGCACAGGCGCGCGGCCCGCGTTCAGCACGCAAGGCCGCAGCGCATCATTGGCGCGCTTCACCAGCCCGGCAATGCAGTCGGACAGCCACTCGCCCGCCTCAGGCGTCATTTCGCGCCCGTCAACGCCGGGTGCATTGTGGGTCTGGGTTGTGGTGATGATGATGTTGCCGCTTGGGATATCCGTCGTCCGCTCGATGCGCCGTAGAAGGTCGTCTGCATACTCGACGCTGAACGTCCCCATGTCTGTGGCAACGATGACGAGCCGGTCGTCATCCGCGCCAAGAACCAGTGCGCGCGCAAACAGGTCATCGTAGACGACCGGCCTGTCCTTCACGCGCGTAATGACCGCTTCGGCCGCGCCGGCCAGCATGGAAGGAGTGCGGTTCATCGTTTCACCTCCGGCAGCAGAAGATGCGACGGATACTCGGCGCAGTGGTAGATGGTCTGGTTGGCCGGCCGGCTTGGCAGGTCCTCTCCGACCGGCGCGCCCGTGTTCGGATTCAGGTCATAGGCCGGATACAGCGACGAAGTAATCGCCAGCTGAAGACAGTGACCCGGCTGAAAGGCCATCGAAGTTGCCATAAACTCAATTGTGTATTGGTACACGCGGCCCGGCGTGATGGGAGAGGGGGCCGGACTGTCAATCTTGTCCGCCCCGGCGCGGTACGAAGCGCGCATCACCGCCGAAGTCAACGGAATCGAGCTGCCGTCCGGCTGAAGATCGCACAGCAACGCCACCCAGTCCGTATCTACGCAGTCGCTGGCCGCGTAAAGGGTGATGAAGGCCGTGCCGGTTATTTCCAGCTCCTCTGTCAGCGGCGCGCTGGTGTAGGTCAGCACGTCGGCGCGGCGCAGTGCGTAACGATAGTCCATCGCCAGCACGTGCGAGTCCCTTATCGGGTCGGGCGACTCCGCGTCTTCCACCGAGGGCACGGGGTCTTCGGGGTCGTATACATACCGGTCGCCGGCCTCCTCTCCGGGCGGCGTCAAATCCAGCGTCCCGTAGCCGCTCCCCTGCTCCGGTTGCCTGCCGCCTTCGGGAAACAGATCCGCCGCGCCGCCGCTGTGGAGATAGTAGGCAACCTGCTCCATCCCGCGCACGGGCCACGCAGGCTCGTCCCGCCAGCGGTTGCGGCCCATGGTGAAAATCCTGACTTTGGCATCATCGGCCTGCCCGTTCTCCTCGCCCTTCAGCCAGTAGTCGAACCAGCGCAAATGAACTGCCCTGATGTCCAACACCGCTTCTCGCGTGAACTCCAGATCGCCCAGGCGCGGCTGCGGATTGGCCGACCCGGCATGGTCCCACGGGCCCACGAGCAACCACTGTTTGTCGCCCCCGGGTGAGCGGGCCGCCATCCCGTTGTACATGTACATCTCGCCCCACTGGCAGTTGTCAAACCAGCCGGTGATGTGCAATGCAGGCAGGTCAACCAGTTCAAAGTAGTCCTCGAACGACATCTGCTGCCAGTACTCGTCGTACGTGTTGCGCTCCAGCCACGTGCGCCAATATGTGTTCGTGCGCCCGACCACCTTGTCGACATCCTTGAGCGGACGCGTGCGGATCAGCTTGTTGAAGTTGTAAGGCGAGGTCACGCCCGGCTGATGCGAGGTCAGCGGCTCGAACGGGTAGTGCTGCATCGTGCGCCCGCCGGTCATGTTCAGCCAGCGGAACTGGAAGACGGGGAACTTCCCGTTCATATAGTTCTCATCGTGCATCCAGCGCATGCCGCCGGTCACCGAAGTGACGACCGTGGTCAGGTGCGGCGGACGCTCACGCGCGGCCAGCCACTGCACGGTGCCGCCATACGACCCGCCCATCATGCCGATCTTGCCGTTCGACCACGGCTGTTCCGCGATCCACTCGATCGTGTCGTAGCCGTCCTTCCCTTCATTTACGCGCGGCTCGAAATGGCCTTCCGAATCGAATCGCCCGCGCGCATCCTGAAGTACCACCGCGTACCCCCGCGCGCTGAAAAACTGGGCAGCCTCCACCATGCGGGGCGCGATGTTGTCATAGGGCGTGCGCGCCAGAACGACCGGGTACGCTTCCTCCGCCGCCGGCAGGTAGATATCGGTCGACAGTTTCACCCCGTCGCGCATCGGCACGGGCGTGTCCCACATAAAGCGAATGTCGTCTGTCAAAACGCCCCGATCCTTTGCTGGCAAATGTGCGCTGCGGGAGAGAGCAGGGGGGATTCTCTACCGGCACGCGGACACCGGCAATGCAACAACAGTACAACAATCAGCATGAGTCCCAGGGGGAAACGCGTATCCTCGAAATAGCCGTCTTCGTCTCCGTCTGTGTGGCTGATGACCGTTGGATAACCGGTGGGACCGCCGCGTCGACTAGCCGCTCAACGACCCCTCCAGCAGGCCGCGCATGAACAGCTTGCCAAGCAGCAGGTAGACCGCAATCGTGGGCACGGATGCGATCAACGCGGCGGCCATCTGCAGGTTCCAGGGGATGACGCCCATGCTGGAAAAGTTCTTGATGGCGACGGTAACCGGTGCCCTGGCCGGGTTGCCGAGCACAACCAGCGCCATCAGATACTCGTTCCAGATCCTTGTGCACTGCCACACACCCACCACCGCAAAGGTCGGCCCCGAAAGCGGCAAAATGATGCGGCGGTAGATGCCGAAAAAGCCGCAGCCGTCGATCTTCGACGCGTCCACCAACTCATCCGGAACACTGGCATAGTACCTGTAAAACAGGAGCGACGTGATCGGTATGCCAAAGATGCAGTAGGCCATGATGAGGCCGTTCACCTTACCGTACAGGCCCATAAACTGCAACACCCACACCAGCGGGATAAGGATCCCCTGGCCGGGCAGAAACATGCCGAACACGAACAGGAACAGAATCCAATTCGAGCCGCGAAAGCCCCACTTGGCGAAGACATAGCCGTTGATCGAGCCCAGAAAAGTTGAAACGATGGCGCCCGGAATCGTGATGCGCACGCTGTTCCAGAAGTTGGAATCCATTTGATTCCACGCCTCGCGGAAGCTGCCGAAGTCGAGGCTCTTGGGCATATTCCAGATCTCGAATGAACTGATGTCTTCGAGCGGCTTCAGCCCGGTCAGGATCATCACATAGAAGGGCACCAGGTAGAAGGCGGCAAATGCGATCAGGACGGCATACTTGGTGCTGCCGGCCAGCAGACGAGACCAACTCATTCTTTCTCCTCACGCAAAACGCTGATCAGATAGGGCAGGACCACTGGGATGGACAAGAGGAGCATGAAGGTGGCGACCGCCGCGCCCAGGCCGTAGCGGCTGGAGCGAAAGGTCTGCTCGAACATGTAAAAGCCGAGCGTGTCGGTCGCAAAACCGGGGCCTGTGCCGATGATGCTGGGAATCTCGAAATTGCCGATGGAGCCGGCGCCGGTCAGCACAATCGCAGTAAAGGTGACCGGCCGCAGCATGGGAATGAATACATGACGATAAAGCGCGATCGTGCCGGCGCCGTCAATGACCGCCGCCTCCCGCAACTCGTCGGGAATCGCGCGCAGACCGGCAAGGTACAGCGCCATAACGAAGCCGGAAAACTGCCACGCACCCATAATCGTGATCGCCAACATGCCCAGCTTGGGGTGCATGTACCAGAGGGGCCGGAAGTTCTCGAACCCCATGTTGGCAATCAGCAGATTGATCCCCGCCGACGGCACCTGCAGCCAGCGCCAGGCCGTCCCGCTGACCACCGCCGAGACGGCAAACGGCATCAGAAAGACGGTGCGAAAAAACACCTCGCCTCTGATCCGCTCATTGAGAAGCGCGGCCAGCAGAAAGCCGATGACGATGCACTGCGACATGTAGCCGACCGCAAAGAGGACGAGGTTGCGCAGATCGATGTGGAAGCGGGGATCGTTGACCAGCCGCTTCCAGTTCTTAAGACCGGCAAAGGAGAGGTCGAGCGCTGGACGGTCCCAGTTTGAGAACGAGATGTACAGCGTCCAGCCCATGAAGATGTAGATGAACACGGCCACGGCGATGATCGACGGGGCCAACACCAGGATCGCGATCTTGCGGTCGTCGCGGAGCCACTTTGGCAGCAGGGCCGGAAGCGACTTTGCCCTTGCGGAAAGTTCGGAATGCATGGCTCGATTCAGGTGCTCAGATGGGAAGGCGGAAAGCGGGTAGAACGGGCGTCTACCCGCTTTCCGTGCGAAGCCTGTGAATCAGTTACTCGCCAATGCCGGAGTCTATGGCGGCCTGAATCAGCTCCTCCTGCGCACGGGCAACGTCGCCGTGCCCGGTCAGCATGTTGTTCACAATGTTGCCGAGGTCGGTTACAAAGCTCTGCCGCACCAGACCGCCGATGAAAGGCAGCAGTTCATGCGTCTGCCAGGCGTCCATCGACTCGCGCAAGTACTCGTCGTAGAGGCTCACGTCTCCGTCCGTGCGCACCGGTATCGAGCCCTTGAGGGGATTGAAGGCGTCCTGTCCATCCCTCGAAGCCACGACCTTCAGCCAGGCGATGGCGTTGTCCCGGTTGGGCGCATTCTTAGGCAGACCGAAGGAGTCGGCCACCCAGACATATTTGCCCTGATGATCCGGGATGTCAGCCCATCCGACCAGCTCTTCGATCCCTTCCGACTTGATGAAGCCCCAGAACCAGTCGCCCATCAGAATGATCGCCGGGGTCTCGTCGTAGTCGGCGGCAAAGCGCTCCACTTGGTCGCCCCAGCCGACCTCCAGCCAGTCGCCCGAGGCGTACTCCATCGCCCGCATGTGAAGCGTCAGCGCTTCCGCGACTTCGGGCGCATCCCAACCGACCGAACCGTCGAACAGGCCGAGATAGGTCTCACCGTCGGTTACGCTGTTGAGGAAGTAGTTGTAGGTGTGGAAGGCCAGCGCGCCCAGAGACGCCCCGCCGATGGCCGGGATACCGGCCTCCTTCAGCTGCTCCGCCACAACGAAGAACTCGTCCCAGTTTGTGGGCGGCTCGGTGATGCCGGCGGCCTCAAACCTGTCGAGCCGGTACCACATGATGTTCTGGCGATGGATGTTCACCGGCACGACATAGGGCGTCCCTTCGTAGGAGACGTTGTCGATCACCGACTGCGGGAAAACGTCATACAGCCCCTCTTCCGAAAAGAGGAAATCCAGCCCCTCCATTCTGCCAGGCACGACGTGGTCCTCGACGACGCCCACGCCCGCCCAGACCTGGAACGAGTCCGGCGGCTCGCCGCCCAACATGCGCGTCTCCAACACCGTCTTCATGTTGACGCCGTCGCCGCCGCCGATTGCTGCATTGTCGAACTCGACACCGGGATAGCGTGCGTTGAAGACCTCGATGATGGCGTTGAGCCCGGCCAGCTCGCCGCCACCGCTCCACCAGGAGAATACCTCGACCGTGCCGCTCGGCTCGGCGGCCTCCATCGACATGTCTCCCGCCGGCTCGGTTGCGACCGGCTGGCAGGCGGCCAGGGCCAACGACACAATGATGAGTAGAACCAGGCAATAGCGTTTCATCGTTCCTTCCCCCCTGTAAGTAGTTGATGACCAGGCAAGCTCGGCCGTGTAATATCAATAAAATTAAATAATTTTTAGTAAGCGTGCGGCCATTCTAGCATAGGGGTCCCTTGTGAACAATCGCCGAAAAAGTGCCAACGTCCTGGCTAACGCAGCGTGAATGGGGGGTAAGACTTCGTGAACGCTGGCTTTCTGTCGAACGCAAATACGGGGAACTGCGTTCGCCCACTCTCTCTGGCCCGGCAGCGCGCGCAGACATGGACCGCCATAGCAATCTCGACCTGCACATCATCAAGGAGGGGGGACGCGCTCGGTCTTATGGGCCGGACTTATGAGAGGCTGTACGGAGTGGGCGCCGCGATCGACGCAGTCGTTGTTTCACCGGCTACACTGGAGGGCGTATAAGAGTCAGAGGTCAGAGTTGGGCGCGCCCAGTTCCGCGGACAGCTCCGCGGCGACCTGCATGACGGTCTGGGCGAAATGGGGTAACTGCTCTTGCGTAATGCGTGTCGTGGGCCCCGAGATACCCAGAGCCGCGATCACCTGCTGCCGGTGATCATGGATCGGCGCCGCGATGCAGCGCACACCGGCAAAGGTCTCCTCATCGTCGACCGCATACCCGTCGGCGCGCACCGTTACCAGATGGCGCTTGAGGTGTGACGGCTCGGTGATCGTCTTGGTGGTGTAGGTGGTCAGCGGAGCGCTCGCCACCCACTCTGCCGTGACGGCATCCGGCTGCGCCGCCAGTAGCGCCTTGCCCAGCGCCGAGCAGTGAAGTGGGCGGCTCGTTCCCAGGGCGAAATTCACGCTCAGCGCGGCCTGGCCTGGCTTGTGCGCGATATAGATCACGTTATTGGCCTGCCGCACGCCCAGGTTGGCCGTCTCCCCGCTCTCGTCCCGCAGCTTCGTGAGGAAGTCGCCGGCAACGTCCGGCCAGTCCAGCAGCGTCGCCACCTTGCCGTAAAGTTGAAAGAACTTGGCCGGGTTCGAGGTGAACTCGCGCGTGCGTTCATCCTGCAGCAGATAGCCCTTCGCCATCAACGTGTAGAGCAGACGATAGGCCGTGCTGCGGTCGATCCCAAGCGCCTCCGCCACCTCAGAGGGGCGCACGCTGCCGTCCAGCGCCATCTCCAGCGCCGCCAGCCCCCGCTCCAACGACTGCACCAGCTGTTGCCCGCGCCTTGGTTGCATAATGCCCCTTAAGTGTTGCGCTATTCGCACATGCCGCGTATCTTGTATACCATATGCGCCCCGCTGTCAATCAGCCAACGACACTGAAGGGGCAGGGCTTGTGCCTGCTCAGGTGCGCAGTCTGACCCATCGCCCCGGTGTCGCGCGGGCATCCCGCCTATCAGTATATGAACGACAGGATCGTATCCGTGAGGAGGAACTACGACATGGCAACGGTTGAACTTATCTGGCAGAGAGTTTCCACAACCGGCAGCGATGAGATTCACCGTTGTGAAGTCAAGGCCCGCAACGGCAAGGACGCGCTGTGCATGGAGGTGCACGGGGGCAAACTGACGGGCGGAATACACATCGTTACTGCCTACTACTGGTTAGAAGACAGCCAGCGCTCCATACCGCTCTACCCCTATGGGACATCCGACAGTCTCGATGACGCGAGGACGGCACTGACGGCGTGGTATTTCGAAAACGCGCCGACGTTGCTGATGACGCTGGCCGGGTGAGGGCGGGGGCTTCAGGTATGATAGGACCGTGCAATGCGCTGTGGGAGCCGGCGTTGCCGCGGGTGTGGCTGCCGACGAGGAAGATCTGATCTGGGTCGAATCATTCGGCGATCAACCGGGCAACGGACTGAAATGTCGCCTTGTCGATAGTAGCTTTGCTCACGTGGACCAGGTCCCCCGGTCACGGACTTTGGACTGGGTATGTACGAGGATCTACCCTAGCCTGGGAGGTACTGCAGGCGTTTCAGTTGGCGATTCGTTTCGAAGCCTTGCCTCTTGCCGCTCCCGCATGCTTTGGTTGCGTTCTTGCCAGAAAGCCAACTGCTCTGCTCTCGACTTCCCAGCCAGTTGCTGATAGATTCGCGCCGCGCCGCGCCGTTTCAGAGCGACGCATTCCGGTTCACGGTTCGT
>WTGY01000079.1 GCA_011523365.1 Caldilineaceae bacterium
CCCCTAGTGGGTGCCCTTCGCCAATCCTCAAAGCCCCGAGACAGTTTCAGCCGCCGCTGCCATGAATTCCACCTGCCATACCCTTTCCATCCCCAATGTGGACCGAACCCCGAAATTCCAGGGCAAATGCACCAAAATCAGTGATATAATAGCCTCGTTACGATAAGACATTATAGTCATCGCTGCGCGCGTATCGTCATTGAGGTCCCATGACTCCTCCTGGCAGGGAACCTGAAGGCGCTTGAGAGACTTGGGGAGGCTACAGACGCCCCATAGCCTGTTAACCGGTTACTCAGCAAAGACAGCGAGGAAACGTGTATGAATACAGGCGCCAAAGTCCAAAATAGGATAACTGTCCGCTCTGACCCGACCTACCCCCGACCTCACCCGACCTGACCCTTCCGGACCCGACGCACTGCCCCCCACCGCCAGCAAACCGGCATGAGTCAGTCGTCTGTTAGAGCAGTGGATGAGCACCGTAGAGAACCTGCCAGAACCGGGAATCGACTCTCGAAACGAAAAAACTGATGCAAAACCGTAACGACAACAAGGACAAGAAGAAAAAATATCGCCCGACTTTACCCGACTTAAGCCTACCTAACCCGACTTGACCCGACATGACCAGACATGAAACGTCCAACTCGCCCCACCAAGTCAGGGTACGTACAACTCTCGCACAACCCGAGCCGGCAATGGTACGAGAACCCCGGCGCCAGCCAAGTTCAAATCACAGCCCATCACACAAACTGCATGAACTGCAGTCCAGACAACACGCAAACTCTCGTAAACTCTCGTGAACGCACATACATCTCTCGCAAACGCTCGTCCAACCAAGTCCGTGCCGCGAGACAAGCTGCATCCTGAAAATCCAAGAAATCCAGCAAATCCTGATTCAGACAATCTACCCAACTCTCGCAAACGCTCATAAACTCTCGTCCAACACACAGACAAGAAAACCCGCACCCCACCACCAATCTGATTCCGACCCGAACCACTCCTATCTGACACAATGTTCGAGAAGACAACCCTCTCCAGTTTGGCGTTCACGCTGACTCAAGCTATAATTCCCGCGCCCTCATTTCACTTCGTGCCCATCTCGCGGCGCGGCAAAGCATTCGCAACAGCGCTGTAGCAACGCGGCAGTAACGCACTTATCACTGTCCTGTTCTTGCTTTTCAAAGCCTGACCTTAGGCAAAAACCATCAAAGGAGTAAGTCAATGCAGCAACAGAAACCCATCCGTCTATTTGCGATGCTGCTGATCGCAATCTTGGCAGTAGGCGTCCTTGCGGCCTGCGGTAGCCCGGAACCGGCTGCCCTCGCCGAGGAAGCTGCCGCCGCCGATGATTCCGGTGAGGAAATGGCAGCAGCCGACGACGGCGTCAGCCCCAACCAGGCGCCCGAATTCCAGGAGATGGTTCGCAACGGCGAACTGCCGCCCCTGGCCGAGCGTCTGCCCGTCAACCCAGCCATCGTCGAGCCGGTTGAAAGCATCGGGCAGTACGGCGGCACCTGGAATACCGCCCTCGTCGGCGGCTCCGACACCGCCTGGCTCGTCCGTACCGTCAGCTATATTCACCTGATGGGCTGGTCACCGCAGTGGGAAGGCGTCGTCCCCAACGCGGCCGAAAGTGTCAGCGCCAGTGCCGACGCCAGCGAATACACCTTCACTTTCAGAGAAGGTATGAAGTGGTCCGACGGCGAGCCCTTCACCGCTCACGACCTTGCCTTCTGGTGGAACGACCAGATCCTGAATGAAGATCTGAGCCCCGGCGGGACGCCTGGCTGGATGAGGGCCGGAGAGGCCGACGCAATCTTCGAGGCGGTCGACGACCACACCCTCAAGATCACCTTTGATGCCCCCAACGGTCTCTTCCTGCAGAACCTGGCAACCCCCAGCGGCAGCATCTTCACCCGCGTTCCCAAGCACTACTGCTCCCAGTTCCACGTGGATTACAACACCGAAAATCTGGATGAGCTGATCGCTGAGAACAACGCCAACGACTGGGTCAATCTCTACCAGATGAAGTGCGCCAGCGTGCCTGGCACACCTTCCGACTCGCGCTGGTTCAATGCCGACCTGCCCACGCTCATGCCCTGGAAAGTTTCCGTGGCCTATGGCGAAGGCTCCCAGTTGATCCTGGAGCGCAATCCCTACTTCTGGAAAGTCGATACCGAAGGCAATCAGCTGCCCTACATCGACCGCGTCGTCTATGACATTCTCGAAGACCGCGAAGTCCTCCTGCTGAAGGTGCTCAACGGCGAAATCGACATGATGAGCCGGCACTTCAATACCAATGACAACAAGGCCGTTATCGCCGACAATCGCGAACCAGGCGAATACGAGTTCTTCGAGACCCGCAGCATCGGCAATACCACCGGGTTCCACTTCAACCTGAACCACAAAGATGAGCGCATGCGCGAAATCTTCAACGACAAGAACTTCCGTATCGCCATGTCCCACTGCCTCAACCGCCAGGAGATCATCGATGTACTTTACATCGGCCAGGGCGAACCGATGCAGAGCGCCATTCCCAAGGACATGGCAGAGTTCTACGACGAAGAGTGGTATTCGCTCTATACCGAGTTCGACCAGGATCTTGCCCACCAGTACCTGGCAGACGCTGGAATGACCGAACGGGACGCAGACGGCTACTTCCTCGGCCCCGACGGTGAACCGCTGTCTTTCGTCGTGCAGGCCACCGAGGCCTTTGGCTTCCATGACCGCGCCGAAATGGCGGTCAACCAGTGGCAGGACTGCGGCGTCAACGCGCAGCTGAGCATCATCGACCGTACGCTCCTCTACCAGCGCAAAGATGCCAACGAGCATGATGTACACGTCTGGGGCGCCGCCACCGGCCCGCAGATCTTCCTCGACCCGCGTCACTTCTTCCCCTTCAGCCGCGAGTCCACCTTCGCACAGGCCTGGGTGACTTGGCGCACCAACCCCAGTGGCGCTGGCGCCATGACGCAGCCGGAAGAACCGCCGGACATCGTCAAGCACCAGATGGATCTGTATGCACAGATTCTTTCCTCTGGAGATCAGGCTAAGCAGATCGAGCTGATGAGGGAGATCTTGGCGATTGCGAAGGACCAGTTCTACGTGATCGGCACCTCTTCCAGCCCTCCGGGCTACGGCATCGTCAAGAACAACTTCCACAACGTGCCGACCTCCATGCCGGGTTCATGGCAGTATCCGACACCGGCCCCGACGCAGCCTGAGCAGTACTGGATCAGTGGTGAGTAGCGGCAAGTAAGCAACTGGGAGTGGGGAGCATATACTCGCTCCCCACTCCCAGTTGCAGTTCCACTATCGATAAGGCCTTTCCATGCTTCAATTCCTTCTGCGCCGATTGCTCTACATGGTTCCCACCTTGCTCGCAATTTCAATCGTCGCATTCGTCATCATTCAGTTGCCTCCCGGTGACTTTCTCACAACCATGGTGGCAGCCATGGCTGCGCAGGATGAAGACATGGATCAGGCGGCCATGGCCGCCCTTGAAGAGCAATACGGGCTCGGTCAGCCCGTTCACATTCAGTACTTCAAGTGGATACAGGGCATCGTGACCAGGGGCGATTTTGGCGACTCCTTCGGCTGGAACAAACCGGTCTCCGAACTGGTATGGGGGCGCCTGGCTTTGACCTTCGTCCTCTCCCTCGCCAGCCTCCTGTTCGTCTGGGTCGTGGCATTCCCTATTGGCATCTATTCAGCCGTCAAACAGTATTCGATCGGCGACTATTTCGCCACCTTTATCGGGTTCTTGGGCCTCGCCACGCCCAATTTTCTCTTGGCTCTGATATTAATGTACATCGCCTTCAAATTCTTCAATCAGAGCGTGGGCGGCCTCTTTTCACCCGAATATCAGGAAGCACCCTGGACTTGGGGAAGGGTGGCCGATCTCTTCGCCCACCTGTGGGTACCGGTCGTGATCATCGGTACCGCCGGCACCGCCAGCCTCATTCGCATCATGCGCGCCAACCTGCTCGACGAGCTCCGCAAACCCTATGTCGTGACCGCCCGCGCCAAGGGCCTCCCGGAATGGAGACTCCTCTTCAAATATCCCGTGCGCATCGCCCTCAATCCTTTCGTAAGTACCGTCGGCTGGGTGCTGCCCACTCTCGTTTCCGGCGCAGCCATCGTCTCCATCGTGTTGAGCCTGCCTACCACAGGCCCCCTCTTGATCCGCGCACTCCTGCAGCAGGACATGTACCTGGCGGCCAGCTTTATCATGCTTCTGAGTATTCTGACCGTCATCGGCACCCTTGTGTCCGACCTCCTGCTTGCCTGGCTGGACCCCCGAATCCGCATGGAGTAGCGACGCGGAGCTTTCGCGTAGAGTGAGGGAAGAAGGAACTATCTATGGCCGTAACTGATGCCAAAACGTTGCCCCCGGAAACCGTCTCCCCGGGAGCAGCGCAGGTTGAAGTAGAGAGCAGCGTCTCCGTCGCATCCCAATGGCAGTTGATGTGGTGGAAGTTCCGCAAACATCGCATGGCAATGGTGGGCGGAGTCGTTACGCTCATCATCTACGCCATCGCCATCTTCGTAGAGTTTCTCTCGCCCTCCAGCCCTGGCGTAATCCGCGCCGACTACACTTGGGCGCCTCCCCAACGACTGCACTTTCTCCGCCAAACCGAGCAGGGGCTGCGTTGGGACCCCTATGTCAACGGCTATAAAGTCGAAATCGATCCCGAAGCCCTCAAGCGGACATTTGTGATCGACGAAGAGCAGATCGTTGACATCGGCTTTTTTGTGCGCGGTGAACCCTACAAGATGTGGGGCCTCTGGGAGTCCGACCTCCACCTGGTCGGCTCGACCGACGCCGAGGTGCCCGTCTACTTCCTCGGCGCCGACCGCATGGGTCGCGACCTCTTGAGCAGTATGATCTACGGCACACGCGTCTCTATGTCCATCGGCCTGCTCGGCGTCTTCCTCAGCTTCTTCCTCGGCATCCTCCTCGGCGGCATCTCCGGCTTCTACGGAGGCACAACCGACAATCTCATCCAGCGCGTCATCGAATTCATCCGCTCCATCCCCACCATCCCGCTCTGGATGGGGCTCGCCGCAGCCCTGCCCACCGACTGGCCGCCCTTGCGCATCTACTTCGGCATCACCATCATCCTTTCCTTCATCGGCTGGACCGGCCTGGCCCGCGTCGTGCGCGGCCGCTTCCTCTCACTACGCACCGAGGACTTTGTCATGGCCGCCCGCCTCGACGGCGCCAGCGAGCTGACCACCATCTGGCGCCACATGGTACCCTCCTTCTTCAGCCATATCATCGCCTCGCTCACACTTTCCATCCCGGGCATGATCCTGGCCGAAACCTCCCTCAGCTTCCTCGGCCTCGGTCTGCGTCGCCCAGTAGTCAGCTGGGGCGTACTCCTGCAAGAAGCCCAGAACATCCGCTCAGTCGCCACCGCCCCCTGGCTCCTGATTCCCGGACTCGCTGTACTCGTAGCCGTCCTTGCACTCAACTTCCTCGGCGACGGCCTCCGCGACGCCGCCGACCCTTACAATCGCTAATAACCATCCACCGACCACTGACTACCGCAGTTCCATGGAAACGCCAGTTCTCATCGAAATCAAAAACCTCAAGACCCACTTCTTCCTCGACGAAGGCACCGTCCAGGCCGTCAACGGGGTCGACTTTACCATCCACCAGCACAAGACCCTCTGTGTCGTCGGCGAGAGCGGCTGCGGCAAAAGTGTCACCGCCCGCTCTATCCTCCAGATCGTCGACCAGCCGGGCCGCATCGTCGAAGGAGAAATCCTCTACCATCGCCCCGATCGCCTGTCGGTCGCCGGCAACGGCGAGTGGACGTCCGGTGCCAATAACGCCAATGGGAACTCAACCACAGAAATAATCGACTTGGCCGCGCTCGATCCCCGCGGCAGGGAGATCCGGGCTATCCGCGGCCAGGACATCTCGATGATCTTCCAGGAGCCGATGACCTCGCTCAGCCCCATCCATACCGTCGGCAACCAGATCACCGAAGCGATCAAACTGCATACCGATATGCTCGATGACGAAGCCGACGAGCACGCAATCGAACTGCTGCGCCGCGTCGGCATCCCGCGCCCCGCAGAACGCCTCGGAACCTATCCCTTCGAGCTCAGCGGCGGCATGCGTCAGCGCGTCATGATCGCAATGGCCCTCTCCTGCAACCCCGCCCTCCTCATCGCCGACGAGCCCACCACAGCCGTCGACGTCACCACCCAGGCCCAGATTCTCGAGCTCCTCGAGGAGTTGCAGGATGAGTTCGGCATGGCCATCATGCTCATCACCCACGACCTCGGCGTCGTCGCCGAAATGGCCGATGACGTCGTCGTTATGTATCTGGGCCAGGTTGCCGAACGCGGCGACGTGGACTCCATCTTCCACGATCCCAAGCACCCCTACACGCAGTCGCTCCTTAAGTCCATTCCGCGCCTCGGCGTGAGTCGAAACCGGCAGCGCCTCGATTCGATTCGGGGCATGGTCCCCGATCCCTACAACCGGCCCACAGGCTGCATGTTCGGCCCGCGCTGCGATCACTTCATGCCCGGCCGCTGCGACGCCATAAACCCGCCCGCCATTCCACTGGGACCGGGCCGCGAGGTCCACTGTCTCTTGTACGAAGATGAATAAGCAGGTTGTGCAAATCTAACACCTGCCACCCGGTTGAAAACGCCGCTCCGAACAGTGAGCGTAGAGATATTTTACACAAACCAATGAGCGAACAGTCCACCAACGGCCAGCAACTTTCCACATCACAGAACGGCAGCACTGCCGCCGACAACATCCTTCTGGATGTCCGAAACCTGCAAAAATGGTTTCCAATCACAGCCGGCTTCTTCCGCCGCACAATCGGTCACGTCAAGGCTGTCGATGACATCTCCTTCCATGTCCTGCAAGGTGAGACCGTGGGCCTGGTCGGCGAGAGCGGCTGCGGCAAAACAACAGCCGGCCGCTGCATCCTGCGCGCTTATGACCTCACCGGCGGCCAGGTCCTCTTCCAGGACCATGACGGCAAAATGGTCGACCTGGGGCCCCTCACCAACAATGAAATGAAGCCGTACCGCCAGCAGGTACGCATGATCTTCCAGGACCCTTTCAACTCCCTCAACCCCCGCATGCCCGTCATCGATATCGTCGGCGACCCCCTCAAAATCAACAATGTCGCCGCCGGCAAGGAGTTGGAAGACCGCGTCGCCTCCCTCCTCGCCCGTGTCGGTCTGCGCCCCGAATACATGCGCCGCTACCCCCATGCCTTCAGTGGCGGCGAAAGACAGCGCATCGGCATCGCCCGCGCCCTCGCCCTCGATCCCCGCCTCGTCGTCGCCGACGAAGCCGTCTCCGCCCTCGACGTCTCCGTTCGCGCCCAGATCCTCAACCTGATCAAGGATCTCCAGGAAGAGTTCAACCTGACCTACATCTTCGTCTCCCACGACCTCAGCGTCATCGAGTACATCTGCGACCGCGTCGTCGTCATGTACGTCGGCAAAATCGTCGAGGTCGCCGAAACCGAGGAGCTCTTCGCCCAGCCGCGGCACCCCTATACCGAGGCCCTCCTCTCCGCCGTCCCCAACCCCGATCCCCGTATGCGGCAGCAGAAAGCCCGCATCGTGCTCGAGGGTGATGTCGCCGACCCCGCCAACCCACCCAGCGGCTGCTACTTCCATCCCCGCTGCCGTTACGTCCAGGACCAGTGCAGCCAGGAAACGCCGGAACTGCGCGAAATCGCCCCCGGCCACTTCGCCGCATGCCACTTCGCCGAAGAGCTGACCCTCGTCGGCGTCACCGCAAGCGGAGAACTGGGATGAGATCGGTGCACGAAGAGTTCGATGTCCAGTCCTCCTGGCTCATCAGAGGAAAATACCTAATCTACTTCGTCAGCTGGGTCGCATTTGTTGGCCTGACCTTCTACCTGCTGACGAGACTGCGGCTTAACCTCCTTCTTCTCATAGATGTTCTTGATGTAAATCGCTGGGCCAGGTCGGCGGTACACAACTTCAGCTTTGTCATCCTGGGCCTTGTCGGTCTGAGCATGGTTATCATCGTCGAAAACTATCTTCGCACTGCCGTCCTCAAGAGCCTCCTGGCACGGCGCGTTGCTATCACCGTCGGCTCTGTACTCATTCTCCTCGTGGCATCGTTAGCCCTTCACAGGTTCTTGCTGTATCTCATATTGACGTAAACGATCTGCGTCCAGTCTTGTGAATCTGCCGGCACGACTCCAGAATACTCCGCCCCCGCGAAGCCGGAATGTGCGTTTGGCTTTTGTACTGCCAGCAAGTATACTTTTGCCACGCTGCAACACCTCCTCCTCTGCTTGTGGTCCGCGTAGAGGCAGGTCTCAACCGTTGACACAAATCTACCAATTCAGGCAATGACGCAGCACCTTCTTTAGCCGTACCAATTCAAGGAGAAGATCCCATGAAAGGTCTGAAGTCAATCAAGACTGACGTAACGCGACGTGACTTCGTGCGTCTGTCAGCCATGGCTGGCGCCGGCACGGTACTCGTCGCCTGCGGCGCAGGCGGAGCGCCCGCTGCTGAGGCGCCCATGGAAGAGGCCCCGGCCGAATCTGCTGCCGAAGCCGCCCCCGATTCAGGGTCCATGTACAACGAGGCCCCGCGCCTCGCCGAGATGGTCGCCAACGGCGAGTTGCCCCCCGTTGACGAACGCCTGCCCGCCACACCGCTCGTCCTCGAAGGCCTCGACGGTGTCGGCAACTACGGCGGCCTCTGGCGCGCCGGCCGCCGCGGCCAGGCCGACCACTTCGCCATTAACCAGGTCATCATTCGCGGTGCCTTGTCGATCAACCAGGAACTGACCATCAATCCCATGGTCGCCGAGTCCTGGTCCGTCAGCGACGATGCCACCGAATTTACCTTTAACCTGCGAGAAGGAATGAAATGGTCGGACGGCGCACCGTTCACCTCGGCCGATGTCAGGTTCTGGTTCGAAGAGGAGATGCACAACGAGGAACTGACACCGGTTTTCCCAGCATGGTTGACCAGCAACGTTGACGGCGTAAATGTGCCCGCCGAACTCTCTACGCCCGATGACACGACAGTCATCTTCAAGTTCGCCAGCCCCAACGCGCTCTTCCACTACAGCGCCGGCATCCTTCTCTCATTCCCCGTCCGCTCAGCCGAATACATGAAGCAGTTCCACCCCGACCACACCGACGACCCGGACGGGCTCAACCAGATGATCGCCGATGCCGACCTGGAGCTGTGGACCGATCTCTACGTCGACAAGCGCAGCGGCCGCCACGAGAACCCCGAATCGCCGATGCTCTGGCCCTGGACTGTCGGAACCGATTTCACCGAGCCGCTCGTAACCGCCACCCGCAACCCCTACTTCTGGTGCGTGGACACGGACGGCAACCAGCTCCCCTATATCGACGACCTCACCTTCCGCCAGTTCACCGACCCGGATGTCTACGCACTTTGGTGCATCAACGGCGAAATCGACTGCCAGTCCCGCCACGTGCGCAACACCGACATTACCGTTCTCAAAGAGAACGAAGAGGCCGGCGACTACAAGCTCCAGATCTGGCGCCGCACCGCCGTCTACGGCCTGCACCTCAACATGACCGCCAGGGAACCCCGCCTCCGCGAACTGTTCCAGGAGAGGGACTTCCGCATCGCCTGCTCCATCGGCGTCGACCGCGACGCCATCAACGAGCTCGTCTTCGACGGCACCGCCACCAACATGCAGTACGGCCCGCCCGTCGAATCACCGCTCTACGTCGAAGAGCTGAACAACGCTCACCTCGAATACGACCCCGACAGAGCCAACGCCCTCATCGACGGCCTCGGCTACACCGAGCGCGACGCAGACGGCTACCGCCTCTGGAAGGATGGCAGCGGCGAACGCATCCGCTGGACCATGTTGGGCGGTCCCACGGTCACCGACAACGACCAGATGCTCATAGATTTCCTCACTGAAATGGGCTTCGAGATCAACTATCGCGGCGCCGAACGTGCCCTCGCCCAGGAGCTCGACCGTAACAACGACATCGAGGCCCGCACCACCTTCATGGACCGCAACCTCATCCCCCTCGCCGACCCGGTCATCTGGATCAACCGCGCCAACACCGAGCGCCCTTGGGGCAACGCCTGGCAGATGTGGTCCGTCAACCCCGACAACCCCATCGGCGAGCCGCCCCCCGACGGCCACTGGCAGTGGGACCTCTGGCGCATCTGGGACGAAATCCGCGTAACCGCCGACGGCGACAAGCAGAACGAGCTGTTCAAAGAAATCCTCCGCATCTGGGGCAGAGAACTGCCCACCGTCGGCTACTTCGGTGAACTGCCGCGACCGGTCGTCGTCCGCAACGGCTTCAAGGGCATCCACGCCGGCTACCCCTGGGACTGCTGCCGCGGCGTCTACGAGCACATCATCGACAACGCCACCTGGTACTGGGAAGATCCGGAAAACCACATGTAAGGGCCGCTGGCGAGTGATCAATTTCGGTCACTCGCCTTTCTTCAATTTCCTGTACTTCAACAAGGAGAAAGTTGCATGAAGAGTCTCAAACTCCCAAAGACCGATGTGTCGCGACGTGAGTTTATGCGCGTCGGAGCGATGGCAACGGCCGGCACCGTCCTCGTCGCCTGCGGCGCAGGTGGAGAACCCGCAGCCGAAGCCCCGATGGAAGAGGCGCCCGCCGCTGCCGAGGCCGCCCCCGCAGCCTCCGACTCCATGTACAACGAAGCACCGCGACTGGCTGAAATGGTCGCCAACGGCGAACTGCCGCCCGTTGATGAGCGCGTGCCCGTCAACCCGCTCGTGCTCGAGGGGCTGGATGGCATCGGCAACTACGGCGGCCTCTGGCGCGCCGGCTTCCGCGGCCAGGCCGACCACTTCGCCCTCAACCAGGTCATCATCCGCGGCATCCTGTCGATTAACCAGGAACTCACCATCAACCCCATGATCGCCGATTCCTGGTCCGTCAGCGACGATGCCACCGAATACGTCTTCAACCTGCGCGAAGGCATGAAGTGGTCCAGTGGCGAACCCTTTACCAGCGCCGATTTTGTCTTCTGGTTCGAAGAAGAGATGAAGAACGAGACGCTGACTCCGGTCTTCCCCGGCTGGCTCACCAGCCCGGTCGACGGTGTAAACGTGCCTGTCGAGATGACGGCTCCCGACGACACGACCGTCATCTTCAAGTTCGCCGGCCCCAACGCCCTCTTCCATCTGGAAGGCGGTGTTGTCCTCAGTAGCCCCGTGCGCTCAGCTGCTTACATGAGTCAGTTCCACCCGGACCATACCGACGACCAGGCCGCGCTCGACCAGAAAATCGCCGACGCCGGCCTCGACAACTGGACGGAACTCTACACCGATATGCGCAGCGGACGCCACGAAAACCCCGACTGCCCCATGCTCTACCCGTGGATTCTGCAGAGCGACTACACCGAAGAGATTGTTAACTGCACCCGCAACCCCTACTTCTGGGCAGTGGACACCGCCGGCAACCAGCTTCCCTACATCGATGACCTCTCCTTCCGCCTCTTCCAGGACTCCGACGTACATGCCCTGCGACTCGTGAACGGTGAGATCGACTGCCAGTCCCGCCACATCCGCAACACCGACCTCACCGTACTCAAAGAAAATGAGGAAAGTGGCGACTACAAGATCCAGTTCTGGCGATGGACCGCCGTCTATGGTGTCCATTTCAACATGACCACCAACGACGACCGCCGCCGTGAACTCTTCCAGGAGCGCGACTTCCGCATCGCCGTCTCTCTCGGCTTCAATCGCGACGAAGTCAGGGAACTGATCTACGATGGGTTCGGAACCAATATGCAGTACGGACCCCCGGTCGAGTCTCCCGTGCATCACGCAAAGCTCAGCAACGCCTACCTCGACTACGACCCCGACGCCGCCAATGCCCTGCTCGACGGCCTCGGCTACGTCGACAGGGACTCCGACGGCTACCGCCTCTGGAAAGATGGCAGCGGCGAACGCATCACCTGGACCATGTTGGGTGGCGCCGAAATCTCTGACCTCAGTCAGACCTTCATCGACTACCTCGGTGACCTCGGTTTCGAAGTCAACTATCGCGGCGTCGACCGTTCCCTCAGCATCGAGCTCCACCAGTCCAACGACGTCGAATGTACTACGTCGTTCATGGATCGCAACCTTGTACCGTTGGCCGATCCCCAAGTCTGGGTCAAGCACCGCAATATTAACGACCGCCCCTGGTGCAATGCCTGGACCGCATGGAAACTGGACCCATCCAATCCCATCGCCCAGGAGCCGCCCGCCGGCCACTGGATCTGGACAATCTGGGACCTGTGGGATCAGATTCGCGCCACACCCGGCGAACAAGCGCAGGCCGATCTCTTCAAGCAGATTCTCGAGATCTGGTCCGAAGAGCTGCCCTCCGTCGGCTTCTTCGGCGAGCTGCCCCGCCTCGTCATGGTTAAGAACGGCTTCAAAGGCATCCACGCCGGCAACCCCTGGGACTGCTGCCGTGGCGTCTACGAGCACATCATCGACAATGCCACCTGGTATTGGGATGATCCGTCAATGCATATGTAAAGCAAAGCTCTGAAAAGATAAGAGTGAGGAGGGACGCACTTCTCTCTCCTCACTCATCTCTACTCTCTCCTCGAGGTCCTTCATGTTCTCATACATCCTCGGCCGCTTCGCCGTGATGATACCGACACTCTTCGTGATCTCGGTAGTCACCTTCATCATCATCCAGCTTCCGCCGGGCGATTATCTGACAACCTACGCCGCGCAACTGCGCGAGCAGGGCGACGAGGTCGACGAGGTCCTGATGGCCAGACTGGAGCGGCGCTACGGCCTCGGCCAGCCCCAGCATGTCCAGTACCTCAAATGGATTTCGGGCATCCTCCTGCGCGGCGACTGGGGTGAGTCGATGTTGTTCCAGAAACCTGTGGAAGACCTGATCTGGGACCGGCTCGGCCTCACCTTCATTCTCTCGTTTACAACCCTGCTATTCGGCTGGCTCGTGTCAATCCCATTAGGGGTCTATTCGGCAACCCATCAATACTCGGTGATCGACTATGTCGTCACCGCGCTCAATTTTATTGGCAAAGGGTTGCCGGAGTTCATGCTCGCCCTCGTAATCATGTGGCTCGTGACCAGCTATTCGGATATGAGCGTCGGCGGCCTCTTCAGCCCCGAATATATGGACGCGCCCTGGACCATCGACCGGATCCTTGATCTTCTGGCCCATGTCTGGATCCCAATCGTGATCCTGGCCGTGGGTAGTACCGCCAATGGCATCCGCATCACCCGCGCCAATCTGCTCGACGAGTTGAACAAACCCTATGTTGAAACCGCACGCGCCAAAGGTGTCAAAGAGACAAGACTGATCTGGAAATACCCGACCCGCGTCGCCCTCAACCCCTTCTTCAGTACCGTGGGCTGGTCGCTGGCGGACCTGATTTCTGGCACCACCATCGTGGCCATCGTACTGAGTTTGCAGACGACAGGCCCCATGCTCTTTACAGCACTAATCAACCAGGATATGTTTCTGGCCGGCAGTTTCATCATGATGCTTAGCGTACTTACGGTGATTGGCACACTGCTTTCCGACCTGCTGCTGGCATGGGTTGATCCTCGCATCCGACTGGAAGAGATTGCATAGCAGTCTCATGCGCTGACTCTTCGTCTCTTGAAAGCGAGTGTCGAATGCCAAACATTTGGAAATCCAAGCGCTATTAAATGGACCTGAACAGACGATGACGATCGACGAACAAAACCAAACTCCATACGAGGACGACCCTGAAGAGGAAGAGCGCTACCTGGAAACCCGGGACGACGAGGCCAACATTGCAGTCGCCTCCTTCTGGCAGTTGATCTGGTGGCGCTACCGCCGGCATCGCGTCGCCGTCTTCAGCACTTTTGTTGTGATCGCTTTTTATCTGATCGCGGCCTTCAGTGAATTCGTCGCGCCATACGATCCTGATGCCAAGTTCGTCAAATACAAATTGCACCCGCCGACGCCGATTCATATCGTCGATGCCGAGGGCAACTGGCGCATGCCCTTTATCTACCAGACCATTCGCGAACGGGATCCGGAGACCTTCCGCAATACGTACCACGAGGATACCGAAATTATCCATCCCATCCGCTTTTTCCCTAAGGGCGAAGAGTACAAGCTGTGGGGTGAAGTTGCTGTGACCACCAAGCTCTTCGGTCTGGACGTGCCCCACGAAGAACAGGGCTTCTTCCTCTTGGGCACCGACCGCCTTGGCCGCGATATGTTCTCCCGCGTCGCCTACGGTGCGCGCCTCTCCCTCTCCATCGGCCTCATCGGCGTTGTCATCAGTCTGGTCCTCGGCATCCTGCTGGGCGGCCTCTCAGGCTACTACGGCGGCACCGTCGACAATATTATCCAGCGCGTCATCGAGTTTCTGCGCTCGATCCCGTCTATTCCGCTCTGGATGGGCCTGAGCGCGGCCCTGCCGCCCGGGTGGCCGATTCTCTATGTCTATTTCAGCATTACCGTCATCCTCTCATTTATCGGTTGGACCGGCATGGCTCGCGTCGTGCGCGGCAAGTTCCTGCAGCTGCGTGAGGAGGAGTTCGTCATGGCGGCGCGTTTCTCCGGCAGCGGCGAACTACGCATCATCCTCCGCCACATGCTCCCCTCCTTCCTCAGCCACATCATCGCCACCATGACGCTGGCGATCCCTTCGATGATTCTCGCCGAAACAGCACTCAGCTTCCTCGGTCTCGGCCTGCGCCCGCCCGCCATCAGCTGGGGCGTCCTCCTGCAGGAGGCCCAGAACATCAGCGCCGTCGCCATCGCACCCTGGACCATGGTCGCCCCCGCCCTCATGGTCGTCATCGCCGTAACCGCCTTCAACTTCATGGGCGACGGCATGCGCGACGCCGCCGACCCCTACGCCAGCCTATAAACGTATTTCCCGGTGTTTCGACTGGAACCGATGCTCGCGACATTCACTAAAAACTAAAAACTACCTACTAAAAACTCACAATCTCATGATCATCAAAGGCAGCGCCATCCCCGAACTCAACAACCGCAAGGGCTACGAGATCCGCGAAGTACAGGACCAGATCGACCACTTCGCCGTCCGTATCACAACGCCCGCCAACCCATTCCTGCCGGAGAAACACGGGGAGCGCCGCTTCTGGTACATCCTCGAGGGCGAGGCCACCGTCACCATCGACGGCGAAAGCACCACCGTCGGCCCCACCGACCTCATCCTGCTCGCCCCCTGGACCGACCACAGCCTGCGCGCCGACAACTGGGTCCGCTGGATCTGCTTCGGATAGCCTCGCCAGCCCGGAACGCACAACTCCCACACCGACAAAGGAAACGCAAACGATGCCACGCAAGTTGAAGTTGGCCCTGATCGGCCTGGGCCGCCGCGGCCGCGGTGGGCACCTGCCAATCTATCCAAAGCTGAAAGACGTATTCGAATTCGTCGCTGTCTGCGACAAAGAGGAGGAGGTACTGCGCGAAGTTGCCGCCGAGTACGGCGTCAACACCTACACCAGCGTGCGCGACCTGGTGGCCGGCGAAGATCTGGACATCGTCGACGTCGTCGTCCCCGGCGAAGCCCACCATCCTATCTGCTGCTTCCTCGCCGAAAACGGCATCAACATCATCGTCGAAACACCGGTCGCCGTCACCCGCCCCATGACCGACATGATGATCGAGGCCGCCGAACGCAACAACGTCAAGCTGGAAGTGGCCGAGAACTACCACCGCGTCCCCATGGCCCGCTTCCAGGCCAAGGTGATCGACTCCGGTATCATCGGCGAAGTCGGACGCATCTACCGCATCTTCTACGAGGGCGGCTACCACGGCATGAGCATGCTGCGCCTCCTCGCCAACAGCCCCCCCAAATCGATCCTCGGCATCACCCACGTGACCGACGTCGTGCCCATCATCGACCGCATGAAGCGCCACCACTCCCAGGAAAACTGCACCACCAGCTTCCTGGAATTCGAGAACGGCGCCGCTGCCACCATGATCTACTCAAACGTCATCCACGCCCGCTCTCTGGGCCGAAAAATGGTCGGCATCTCCCAGATCGACGGCACCCGCGGCGCCATCGTCGGAGAAACCGTCTACTTCACCGACCCCGCAACCTACCAGAGCGGCGCCAGCGGCGTCCCCTACGAGCCCCAGCGCACCTTCATCGAAGTCGAAGGCCGCCAGATTCTTGAAAGTATCAGCCTGCAGCTGCCCGACCAGGAGATCGTCTGGCAGAACCCCTACGCCCATCTCGGCGTCGGCGAAAACAACGGCCGCGGCGTCGACATGGCCGACCAGTTCATGAGCATCGCCAACGCCGTCCTTCACGACATCGAACCCACCTACGGCGTGCAGGAAGCCCGCCTCGACCAGGAAATGACCCTGGCCGCCTCAGAATCCGCCCTCATGAACAAGCAGCCCCTGGACTTCCCCCTGCGCTCCCCCTCAAAAGCCGAGGAGCAGATTCAGGAGCGCTTCAAAGAAACTTACGGCTACGACTACACCGACATCGATCCACTGCTCGATGTCTTCTACCCGCGCCGCTGAGCAGTATCTTCTTCAGACAGGCCGGCGAGCAGCTGCAGCCAGCAACCGCCCTCGCGGAAAGGAAGTGAACCGTGCAGTTCCTGGATCTTGAAAAAAAGGGAATCTCCCGCTATCTTCTCGACGCCGACGTGGAAGGCGAACCCTTGCGCGTCCACATCTCGGAGGTGGATGCCGGACAACGCTCACATCCACCTCACAAGCATGGCGGCTTCGAGGCCTTCTATATAATTGAAGGAGAGGGGACGCTGGAAATTGACGGCGAAAGCCATCCGCTACGCGCCAACGAAGCAGTCGTATTCGACCCGCACAAACTGCACGGCCTGGTCAACACCAGCCAGGCGCCCATGCGCTACATGGTCATCATCCGCCCCGAAGAAGACGAGTAATAATGTCGTCGGTCTTTGGGCACTGCAGCGTCAGTCGGTGTAGAATCCAGGCACTATGAGCGAAAAAGTGCGGCAACTGAATCTGCGAGTCCCCGAACACATTGTTCAAGAACTGGATGAAATTGCCAGCAAGGAGAAAATAGATCGGACCGCGCTTGCCAGGAAAATGCTTACGGAGGCGATTCAGCGGTGGAAAGTGGACGACGCAATTGCAGCCTGCATACGCGGCGACATCACAAGGGCACGCGCCGCTGAACTGGCAAGTATGTCGGTTTACGATATCATGGACGAAGTGCGTCGAAGGGGCGCCCCGCCAAGCTATACTCTCGACGAACTGCGCCAGGACCTGAAACTATTGCGCCCATCTTAGAGCGAAATTGCCGGTCAATCTGCCAAGGCGTAGGCACCGGCACTTCAGCAGGAGCATGTGTAGAATATAAGACGCAAAGGAACCTTCCTTTGCGTCTTTTTCGTCTTACGAAAAATCAAGCTGCATCAGCAGGTCCATGAACTGAATGCTCATCTTCTCCGAGCCCAGTTCCGTACTGGAATAGGGGTTGTCGAAATGCAGGAACCCGCTGGTCGGTTCCTCACTTTCGTTGACCAGCAGAGGCCCTTCCCAGCCAAAGTCGATGCTCTCACCCCGCAAGCTGGTCATGTGCACGCTGTCCTCCCCGAACGTGACATCCAGCCCCGTCACCTTTTCC
This sequence comes from Caldilineaceae bacterium, assembly GCA_011523365.1. GTDB lineage: Bacteria > Chloroflexota > Anaerolineae > Caldilineales > Caldilineaceae > Bin5. Next base: position 17,623 of record WTGY01000079.1, read on the forward strand.
ACGAATTCGGCAAAACTGCCGTCCGTTTCCTCCCGCCCCATCTGCACCACCCAAATGTTGTTCTGCCCATAGGACCGCAACTCTCGATACGCGCTACTGCCCGTTTCGGTGAGCGTCAGACCCGCTGACGCAGTCATCGCCAGATAGCCGTCCCCGACGCGGGCACACGCCCAGCCCTCCCGGATCTCGTGCTCGTCAAACGCATAAATCGGGAAATAAGCGTGCGTAAAGCCCAGCCAGTCATCCTCCGGCAGCCTGTGGACCGAAACCAACAGGTCCTTCCACTGGGCCGCCCGCGGCAGCACGACGTTCCCGTGCCAGAAGTTGGGCCGGTGAGAGCCGTCCTCACTGAGACACGGCGGGTGGGTAACGAATACAACCGCCTCCGGCGAAAAAGTCGCCTGCCAGATATGCTGCTGGTAACCGGATTCGCCCGGCCTGTAATCCTGCGCCGAACACAGCATATAGTCCGGCGTCCTATAGGTAACCTTGTTCACCTCCCAGCTGCCCTCTTCCCGGTCGCACCACGCCTCCAGTTGGCCCGCGTGCCGCTCCCGGCTCCAGATCTCGTCTGCCGGGTCAATCGCAATCGCCTCGATAACCGGCGGCAGCTGATAGTTCACCGCGCACGCCAGGCTCACGATCCCCCGGATACTCCGGTTGAAGATCCCCTTGCCCCACAGCAGCCGCGCGATGCCCGATGTCGGTTCCCGAAAGCCATCCTTGATAAAACGTGAATACGTGCGCCCGTGGCTGGAGCCGAACACCCCCTTGAAGGAGTTGACCGCCAGCCCGAAAAACATCTTGTCCAACACAACCGCCGCCAACTCCCGCACGTCGTCGTTCTCCGCCAGGTCGACCAGGTGACTGAGGGCCAGCACGTCCTCTTCGAAGTATGTATTCGAATCCCACTCCCGGAAACCGCCCGCGGCCCGCTTGCGCAGCCACGAAAGCGCCCGCTCCTCACCCTTGGCGCGGTGTTCACTGCCCGTCAGACCGGCATTCGCGAAAAGCTCGTCCGGCAACAACTGGCCCGCCAGAATCTCACAGGTATGGAAGAGGATCTGATGGTTCTCCGACCAGAAGCACATCGCATCCGCGCCCGGCTGGTCCATCCAGTATCGGAAGTTGAGAAAACAGGTCTGCAGCGGCTCGACCAGTGCCTGCGGAAACCCCTCCTCCTCAATATAGCGGCCCGCCATCCCCAGCAGACCCACCAGGTCGAAGTCGCTGCAATCCGCCCGCTCGTTTATCGAAGCGATACAGTCCAGGACGACCTGCTCATTGAGATTGTCCCACATGCCGAGTTCCATCGCCGCGATCTCCGAAAAGACGTTGCCTTCCGCACCGCGCCTCGCGGCATTGAGCAACGCCTCCCGCCGCCTCTGCGGGTACGTGCCGTAGCGCTCCGTGGAATACTCGTTGTTGCCGACGATGTGAACATCCATCCGCCTTTCAACGCGCAGGTCATTGACATAATAGTGCTCGGGATTGGGGAACAGAAAGACCTCGTAATCGTCCTGCGGAAACTGGAACGCCGTCCCCAGCACCACCTCTTCCCGCTTTTCGCCCTTCGTGTGGTGTTCGCTGTAGATGCGCCCGCCCTTGCGCATCAACCGCAGCGCAAAATCGTCCGTCACCGCCTGCCCATCCGGCCAGCTCACAGTCACCTTCGCATGGCGGCTGTATACGTCCCGGTCCAGGTAGGCCTGGTCGAAGATCTCCTCCAGCGTCTGCCTCCTGCTCGCCGGCCGCACCGAAGTCGGCAGCAGCACACGGCAGTCATCAACTGACTTCCCGTCCCCTTCACTCTGGTCCGTCACCTGCAGCGCCATCACATACGGGCACTCTCGCAACGCTACCGCCTCGAAACAGACGCCTATCTCGTTGCGCCCCGCCTTCAGTTTCGCCGGGAAGGAGACCGTTTCCGGTAGCTGGTGATGAAAATGCTCCACCCGCTGACACTGTTCTCCATTGACCCAGATGTCCGCCGGGCCGTTTGTCGTCAGCGCAAAGGTCACTTCGCACGCACCGGGAACCTCCAGCACACAGAATGCCCACGCCTGCAGATAGTGGGGCGTATGCTGAAATGTCGAAACGTCCACAAAGTGGTCGTCAAGGCAGCGCACAACGCGCCACCTCGTCTCCTCACGGTCAGGGACAAAGCTGTGCCTCTCCAACGCGCCCGCGAATACTTCCGCAGACGCGGCGATCGCACCCTCCCCCCCGTTTCCACCCGTAGCGGCCGCCGCTCTGGCATCTGCGACAATCCGGTTCTTGTAGTCCGGGCCCGTGAAACCGCCAACCTCCACAACCGGCGTTGCCACCGGCCCCGCCACCAGCCAGTCATGTACAAAGCCGGCCTGCAGGGCGGACTCCTGCCAGACCGGCGTCAACGCAATCTGACCCTCAGCCTCCGGCTCTTTCGCCTCCCCGGCCGGCTGAGCGTCCAACTCTGTGCTCATAAATCGATTACTCCAATTGTCTTCATTTCTTGTTTGGATGTGGCGCAATGCAAAGAGGTCGCGATGCGCGACCTCCAGGAAAGATTCCAGTCTATAATCGGATTTGGCCCGCTATTCGTACAGCACACAGCGGACCATATGGCCGCCCTCCAACTCCAGCAAAGGTGGATTACGTGTATCGCACACGCCGGCAATCGCCTTGCGGCAGCGCGGGTGGAAAGGACAACCTTCCGGAATCGAATATGGGTCCGGTACCGAGCCGCGAATCGCCGTCAACTGGCTGGTGATCCCCTGGGACGACTTGCGCCCCAACAGGGGGATCGAGCGCAGCAGCGCCTGCGTGTACGGATGCTTGGGATCATAGAAAATGGTGTCGACGTCTGCCATCTCTACCACTTCACCCAGATACATCACCACCACGTAGTCGACCATCTGCGCAATCACGCCCAGATCATGCGTGATGAAGATGATCGCCATCCCCAGCTCATCCTGAAGCTCGCGCATCAACGTCAGAATCTGGGCCTGGGTCGTCACGTCCAGTGCCGTTGTCGGCTCGTCTGCAATCAGCAAGCTGGGCCGGCACGAAAGCGCCATCGCAATCATCGCGCGCTGCCGCATGCCGCCGCTCAACTGATGCGGATAGCGGTCGATCGTGCGTTCCGGCTGCGGCATGCCCACCTTGTTCAGCACGTCGATCGCCTGTGCGCGCGCCTCCTCCTTGTCCACGTCCTGGTGCAGCAGGATCGCCTCGATGATCTGATTCCCAATCGTATGGACAGGGCTGAGCGAAGTCATCGGCTCCTGAAATACCATCGAAATCTCACCGCCGCGAATCGAACGCGCCTGCGCGCCCATGGCGTCGATCTTGGTCATATCCACGACCTGATCGGTGACGCTCCCGTTCTCCTGACTCTGCAAGTGGAAGAGGACTTCTCCCTCGACCACCCGTCCCGGTGAGGGCACAATCGCCATAATCGACCGCGCCGTGATCGACTTGCCGCAACCGCTTTCACCCACCAGACCGACCGTCTGGCCGCGACGTACCGTGAAATCTACGCCCTCCAATGCCCGCACGATCCCCTGCGCCAGGAAAAAGTGCGTCTTCAGTCCTTTTACCTCCAGCAGCATCTCCCGGGATTCTGCGGACCCGCTGGCGTCGGCCACTCTGTCTATCTGCGAAGATGAAATTGTCATGGGTGAAATCCGTTCTGTTTATGTGTAAGCAGTCTTCATTCAGTTCCTACTTCCTGGACGCCCTACTCAATTCCTGGGCTTTCTTGCCTCCGGAAGGAACAAGACCTTCTCACAGACCTACTTGGCATAGGGATCGGCGGCATCGCGGATGCCGTCACCGAGAAAATTGAAAGCTAATACTGCCAGTACCACCGCCAAACCAGGGGTCAATACCCATGGCGCAAGAGCGACCGACCGTAGATTCTGGGCCTCCTGCAACAGCACGCCCCAACTGATTGCCGGCGCCCTTAAGCCCAACCCAATGAAACTCAGACCAGTTTCCGACAGGATAATGCCCGGAATCGCCAATGTCAAGGAGGCTATTATGTGGCTGAGAAACGAAGGGACCATGTGACGCAGTATGATGCGCATCTCGCCCGAGCCGCAGAAGCGGGCCGCCATCACAAAATCCTCTTCTCTCATGCTCAGAAAACGCCCGCGCACCACCCGCGCCAGCCCCGTCCAGCCCACGAACGAAAGCAATATCGTTACCCCGAAGTATAGCCGCACCACCGGCCAGTCCGCCGGCAGAGCCGCAGCCAGCGCCATAATCAGCGGAATCTCCGGAATCGACCGAATGAACTCGATAAGCCGTTGAATGGCATTGTCAATCGCGCCGCCGTAGAAGCCGGAAATGCCCCCGAGCAGAATGCCGATTACCAGGCTGATTACCACGCTCACCAGACCAATCGTCAGCGAAATACGGGCGCCGTAACACAGACGCGAGAACAGATCGCGCCCCAGCCGGTCAGCGCCCATCAAAAAGAGCCCCTGCTCCTCATGCGGAACGTCCAACCCGTAGAGATGCCAATTCGTGGGAAATTGGCCCCACAGCTCATATTCCGTGCCGCGCACAAAGAAACGAATCGGATGAATTACAGTCTCGTCCTCTTCGTAAATGTTGCGCAAAGTCTCGGGGTCCCGCTCACGGATAATCTTGTATACAAACGGCCTGCGTAGATTTCCTTCCGCATCGATAATCCGGATATTCATCGGCGGTACAAACTTGTACTGCACAAACGACTGCTCCGGGTCGTACGGCGCCACGAACTCGGCAAATGCCGCGATCCCATACAGGATGATTACCAGAAATCCGGAGAGTACCGCCATCCGGTGCTTGCGAAATCGCCACCACATTAACTGCGAGTATGACGCTACATAAATATCTTCATCTTCGACTATGTCGGGATCGAGCCCCGCGTCGTCATAGGTTTGGCTCTCTTCTTCATCGGACCTGTCAATCCAGGAACGTTGCAGCGTCTCCATACACTGTCCTCCGGGTATCCATCACTCCGGTCCCCCTGAAGTGAACGGAACCTTAAGTCCTTAAAGTAGGCTTGGCCTGACTTACGCCGCCGGCGATTCTCCAGGCGAAAACCCAAATGGGTCACTCGATCCTCGGTTACTCCACTTTCCCGTTACAGATGGGTCGAGGGTATAGCCCGTTCCGGCCAGGCTTTCCTACATGAGTATGAGCTTCTTTGAAATACTTCGACCCTGGTGAATGCGATTGATTATATCCGCCAGCATCGGCGCAATCGACAGAACGACCACCTTGTCCGATCGCTTTTCCGGGGGCACGGGAAGTGTGTTCGAAACGACCAGCTTGCCGATGCGATCGTCGGACTCCAAATGTTCCAACGCGGAGGGCAGCAAGACCGGGTGCGTGACCGCAAACGCCGCGGTCCCCTCCGCGCCCGCTTCATACAGCGCGTCGATCTGTTTGAGAACGCTGCCGCCGGCCATGATATCGTCGATGATGATCGGGCGGATTCCCGCGATTTCACCGACAACGTGCGTCGTTTCCGTCACGCTGACGCTCGTGCGCCGCTTGTGCATCACCACCAGCGGCAGATTCAGCAGCTGCGCATAACGGCCCGCCAAACTCGCTCGACCCACATCCGGGCTCACAATGGCCGCGTTCTCCCACTCCGGCTGCCGAAAATAGTCCGCCAGGATCGGCAGCGCAGAAAGCGGGTCCACAGGAATGTTGAAAAAGCCCTGGATCGCCCTCGCATGGATATCTACAAATATCACGCGATGCGCCCCCATCATCTCCAGCATATTCGCGATCACCCGCGCGCTGACCGACTCACGGCCATGCGCCATCCGCTCCTGACGGGCATACGGAAAATAGGGCACGACCACGCTGACACTGTGAGCGCTGGCTCGCCGGAATGCGTCCAGATACAGCATCAACTCCATCACATGATCATTCACCGGTTGGCAACAGGACTGGACCAGAAAGATGTCCTGGTCGCGCACCACTTCATCGATCATCACGTGTATCTCGCTGTCCGGCAGACGGCGAGTTGTGGATTGACCGAGTTCCACCCCAAGAGTATCGGCAATCTCCAGGGCCAGCTCTTTGTGGGCAGAACCGCTGAAAATGCGTAACGGGTGATACGACACGAAAAACCTCTCCTGTCTTGGGGTGCTGAAGAGTCGCTTGAAGGTATCTCTGCCGACGGCGTGTATCATAGCCCCATACCACCGAAATGGCAAGAGACGGGGCCTCCTTTAACCAAACCGGGCCCGCTGTGTTATATGTGGGTGTGTGAACTGCAGCACAATGGAAAAACATCAGGGCATGTGCAACACCCGCGATCCCCGGGGAACTGAAATGGAACAAAAACTGTTAGTCGCGACGCACAATCAGGGAAAGCTCCTGGAGTACGGCAATCTCCTGCAGGACCTGCCGCTGACCCTCACGTATCTGGACGAAATCGGCATCCATGAAGAGGTTGCCGAGACCGGGAACACCTTTGCCGCCAATGCCCTGTTGAAGGCGCAGGAGTACGCCGGCATGACCGGACTGTGGACTTGGGCCGACGATAGCGGGCTGGAAGTAGATGCCCTGCAGGGAGCCCCGGGCGTGCACTCCGCCCGCTATGCCGGCCCCGATGCAACCGATCAGGACAGATACGTAATGCTGCTGAGAGAGCTGCGTTCACATCCCCGCCCATGGACGGCCCGCTTCCAATGTGTGGTTGCCATCGCGCGTCCGGCGGCCGCGCCCCAAACCTGCACGGGAACGCTGCAGGGAATCATCACCAGGTCGCCGCGAGGGTCACATGGCTTTGGCTACGATCCGGTCTTCTTCCTGACTGACCGCGGCCGAACCCTGGCGGAGCTGCCAACATCGGTCAAGAACGAAATCAGCCATCGGGGGCGGGCATCGCGGCGCGCCAAAGAGTTGCTGAAAGTCTTGCTGGAAAACTAGCGGCATGCCTCGCTCCCTATCTCCAGTTGACATCCCAGCGCCATTCTTCCTTCTCCAAAGAGAGGTCCAACCAATGTGAGATCGCATTTGAACCGCGTAGGGAACATCTTTGACCGAAGTCCGACCCAACGCAACGAAACGCCACTGGACACGCTAACGTATTCTGGTGATACAATGTCTCCAAATTACCCTGGATGCTGAGTCTGACACGAGCTGGAAGTAACACCTGGACTGGGAGGTTCAAAAGTGAAGAACGAATGGCTCCAACCTGTGATATTCAATGTAATTACCATCGTGGCGTTGCTGTTTTCTCTTTTCCAGATTGTTACCGGGACTTCAGGGCGCTTGATCAGAACGGCCGATGCCATTCATGCCCTCGAAGAGCTCGCCGCAGACGGCGTCCTCGAGGACGACTCGATAGTCTCTGGCCTCTCCACCAACCGCGACCAGCGCACGCGTCTTGACAACTATCTGATCGTGACGATGATAATCGCAATCCTTGCCAATGTCGTCGCCAACTACCTTGGCAGGGGCAGGCACCACGCCAATACTTCCAGGATTCGCGAACTTGAGGCAGAACTGCGCGGGTTGCGAGAGGATTAGCTCTTCCGGTTCAATTGGACACCTACTGACGTGTCGCTCTGGCCATGACCTCATCTCTTCCTGTCGACCAGGGCACCCGCCCTGGCGAAACCGGAACCGTCAGGCTTGTTTAAGTTTCGGTTCATCGCACGAACGCGTCGCGAGGCCTCCGCGCCGCTGACGGTTCATCGGAATCCTGATGGGTCCCGAAAACCGGTGTGCAAGAGCGGCATTCTTTTCGCAATACTCACGACAAGACTATTCTAAACCGGCTGGTCTCTTGACTCTGCGAGGCCATAAACCTGAGTAGAGTTTATGCCGTGACCTGCCATACTGGCACTGCATCCAGGGCTTCACTTGCCCTGGTAGTACATTGATCCGGCAAGCAGCGCCTGCACGTTTACATAGGGCAGCCTCTTGCGGCATTTGTAACGGCTCTTCAGTTCGAACTGCATGTAAAAAAGAGGATTGGAAATGACTGGCAATCTGTTGTAACCCGTGGTCTTCAATGCAATTACGATTGTGGCGATGTTGTATGCCCTGAGCCAGATGGTCATTGAAGCGCCGAGGCTCCTCTCCAGTTCGACCGCAATCATGATTGAAATTGAGAAGCTAGCCCAAGAGAGTGATACGGTGGATGAATCTCTGGTTTCCACCTTTGCGGCAGATCAAGCACAGCGGAGAAATCTGTTTAACGAAACAATTGCGGTGATGGTTGTTGCAATTGTGGCAAACTTCATCGCCAACTATCTGGGCCGCGGAAGGCAGCACACGAACACCGCAAGGATTCGTGAATTGGAGACCGAACTGTGTGTACTGCGAGGGGACTAAGGTCCGCTGAAATCTCCTTCCACCCGGCCAACCCCCCGTAGGGGCACCCCTTGTGGGTGCCCATGCCCGTCCGCAACAGCGCCAATCAACCAGGATCCCCGTAGGGGCACCCCTTGTGGGTGCCTTCGTGGGAGCTTCCTTAAACTCTGTGTCCCTTGTAAATTGACAACAATATGCGCCTCCCAATTCCAGGTCAGACAAACGCCAACGACGCCTCCGCACCTCATGAGAAGCCCGTGACCTTTACAGCGGCCTGTCCGCCCCTTTCCCATACCGTCACAGACTGAACCGAACCTGCCAGTGTTTGCCCCAAGGCGGTTCACTCCTGTTCTCTATTTCGATACCACCCGCTCAATCGCGGACCGCCCCTCGCTTCCACGAGAACCGACGCCGTGGTAGCGGCTCTTGTCTCGCATAAAGCAATTCACGCGGGGGCACGCCAGTTGACATCAATTGGGGCCATCAACGAAGACCCCCTGGCTTCAACCCGACAATCTACCGCGAATAACTGGTCCTATCAGAATTCTCCTGAGTGTTTTCCTGGCCTCATGAATTTGCTGCCCACACAGTACGGCCTTTATTCCCAAGTGCCTCTTACCGACTTCAGCTGCCTGCATGTTGTCACAAAATAGCTATATGCAGTACTCTGAAACCTGAAACTCAAACGAACTGCTTGGACAATGAGGACAGGAAATGGAAGGCAAGTTGCTGCCGCCGGTGATCTTCAATGCAATCACGATTGTGGCGATGTTATATGCTCTGAGCCAGATAATCACTGACGGGCCGAGGCTACGTGCCACGACAACTGGGATCACGATGACGCTACAGGAACTCGCTCAGGAGAGTGAACTGGTCGACGAAGCCTTAATCTCGTCTTTTGTAGCCGATCAGGAGCAAAGACGGGGACTGTTCAACGAAATCATCGTGGTAATGCTGACCGCGATTCTGGCCAACGTCGCCGCTAACTTTTTTGGCCGCGGCAGGCAAAAGGCAAACACCGCCAGAATTCGTGAGTTGGAAGAAGAACTGCGCGGACTACGAGGGGATTAGCGCCTCAGAATCGGTTTCCCAATACCTGACACGCGCGGCTGTCTGCGGTATCTGATAAACCCCGTCACAGATCACAAGAGACCGTCGCCCGCATGTGGCTCGCTAAACGCCTCTCTCGCGACGCCACTGCTCAAACTCAGCCAGGGTCTCATCATCGGGCGGATAGACGCCGACTATGCTGGCGCCGCCCGCAACCTTCTCCTGGAAAAACTCTTCTCTGATCTCCTGCTCGTACCCGCCCTGGGCAACCTCCTCCGCCAGATGGGCCGGTACTATCACCACCCCCTCCGCATCACCCACGACCACGTCGCCCGGAGTCACCGCCACACCCGCGCAGCCAATGGGAACCTGCATCTCAACCGGGTGGTGGGCCACAAATGAGGTGGTGGCGTGCGGCGCCCGGATATACGTCGGCAACTCCAGCTCCCGAAAGCCGGGCGTATCCCGCAACGCGCCGTCGGTGACGAAGCCGGCCGCGCCGCGCTGCGTGATACGCGTCCCCAGGATGTGACCCAGCGAGGCCGCGCTGATATCGCCCCGCGCGTCCACGATCAGAACGTCTTCCGCTCCCACCGCCTCCACCGCCAGCCTCTGCACGTTCTTTGTATTGTCATAACGCTCGTCCGCCAGATCTTCCCGCGCCGGAATATAGCGCAGCGTGAAAGCGTAACCCACCATTCGCAAATCGGGCCGCAACGGGTATAGCCCGGCTAGAAATGTGTTGCGCAGGCCATGTTTCTGCAGCTGGCTGGTGAGCGTTGCCGTTGAAACTGACCGCAGTTTCCTCTTGGCATCCGCCGAAAGCTCGTGGGTTCGGACTGACTTGGCTGCCATTCTACTCCTTACGTCAGATGTTTCTTGAAAGGGTAGCCGGGACCGTAGGGCGAGCTGCTCTGGGGCATCCAGTGGCCGTCAACAACTACTGCTCCAGCCACTTGGCCCGGCCGTACTTCGCCTGGAAGTAAACGTACTCATCCTGCCGCGGCGTGGAGACGTTGCCCGTGGACGGATAGCGGGCTATCGCATCTTCGACGATGTCCACGCCCAGCCCCGGCGTATCCGGCACCACGATCGACCCGTCGACTATCTCCGGCTGCGGCTGCATCACTTCGTACCGCTGCGGCGCGTCATCCTCCAGATGCTCCAGGATCAGAAAGTTGGGCAGTGTCGCCAGCAGATGCACCGCGGCCATCTCCGCCACCGGCCCCAATGAACCGTCGTGGGGAGCAAAGCCAATCCCGTGGGCCTCCGCCATCGCCGCCATCTTCTTCATCTGCATCAGACCGCCGGCCCGGCCCGTATCCGGCTGGATCACATCCACGATCTCCCGCTCGATCAACTCCCGCACCCCGTAGATCTGCGTGTGCCGTTCCCCCGCCGCGATCGGCAGATTGACATGACGCGCAACCTTGGCCAGGTTTTCGACATGTTCGGGCGGAACCGGGTCCTCGTAGAAGAGCAGGTCGAACTCCTCCAGCGCCTGCCCCACCCGGATCGCATCCCGTACACTGAACCAGGGCGGACCGTGCACGTCGGCCATCAGGTCGATCTCCGGTCCGACCGCCTCCCGCAATGTTCGTATCTTCTCGATCGGGTTGACCACACCCCCCGTCTTGAGCCCGCTGAAGCCCCGCGCAACCAGCTCTTCCGCCCTTTCCGCTGTCTGCGCGTGCGCATAGAGCCGGATACGGTCCCGGATCTTGCCCCCCAGCAGATTCCACACCGGCACGCCCAGCGCCTTCCCCTTGATATCCCACAGGGCCATCTCAATGCCCGTGAGCGCACCGCCGCCGACGATTCCGGTCATGCCGTGCCCCATCATCGCCAGGTAGATCTTCTGCCAGATGCGCTCAATCAGAAACGGGTCCTCGCCGATAACAACCTCGCGCAGGTCCTGGATCGCCGTCTCCACCACCCGCGGCCACCCCGACGCCTCGCCGACGCCGTAGATGCCCTCATCCGTCAAAACCTTGACGAACAGCCAGTTGCGCTTCGTCCAGCCGCCGCCGGGCACACCGGCCTGCATCAGATATGTCTTGATGTCCGTGATTTTCATTGCCTGTCGGCACTACCCTCCGTTGATCCCGGGCCAGTCTCGCCACATGTCCTCCGGCGGAGGCTCGTCCTGAACCGCATCCAGATCGGCCCGGCAGAAGTCGTACAGCACCGCCTGCCGCACCTGGCTCGACCGGTTGTGGCCGGCTCCGTGCCCCATGCGGTGGTGCCACAGCACCACATCCCCCGCCGACCCAAATGTGTGCACCGGGTCGATCTGCTGCACCCTGCGAGACTCGTCCGAGTCCCACATCTCCTCCTTCCCGTGCACCGGGTTGAACGTGTAGGCCGTCTTGAACAAATGATAGAAATGCTTGTGGCTGCCGGGCCATACCGTGAACCCGCCGCCGTCCGGCGGCACGTCGTCCACGTACCCCACCACGCCCAGATGAAACGCGTGCGCGTCAACGTGAAAGTGGGCCTTCCGCGGCTGCTTGTCCGTATCCGGAAAGACGCAGTAGATGCCCCGGATCCGCTCTGGCACCTTCAGTTCCGGGCCGAGTAGCTGCTTCGCGACCGCCTGCAACTCCGGATTGCCGTAAAGAAGCTCGACCATCCACGGCTCAAAGCTGCGGTCGCGATACTTCCACGTGAAGCGCGAGTCCGCAAACGCCCCCACCCACGAATTCGGGTCGTCCCGCTTCAGCTCCTTCGGCGCCGCATCCCACCACGCGTCCCGCGTCTGCGCCATCAATTCCGGGTCCAGCACCTTTCGCAGGACCAGGTAACCGTTGTTTCGAAAAAAACTGACCTGATCGGCACTCAGTGGCTGATTCATATTGACTCTTACCTTCTCTCCCATTTTTCTAAACGACGACCCTCAGCCTTGGCCACCCTTGGCGAACGCCGCAGTGACCAAACACATAACGACTAGGCCCTTTTCAGTTCGCGACGACGGACAAGGCGAGCGAAGTTTTCTCTCCCCTCACACCCATCACCCATCAATCGCTGCTTTCACTGACCACTGCAGTTCTGGGCGGTCGGGCCTATTCGGCCCTCCCTTGTGCGGG